>DVIP01000174.1 GCA_018711225.1 Candidatus Cryptobacteroides intestinipullorum | reverse complement strand
TCTATACTTTCTTCGAGGAAGCCCGGGATGCCGTGAAATCAGCCGATCCCGACGCAGTGTTCGGGGCATATACCGGCGCATGGTATCCTTCCTATTATGAGGTCGGGGTGAACTGGGCCAGCAGGAATTATGATCCGTCCAAGGATTTTGACTGGGCGACTCCGGAATATCATGAATACGGATATGCCGAGCTTCTCGACCTTTATACCAACGGTAACTATTATCCTCTCGTCACTCTCGACGAGTATAGAAAAAGCGCAGGGACGTACCGGAACGAGACGGACAGCGCCATCAGTTCCGGGGAGCACCTTTGCGTGGAGGGCGCATGCCTGTATTCCCGTGAACTGCTCGGCCCTGAGAATCCGTTCCTCGGAGGCATGTACGTGGAAGACTATCGCGGAAACCCGGAGCAGTTCCGCAAGGCGGTGCGCATGAATCTCGACAAGTCCGACGGCCTTATGGTCTTCGATCTGGTCCATATCGTGAATTTCGGCTGGTGGGATGATCTTGCCGAAGCTGTGAATGGTCTATGACAGGAGGAATTCCGGATGGTTTTCCTGTCTGATAGCAAAAAGGGGAGTGGCCTGAAATAAAAGTCACTTCCCTTTTCTTGTTTCCGTGAGGCCAACTTTGGCTTTGAATATTGGATGCTCGGAGAGATTTCAAACCTTTGGGTTCCGGACTCTTTTGCTTTTTCCGTCTGTTGTTTGGCTGAATGGTGCTTCCGCTGCGTCGTTTCAGCTGCGCCAGAAGATTTTCTTTCTCGTGAAGAAGACTGTCAGGGCCATCATTATTCCGGTCAGGAGCAGGCCGCGGACAAGTCCCATGAATGGCGATCCGTATGCCAGGCTGTCGATTAGCCCTAAAAGACCAACGGCATAGAGTACAGGGGCGGTTATGAAGTTCGTGACCGTGTAGGCTATCATCGGGTTCTGACCGCATTCGGACAGCAGTCTGGCCTTCATTCCGTATCTCTTTTCCAAATGGATCAGGAAACCGGTAGTCATGGCTGCCATGCCCGATGTCGTGAGCAGATATGAAAGATTGCAGTGATCCTTCGTGATGCCTCCGTCGACAGGGTCGAAGACTATTCCGGCGAGAAGAAGCAGATATCCGATGGCGGTGATATCGGACCACAGGGCCTTTTTCCTGTAAGTCAGGAAGATGAACAGAGCCGCTGATGCCGCCGAAACAATGAAGTCAGCGGTGACATGTCTTGTGAACAGACCCCAGAGCTGGAATACAACTGTCGAAATGGCCAGCAGTGCAAGCCAGGTATCGGCCTTGCCGGCTGTGGAACCGGTGTTTTCGTTCCTGCGTGCCAGGATCATGTCACCTATGATGGAGCCTGCAACCGCTATCATGAGGTATTGCAGGAATGCCCAACTGAATATCCATCCGATTCCTGCAATGTCCGGCATAAAGGAGAATATCTTCGGAGTATATGCAGTCAGACCCTTGATGATGCCTATAGCTATGAAAATGAGCCATCTGCACAGGATGGACTTCCTGGTAAGCATCCAGATTAGCCCGCCGAAAAGCGCCACGTATGCCAGCACCATGATTATGATGTCGCTGCGGTCTTTGGATAGCGGGACTCCGAGGATTTCCTGCTGTATGACTGCCAGAGCGGCTATCAGGACCACACCGGAAATATTCGCTATGACGGAATGACGTTTCTTCGCGAATCCGAACCTGGTCAGGGAAAGGAAAAGCGCTCCCCAAAGGGCTACCTTGAAGGCGTATACCGCATATCTTCCGGCCTCTGAAGACCCTGAGGTGTAACTGTTTCCGAGCACTATGCTGAAGGCCGCAAGTATGGCCCACCGTTTCACCAGTCCGAGGACGGTCATGTATGCCGGCTGTCCTGACTGTATTCTCTTGTTCAGGGCGAATGGAAATGCCGCCCCCATGGAGAACAGGAAGAACGGGAACACGAGGTCCACCCATGTGATTCCGGGGACGTCCGGTCTGAAAATATGGTCGGGAGGCGGAAGCTGGGCGTGGAACATCCAGGCCGGAAGTCCGGATTCCCATCCTATTTGTCCGGATAATATCATACCGAAAATGGCTATCCCGCGAAGGATGTCGATGGCGGCTATTCTGACCGAAGGGCTGGTGCTGGTTGTCATTTGAGAGTTTTTTAGATTGGAGTGTTACAATTACGGTAGATTTTTCTATAATATCATAAAATCTCCGGTAAAATTAAATATTTTATTTAATAATTTCATAGTTATAATTAAAATTTAAGAAAAATACTATCGTTATTCAATAAAATTATTATATTTGCCTTAAATAATCGGGAAGATAATGGAAAGACATAACAATGGTTTCATGAACAGATGGCTGCTTGCCGCAGCAGTTTCGTGTCTGGCGTTTGCAGGCATTTTTCCTGCCGTTGCGGAAGAGCCGGTATGGCATGATGCCGCTGATTTTCCATTGTACGGACAGGTTTCCGATTCCGTCCTGACCAGATACGAACGTCTCCCGGCTTCGTTCAGAAACATAAGCAGGGCGCCGGTCTGGAATCTGGGCCGGAATTCTGCCGGACTTGCAGTCCGTTTCCGTTCCGATTCCCCGTCTGTCAGTGTCAGATGGACGTCAATGTTCGGCAATACCATGAGCCACATGGCGGAGACAGGCGTCAGGGGAGTGGACCTGTATATTCTCGAAGACGGGCAGTGGAGGTTCGCCGGTACAGGACGTCCTGAAGGAAGGACGACAGATGCGGTTCTCGTGCGGAATATGGACAGGGCGGACAGGGAATACATGCTGTATCTTTCCCTTTATGACGGGGTGGATTCCCTTTACATAGGCATCCCGGAGGATGCGTCCATATCTCTCCCTGAGGTGGATTTGCCGTCGAGGGAGCATCCGGTGGTGATGTACGGGACAAGCATTCTTCAGGGAGGCTGTGCAAGCCGTCCGGGAATGGCGCATACGAATATCCTCGGCCGCATGCTCGGCAGGGAGGTGATGAATCTCGGGTTCAGCGGCAACGCCCTGCTCGATTATGAGATAGCCGGTCTTATGGCCTCGGTGGAGTCTCCCGGTGCGTTTGTCCTGGACTATGTGCCCAACGCGTCCGCGGATATGATTGCCGAAAAGGGGGAGAAGTTCTTCAGAATACTGAGGGATGCGCATCCTGATGTGCCGGTGATATTCGTCGAGGATCCCGAGTTCCCTCATTCCAGGTTCGACAAGGCTATAAGGAGTGAGGTGGAAAGGAAGAACGCGGCGCAGAAGGTCCTGTACGAGAAGCTTAGGAAGGCCGGAGAGAAGCATGTCTACTATGTTTCATCCGAAGGTATGATAGGAAATGATTCCGAGGCTACTGTTGACGGGGTGCATTTCACTGATCTTGGCATGGAAAGATACGCAAGCCATTTGTATCCTGTCATCAGGAAGGCATTGCGGTCTTCCGGACTTGATTAGGTCTGGCAGGTCATGGCCGGAAATTTATAATGGAGCAGATGTAAAATATACAATATATGACAACAGAACAGAAAAATTATCTATCTGCGTGTTCGGGACAGTACAAGGCTGACCTGAAGGGGAATATCCTGCCTTTCTGGATGAAATACGGATATGACAGGAAACATGGCGGAGTATATACCTGTGTGGACAGGGACGGGACATTGATGGATACCACCAAGTCCGTGTGGTTCCAGGGCCGCTTCGGATTTATCATGTCACGGGCCGCGCAGCTGCCTGACGCTGATCCGGAATGGATAGAGGCAGCCGGAAGTGCCATAGATTTCATTGAGAAATATTGCATTGACACGGACGGCCACATGTTCTTCACGGTCACTGAGGACGGCAGACCGGTACAGAAACGCAGATATGTCTTTTCGGAGTGTTTTGCCGCGATGGCTATGGCCGAATATGCTGCCGCAACGGGAAACAGTACATATGCCGACAAGGCCGTCGGAATGTTCCGGAACATTTTGCACATGATGTCCGTTCCGGGTTTCCTGCCTCCGAAGACATATATTCCGGGACGAGGGCATTCCATAACGATGATGCTTATAAATGTGGCGCAGGTGGTGCGGAAAGTTTCTTCCGACCCTATTCTGGATGCAAGGACAGACCAGTCGATAGAAGAGCTTGCGAAGTATTTCATGCATCCCGAGTTCAAGACGATATTGGAGACTGTAGGTCCGGAAGGGGAATTCATCGATACATGCGCAGGGCGTACCATCAATCCGGGGCATTGCATCGAGACGGGGTGGTTTATCCTTGATGTGGCACGCAGCCGCGGCTGGGATGCTTCTCTGGTGAAGATGGGCACGACCATTATCGACTGGGCCTGGGCCTGGGGCTGGGACGAGCAGTACGGCGGGATGATCAATTTCCGTGACTGCAGGAATTTCCCTCCGCAGGACTATTCGCAGGATATGAAGTTCTGGTGGCCGCAGTGCGAGGCCATTATCGCCGCACTGTATGCTTACAGGGCTACCGGTGACGAGAAGTATCTTGAAATGCACAGAAAGGCGCATGAGTATGCCTACGCGCATCTGAAGGACAATGAATACGGGGAATGGTACGGGTATCTGCACCGTGACGGCACAGTGGCGCAGCCTGCCAAGGGCAATCTTTTCAAGGGGCCGTTCCACATTCCGCGCATGATGCTTGTCGCGTCTGAACTCTGCGACGGACTTCTGTAGTTTTCGCGGAATTAAGCGAGGACGTACTGGTTCCGGCAGATTAAATTTGTTCCGGCAGATTTGCAATCTGCCGGGATATTGCAACCGGATTCCAAATCTGGCTTTTTTGTGACTTTTTGCGACATTTTTGTGACAACCTGATATTGAAGAACTTGATTTTCGAATTTAAACCCATACCTTTATGTGTAAATAAAAAAATATGCGATATTAGTGTTGAATTGTATAAAACTCGGATGATAATCAAATGGCAGGGTCAATAATAATTTAGTCATATCTAAGAAAAACCAATAACCAAAAATAATTGTACCTTGAAAAGAAACCTGCAAGTTTACTACGGTATCTTTGTCCTTCTCTTGTCCTGCCTGTCAGGATGTACGGGCAAGAGCCAGGATATTATAGGGATTTCCAGTTCCGAAGTGACGGCAGATGCGTCTGCCGGAACTGTCGAACTGACTACTAAGGGAGCCTTTGATATTGACTGGGTGCGATATAGTACTGATAAGACAGAAGATGAATTGAGTCTGAGGGGAAACCGCAACGGTGATGAATATAATTATACAGGACCGTGGTTTACAATCAGGACAAGCGATGAAAGGCATCGGCTGATCATTGATCTTAAAGAGAATACAACCGGCATTGGCCGATCATTGTCAATACAGATATTTTCATTGGATTATTTTCAATGGGTAAATGTATCGCAAAGTGCTGAGTAGATATTTTGAGGGCGGTGCAAAACTACTTTTGCATCGCCCTCTGCCTGTTATTGTTATTTGAAGTTTTTCCTTATTCACGGCATCCGCAAGGACATCCGCATTCGTCAGGTTCATGCTGTGGACCGCATTCAGGTCCGTGCTGAGGCCCGTGTCCCGGCTTGCATCCGTCAGGCCCCGGAGCCGGATGACGGTGGTGGTGCGGCCTTCCTTCAGGTCCGGCGCCGAAGCGAGGACGTTCCGCCCTCATCTTTTCCCAAGCTTCTTTCTGCTCCTGAGTCAGTACCTTCTCCACTTCAGCACGGTTGCTGTCCGCCATTTTCTTCATTTCCTCACGGTGTGCGGCTACCGCCTCTTCCCTTTCCTGGTTCTGCCTGGTGAAGAGTTCCTTCAGTTCTACGGCCTGGTCATCCGTGAGACCCAGCCTGTCCTTGAGCCTGTCTACTCTCATTTCAATCCTCTGCGCATCAGAGATCGTATCTCTTTGCGGCATTTGTCCTGCAGGGCATTGAGGCCTCTGTGCGAAGGCGCTGCCAAGACCTATCGAGCCTGCAACCAATACTGTAACCAACCTTTTCATATCCTTGAATTTTTTCTGTAAGACTTTCCGGGGATGCATGCCGGCGTATGTCCCCGACCGGAAGCAAAGATATCCAAGATATGTTCCTGCGGGGCGTCCGGGTTCGGCTTTGATGGCAAACGGCATGAATCAGATGGCAAACGACATCTGTACGAATACGGAAAATGCTTATTTTTGCATCAGTCGGACAAAAGAAAACAGAACCGGTATGAACAACAGGAATCTTCCTATTTTCATAGATGTGATATTCTGCGTCATCCTCCTTCCGCTGATGATAATGTTCCTCCCTGTGGAAAGGTGGCTTACGCACCATACCTTTTTCGTACTTATCTTTGTCGTCTGGCTCTATGTCGTATATTTTCTGCACCGGAAGATAACCGTCCCTCTCATTTTTTCCGGGAAAAAGTATCTGGCAGCCCTGCTCATACTGGTATTCACCGTGATATTGACATGGCTTGTTTCGGGCCTTGACTGGCACGGCGATTTCCTGAGGCATCACAGACCGGCACATCAGCGTCATTTCCTCATGCTTCATCCGCGCGAACAGGCTGTGTGGTTTCTTTTCTTCGTAGTAAGCACCTTCAGTTTCGCCGTCGGGCTTCTGACAGAACTGTACCACCAGATGCTGGAGAAAAAGGAACTGGAACAGGAAAAGTCAAAAGCCGAACTGGCACTTTACAAGGCCCAGATCAACCCTCATTTTCTGTTCAATACACTCAATACCCTGTACGGTCTTCTGATTACCGGTTCGGAAAAGGCCGAACAGGCTTTCATGCAGTTTACAGGCATGATGAAATATATGTATTCCAAGACTTCCGCAGACTTCATCCCCGTTTCCGATGAAGCGGAGTATATAAGACAGTACATTGATCTTCAGAAACTCCGCCTGAACGGACATACGGCCGTAAGTTTCGAGTCCGAAGAGGGAGATGACGAGGCTGTCATAGCACCGATGCTTCTGATAACTTTCGTGGAGAATGCCTTCAAGTACGGTGTGTCATCGCATATTGACAGCCGTATTGACATCTGGCTTTCATCCGGTGACGGAAGGATCAGTTTCAGCGTCAGAAACAGGATTTTTCCGGAGTCCTTGTCCGGAAAAGGGGAGGGTATCGGTATTGCCAACTGCCGGAAACGTCTGTCTCTCATATATCCCGGAGCACACAGCCTGAAAATAACGGACAGTGACGGAGTGTTTGCGGTGAATCTGACAATAATGTATAAAAAAGTGAATCCGATGAAATGAATTGAGTGAATTTCATAGGGGTGACGCGAAAAAGGAAAAAGGGACAATGATACATGCTGTCGCAATAGATGACGAGCCCGTGGCCTTGTCGATTATCAGACAATTCTGCCTCAGGGACGGAGATGTCGCACTGGATTCCTACAGCGATCCCGTAGAGGGACTTGAAGCTGTGCGGCGCATACGTCCCCAGCTGGTCTTTCTCGATATCGAGATGAACGGGATTTCAGGACTGGATGTGGCCAGGACATTGCCGGAAGGGACGTTCCTGATATTCACTACGGCGTATGCGCGTTTTGCTCTCGACGGTTTCGAATTGAACGCCGTGGATTTCCTTCACAAGCCGTTTTCGTGGGCGAGGTTCGAGACTGCGTTAGGCAAGGTCAGGGAACAGATGCGGCTCAGGAGTGCAGCGGCAGGCGGCAGCGGGGGAGAGATTACGGTGAAGTCGGAGTACAGGAATATCAATGTCAGGTTTTCCGATATATGCTATATCGAGGCTATGGACAATTATGCCAAAATACATGTTTCCGGAGGAAATACCGTATTGACGCAGACGAGTCTGAAGGATTTGGAGGACATGCTCCCGAAGGAACGTTTTGTCAGAATACACAGGTCCTATATCATATCTTTGGACAGGGTGTCGAGTTATACCGGGAGGAACGTGACATTGTCCGGACCTGTCACACTGCCTGTCGGCCGTGTCTATGCGTCGGAATTCATGAAACTGATGATGTCCCGCAAACCTCAGGGGAGCGCAGGCTGAATTCGCAGCCGCAATACTGCTGGTTGTAAAAGCCGTATTCCTTTATAAGTTCGCCGCGACGTTCCTGGAGTCCGTTTTTCCTCCAGTTCCTGTCCCACCAGACGACATCATCGTATGGGGCCGCCGCTTCCATGCCGGCCTTATTTATCTGTTCAAGGCTTTTCCATCTGGATGAGGCCAGAGTGGTCGTTATGACCCTGTAGCCGTGCGTATGTGCATAACTGGCTGCCGAGGCGAGCCTCATTCTGAAGCATTCAAGACAGCGTGAGCCTCTTTCCGGTTCGTTTTCGAGTCCTTTCATCCTGGCCAGCCATGTCTCGTGGTCGTAGTCCTCGTCCACGATTTCAAGTCCGAGGGATTTCGCATATCTGGTGCATTCGTTCTTCCGTATGAGATATTCCTCTTCAGGATATATGTTCGGGTTGCAGTAGTATATCAGGGGCCTGATGCCGTTTTCCAGCAGGCATTCCACGATGGCGGAAGAGCAGGGGGCACAACAAGTATGGAGGAGAACTTTCCGTTCTCCTCCAGGTACTTCAAGGATGTCTTTCCTGCCTTTCATTGTGTCGGATTTCATGGCTTCGGCCCGATTCACCGGTCAGTCCACGAACATGCACCATCCGAACGGATCTTCGATTTCCCCGTCCTGGATTCCTCGTATCATCTTGTACAGTTTAAGGCTCTTCGGCCCGCACTGTTCCCTGGAACCGAAATAATAAGGCGTGACCTCCGGAGATTCCAGTGACGGCTTGTCATCTATCTGGTATACCGGAGTGATGACTACTGCCGTGCCGCATTCCCCGACTTCCTCGAATGTAGACAGTTCTTCTACCGGTACCGGACGCCTTTCCACTGTCATGCCCAGTTCTTTGGCCACAGTTTCCAGAGACTTGTTCGTGATTGACGGCAGGATAGTGTCGGATTTAGGGGTGATGTATGAATTGTCGCGGATTGCGAAGAAGTTCGATGAATTGAATTCGTCGATGTACTGGTGGTGCAGCGGGTCGAGATAGAGTACGGCCTCATACCCGAGCTTGTGTGCGAGGTTGTAGGAATAGAGCGAAGCCGCGTAGTTGCTGCCGAGCTTGAAACTTCCTGTTCCGTTAGGCGCGGCCCTGTCATAGTCCCTTGATATCACGACGTATGACGGCTGCAAAGCCCCGCCGGTGTAGGCTCCGACAGGTGCGCAAAGCATCATGAAGAGACATTCTGTGGATGACTTAACACCCAGCTGCGGGTTGATGCCTATAAGGGTAGGTCTGAGGTACATGGATGCGTTCGTCCCGTATGGCGGAAGGAAATCCAGGTTTTCCTTCACGACGCGGATGCACATCTCTATGAAGAGTTCTACGGAAGGAGCTGCTATTCCGATGTAGGCTGCGGATCTCTGGAGCCTCTTCGCATTTTCTTCCGGCCTGAAAAGCCTGACCTTGCCGTCAGCACCGCGGAAGGCCTTCAGACCTTCGAAACACTCGATGCTGTAGTGGAGCGTGCCTGCGAATGCGCTTATGTTTATGTTGTCGTCAGTGTGACTCTCTACCGGACTCCATTCGCCGTCCCTGTAGTAGCTGGTAAGTATGGTATTCGTCTTCCTGTAGCCGAACCCGAGATTTGTCCAATCCAAATTTGCCATAGTCCGTAATATATTTTATTGTTTGATTCTTTTGTTTGCCGATTTGCCCGGATGCCTTATATCAGGATTTCGAAAAGCTTGTTGTTCTCGTTTATGTATTCGTAGACCACATTGTTTGCGTCCATGCGGTGCACGAGGGCCTCAAAGTCGGCCTTGCTTTCCACTTCCACGCCTATGAGGGCCGGTCCCACGTCCTTGTTTGTCTTCTTTATGTACTGGAAGTGCACCAGATCATCCTTCGGTCCGAGATTGTCTCTGATGAAGGACAGGAAGGCGCCCGAACGCTGCGGGAAATTTATTATGAAATAGTGCTTGAGCCCTTCGTAAAGCATGGATTTCTCCCTGATTTCCTCGGTGCGTGTTATGTCGTTGTTGCTTCCGCTTATGATGCATCCTACCCTCTTGCCCTTTATCTTGTCCGAGTAGAACCGCAGTGCAGCCACCGACAATGCCCCTGCCGGTTCGACAACGATGGCGCTTTTGTTATACATGTCAATGATGGTCGTGCAGATGGCTCCTTCCGGAACCACCACGATGTCATCAAGCACCTTGCGGCAGATGTTGTAGGTCAGTTCTCCCGCTTTCTTGACGGCTGCTCCGTCCACGAACTTGTCTATCTGCTGGAGCTCCACTATCTCGCCCTTTTCGATGGCAGTCTTCATGCACGGCGCCCCTGCAGGCTCCACTCCTATGATCTTGGTCTGCGGTGAAGCCGATTTCATGTAGGCTCCCACTCCTGACGCAAGCCCGCCTCCCCCTATCGGAATGAACAGGTAGTCGAGAGGCTTTTTCATCTGTTTTTCTATTTCAAGTCCGATAGTGGCCTGGCCTTCGATTATCTTCTTGTCATCGAACGGGGGAATGAATGTTTTTCCTGATTTTTCCGCATATTCGATGGCCTCCTTGTTGGCTGCATCGAATGTGTCCCCGGTAAGTACTATGTCGATGTATTCCTTGCCGAACATCTTCACCTGTTCGATTTTCTGTTTCGGTGTGGTGGTCGGCATATAGATGGAGCCCATGATATGGAGCTTGTTACAGGAGAAGGCCACTCCCTGTGCGTGGTTTCCAGCGCTTGCGCATACTATTCCGTATTTCAGGGCTTCCTGCGGTATTGTGCGTATCTTGTTGTATGCGCCCCTGATCTTGTATGACCTTACTATCTGCAGGTCTTCCCTTTTCAGGTATATCTCGGCCCCGTATTCGTCGGAAAGGGCCTGGTTCTGCATCATCGGAGTCGGCTCTATGACTTCGTCCAGTATTCTGGATGCCGTCACCACATCTTCGATGCGAGGAAGATATTCTGTTTCTGCCATATCTGATTCCAATAGATTTACCGTACGGGAACATTCCCGTACAAATTACAAATTTAACATTTTTCAATTACAATCCTATCTGTTGCGGCAGATTTCAAATCTGCCGCAACGTCTGACTGACTGACCGTCTGTCGCAACGTCTGACTGACCGTCTGCCGCAACGGTTGACTGTCCGCCGCAACCGATAATTCAGTCGAGGATGACAAGGGCGACGGACGGATGGCTGAATTCCAGGCGCACCGTGTCTTCGTCGGCTTTGTTGAGAGTGGCTTTCCACCAGTTGTCGAAGATGACGCCGTCAGTAGGCCACCTGAGTCCTTTTGATTTGATAGTCAGAGTGTTGTCTGGAGAAAAGATGGAGACGCTCCTGCCTTCTCCGCACTGTATCTCGGCAGTGTCCGTGAGCGCAAACGCGGTAGAATAGTCCGAAACCATCTCAATATACGGTCTTTCTCCGTATGTGCGTGCATATTCCATCAGAAGGGAAAGGTTTCCGATGGTATGGTCTTCTCGTGCTCCGGATCCTCCGATGATATGTATTTCGTCCACATCTTTCATCATTCCGGCCACGTATCTTACGGCCTTGGTCTGGTCATTGTCGTCCTGTCCGCTCTCGTGGACTGTCTTTCCGGTGAATCTGCTGTGCGCGGCCGGGCTTATCGAGTCCATGTCACCGATAACGATGTCAGGCATTCTTTCCTTGCCGAATATTGCCTTCATGTTCCGGAAATATTTGTTCAGGGCGCCGTCGCAGCATATTATGTAGTCCGCATTTTTCAGCAGGTACCTGGGATATTCCTTTTTCGGAAATTCCCCGTTGTCGATTATCACCGCAGATTTCATGTTCGCAGAATTTTGGTCCGGGCAGGCCGGCAGGCCGTCCATGAGATTATGCCCGGGATTTTATTGATTCCCTGTATTTGTCCAGGACTTCGGATGATGTGCCTTTGGTCACCGTGTATGATTCCGGCTCCCGGAAACCGATAAGGAAATCCTTCACGTCCATACGTTTTTTTCCGGCCAGCTGTATATCCGTCAGTCTGACGGCTCCGTCGGAAGTAAGCAGTGCCAATATTTCCTTTCCGTCCGATATTATCGTCCCTGCAGGAGCGTTTGCATCCATGCCGGATTTTTCCAAGAGTTCCGTCCTGTCCGCCTTTTCTGCCCCGAATATCTTCATTACGGTTTCTTTCCCGTCTTTTGCAAGTTCCGTATATGCTGCCGGGTAAGGGCTCAGCCCGCGTATCAGATTCAATATTTCCCTGGTAGGGCGGTTCCAGTCTATGTGTCCGAGTTCCCTGGTCAGTTTCGGCGCCGGTTTCAGGACTTCTGATCCCTGTATGAAGCTTTTCTGCGTGCGCAGTTCCACCTTCTTTTCCAATATGGCTTCCACGGTCTCCAGGACTGTCCGGGCTCCGAGCTCCATCAGCTTGTCATGGACTGTTCCGGCAGTGTCATCGTCCTCTATCCTGCACTGTTCCCTGAAGATGATATGCCCGGTATCCATCCCTGCGTTGATCATGAAAGTCGTCACGCCGGTATAGTGTTCTCCGTTTATGACGGCCCAGTTTATAGGAGCGGCACCTCTGTACTGAGGCAGCAAGGCAGCGTGCAGGTTGAAAGTCCCGTACTTCGGCATGCCCCATACTTCTTCCGGAAGCATGCGGAAAGCCACCACCACGAACAGGTCCGCCTTCCATGCGGCCAATGCTGAAAGGAAATCGGGGTCTTTCAGCGAAACTGGCTGGAGTACCGGAAGATTGTGCTCCACAGCATATTTCTTTACTGCACTTTCATTGACCTTGAGCCCTCTTCCGCTTGCCTTGTCTGCCACTGTAACCACACCTGCGATATTGTAGCCGGCCTTGACGAGAGCATCGAGAGATGCCGTGGCAAATTCTGGCGTACCCATGAATACTATACGAGTCTTTCTCATTTTTCCGAGCAGTCTGTTTTTGATTTTCCTGAATATTATCCCGACCTTTTCAGTGTCTATCAGGGATTTGTCGTTTATCGCATTCCATGTGAAAAGCAATCCTATCGGCAGCAGTACCGCAGACGATATGAATACTCCTACGAATGCGGAGACGGCCCCGTCCTTGGCCAGCTTGTTTCCCGTAATGTCTATCACCCAGTACAATACGAAGAACAGTACCGACACTATGGCAGGTGTTCCGAGCCCTCCCTTCCTTATCAGTGCACCGAGAGGGGCTCCTATGAAGAAGAATATGAAGCACGCGAACGACAGGGCGAACTTTTTCAGAATTTCCACATCTATTCTTCTCAGCGTGTAGGCGTTGTAGTACCGTTCGCGTCCGTATGTGGTGAGTTCTCCGATTGTCTCGTTGACTTTGGAGACGGCGTTCTTCTCTGCCTCGATCTGCTTCTCCAGGTCATCCCATTCCATGAATTTCTCATAAGAGAAAACGGACTTGATTCTGTCGTTCCTCCGGTTAGAAGTGTCCAGCTGGTGATGGTACTTCAGGGACCTGTCGCTGTAGAACCTTGCGATATTGTCCATCTTGGCATTGGAATCGACCCTGCCTATGGAGTCCTCGCTGTGGTTCAGCTGTTTCAGGTTCATGGTCCGGACTTCGTCTCCGAATCTGGTGTCCTCGGATTTCTTGAAGGCGTAGTTTTCGAGCGGTATGACCATTGCCTGCTCGTCAAATTCGATTTTCTGCAGCTGGAGGGTGGTGTCCCGGTATTTCCTGGTATTGGTTTCCTCGTAGTTCGAGCCGTTGTACAGTATGAATGTCAGGTATGTCTTGTCTTCCGACATCTTCATCATGGCCGAATCTGCGATGGTCAGGCTGGTGTTCCCTTTTTTCCCTGTATGGTTGTATACCATCACGCCATGCATCATGGCAGTCTCCTTGTCACGGCTGTCCACACGGAGAATATAGCCGTCTATCCCGTCGTAGAAAGTACCTGTCGGGATTTTTATTTCCTCCTTGGTCTTTCCGATATCGTCCCTTAGGGTGAATATCTTGTTGTATGCCACGGGAATCAGCTCGTTCGAAGCGAAGAAGGCTACTACGCTTATAAGCGCCGAAACTATGATGAGCGGGGTCAGGATTCTTTTCAGGGAAATGCCTGCGGCCTTCATCGCCAGGAGCTCGTTGTTTTCGCCGAGAGTACCCAGCGTCATCACTGCCGAAAGCAATGTGGCCAGCGGAAGTGATAGAGGGATGAGGGTGGCGCTGCCCCAGCCGAGAAATTCAAGTATAACCTTGAAACTCAGTCCTTTTCCTACAAGTTCGTCAATATACAGCCACAGGAACTGCATCATCAGTATGAAAACGACTATGAAAAGGATCGCGAAAAACGGTCCTATGAATGATCCGAGTATGAATCTGTCCAGCCTTTTCATCCTGATATGTCCTTTTCCTGCCCTGAACCTGTCAGTCCGGTCAGATGGATTTGAGCATTATCTCCATGGCTTCCGCCAGGCCGGCTGTCTCCTTTCCTCCTGCCGTGGCGAGTCCCGGCTGTCCTCCGCCACCGCCGAGAATGGCTTTGGCCGCGTTCTTGATATCCTTTGAGGCGTTGCGTCCTGCCGCTACCAGATCAGGCGAGTACATTATGAGAAGCTGTGGCTTGCCGGAGTATTCGTATGCTGCAAGCACGGCCGTGTTCTCGGCCTCTTTCTGTATCATGAATGCCACGTTCTTGAGAATGGCCGGGTCTGTCGGTATGGTTACCTTCACGACATTGACACCGTTTATCTTCTCACTGTTCTCTTCGAGGTTCTTCTTCATGGAAGCAGCCTTTTCCTTGGCCATTTTTTCCATTTCCTTCTTGAAGCCTTCGTTTTCTTCTATCAGTTTCCTGATGGAGCCGGCCAGGTCAGGTACATTGTTGAAAAGTGCGCGTGCGGCACGGAGTGTATTTTCCATGGTGTCCACGATCTTCTCCGCATTGATGCCGGTAGTGGCCTCTATCCTTCTTACACCTGCCGCAATGGCCGATTCTGATATTATCTTGAAGAAACCTATCTGGCCGGTGGCCTGCACATGCGTACCTCCGCACAGTTCGATGGAGTCCCCGAAACGCACGACTCTGACCCTGTCTCCGTATTTCTCGCCGAACAGGGCCATGGCACCCATTGCCCTGGCTTCATCCATGGTGGCGTTCCTGTTCTCGCAGAGAGGGGAGTTTTTCCTGATAAGGGCGTTCACCCTTCTCTCCACCTGGTCAATCTGCTCGTCGGAAAGTTTCTCGAAATGGGAGAAGTCGAACCTGAAATAATTGTCGCAGACGTAGGAACCCTTTTGTTCCACATGCGTGCCGAGGATTTCCCTCAATGCCTGGTGGAGAAGATGTGTCGCCGTATGGTTGTTCGTGATTCCGAGCCGGCGTTCGGCATCTACCACCAGCCTGAATCCGCCTTCGCAGTCCTCAGGGATGCTTTCCGCTATGTGGATGGTGAGGTTGTTTTCTTTTATAGTGTTGAGAATCCTTATCTTGCGGCCTTCCTTGTCTTCGATGTAGCCGGTATCTCCCACCTGGCCTCCCATTTCGGCATAGAACGGGGTCTTGTCGAATACGAGCTGGTACATTATTTTGTTTTTGGCCTTGACAGTGCGGTGTTTTGTGAGAACGGCATCATCGACGGATGTGGTGTCATATCCGAGGAACTGTACGTTCTCGCAATGCCTGTATTCCACCCAGTCGCCTGATTCTATGGCTGTCGCGTTCCTGGCCCTCTCCTTCTGTTTCTGCAGCTCCTTTTCGAATCCTTCGAGGTCTATCGTGAAGCCGCGTTCGGATGCGATAAGCTCGCTGAGGTCGATAGGGAAACCGAATGTGTCGTAAAGCACGAATGCGTCTTCCCCTTTTATCGTCTTCGTGTCCGAGGCCTTTTCCATAATGCTCTCGATGAGCTTTATCCCTCTGTCCAATGTCCGGAGGAACGCTATTTCCTCTTCACGTATGACTTTTTCTATAAGTTCCTGCTGGGCCTCGAGTTCAGGATAGAATTCGCCCATGTCGGACACGAGCTGTCCTACCAGACGGCAGAGGAACGGTTCGTTGAATCCGAGGAAAGTGTAGCCGTACCTTACGGCTCTTCTGAGAATACGCCTTATGACATATCCGGCCTTTACATTGGACGGGAGCTGCCCGTCGGCTATGGAAAAGCTGATGGCCCTGATATGGTCGGCAATCACTCTCATCGCCACTTCTGTCTTTTCAGATTCATGGTATTTGTGTCCTGAAAGTTCCTCTATCCTGGCTATCATCCCGGTGAAGACGTCGGTGTCGTAGTTGCTGGTCTTGCCCTGAAGTGTCATGCAGAGCCTTTCGAAGCCCATTCCCGTATCGACGTTCTTGTTAGGAAGGAGTTCCAGCTCCCCGTTTGCCTTGCGGTTGAACTGCATGAAGACCAGGTTCCAAATTTCGATTACCAGGTGGTGTCCCTTGTTCACGAGTTCCCGTCCGGGAACAGCCTTCCTCTCTTCGTCGCAGCGGAGGTCCACATGGATTTCACTGCACGGCCCGCATGGACCGGTATCGCCCATCTCCCAGAAATTGTCATGTTTGTTTCCCAGAAGAATCCTGTCTGCCGGCAGATGTTTCTTCCATTCTTCCAGAGCCTCGCTGTCCATTTCGGTCCCGTCGGATGCGTCACCTTCGAATACAGTGGCATAAAGCCTGTCCTTGTCTATCCCGTATACTTCGGTCAGCAGCTCCCATGCCCATGAAATGGCTTCAGACTTGAAATAGTCCCCGAAACTCCAGTTCCCGAGCATTTCAAACATGGTATGATGATATGAATCGCGCCCGACTTCTTCGAGGTCATTGTGTTTCCCGCTCACTCTCAGACATTTCTGGCTGTCCGCCACTCTTTTGTGCTTGGGCTGGCTGTTACCGAGGAAAAAATCCTTGAACTGGTTCATTCCGGCATTGGTGAACATGAGTGTAGGGTCGTTTTTTACGACCATCGGTGCGGAAGGCACGATAGTGTGTCCCTTGGATGCAAAGAAATCCAAGAAGGCTTTCCTGATTTCCTTAGAAGTCATATTTGTCAATTAATTTATTCCGGTATAAGTCAAAATATCCTGCAAAATTAGAAAAAAACGCCGATACTTCGAATTTTTCCGGAAAATTCTGTTTTTACGTTGCGGCAGATTTCAAATCTGCCGCAACGGGTTATAAGCTTGCAGCAACAGATTGCCTGTCATGATACGCCGCCGTTCCGGAAATCTTTCGGAGAACAGTTGTGCAGACGGGAAAATTCCCTGTAGAAATAGGCTTTGTTGTGGAAGCCGCAGTCGTACATGATTTCCTGTACGGTCTTGTCGGTTTTCCGCAGCATGAGTTCGGCCTGCCTTATTCTGTAGCGCCGTATCAGTTCTCCCGGAGTGCTTCCGAGGTCGTGTTTCACTTTCCTGTAAAGCTGTACCCGGCTCATGGCCAGGTCGTAAGCCAGCGCATCCTGGTTATAGTTCTCGTCGCCGTAGTTTTTCGAAAGGGCGTCCATCACTTTGCTCATGAAGGTATTGTCTCCGGAATCCGCGCCCTGCATGTCCACCGAGCCGAGAGCCTTTTCGAGAGGGTTGTATTCCGATGCCTGTCCTCTGCCGGCACTGAATATCCGTTCCACTACGGCCTTCAGGTATCTCGGATGGAAAGGCTTGGCGATGAAGACATCGGCACCGGTGTCGATGGCGTTGACGCGGTTTTCGATGTCTGTGTCGCTTGAGAGCATAACCACGGGTATGTGTCTGGTATTCTCGTCCGACTTTACCTTTTTCACGAAGGCTATGCCGCCCATGCCGGGCATTATCATGTCGCATATAATCAGGGCGGGGGAGACTTCTTTCATCATTTCCAGAGCAGTCTCCCCGTCTGCCGCCTGGCAGATGTCGAATTCTTCTGACAGTATGTCCGCTATCAGCATCCTGATGTCCTTGAAATCATCCACTACCAGCACCGCGGCCTTCTGCCCTGATTCATGACCGGCGTCCGCCCCTGTCTCATCTCTTTCCGGGATTGTCCCGGACGGCATGGAGATTTCCGTATCGTCTTTCCACGGCAAGGTCACGGAAAAGACCGTGTATTCGTTTTCCCTGCTGTCGGCGGAGATTTTCCCTCCCAGAAGCCCGGTCAGGTCCTTGCACAGGGACAGACCTATGCCTGTCCTGGTATAGTGTCCGTGCGAAAGTTTCGATTCGAAGTTGTCCAGTATCACATATCTGTCGAAAATGTCGGACAGTCTGTCCTTCGGTATTCCCGGTCCGCTGTTGGCTACCTTTATTTCCAATTCTCCGGATCCGTCCCTGCCGGCGGTAATCCTTATCCATCCTTCCGAAGGAGTGTATTTCATGGCATTGGAAAGCAGGTTGAACACTATTTTTTCCAGCATGCTCCTGTCCGATACCCATACGGGAAGATTTTTGTCGACATTTATGTCCATTGTTATCTTTTTGGACTCTGCGATGTCGATAAAATTGTCGAAAGTATATTTCAGCAGTTCGTTCACGTCCACTTTTTCATACAGGATGGCAAGATGTCCGTAGTCCGCCTTGCTGAATTCCATCAGTTCCTCTATCTGCTTGTGCATCCTGTCGGCATTGCTTCTGATGGCTATCAGCTGTTTCCTGTATCGGCTGTCCTGGTTTCCGGTAGTGAGAATCTGTTCTACGGCTCCGAAAATGAGTGTTATAGAATTTGAAAACTCGTGGGCGATGTTGGTGAAGAAACGGAATTTGCCCTTGATGATTTCCTCCCTGACGGCATTGTCCCGCTTTTCCTTTTCCAGTTCTTCCGCTATGGCTTTTCTGGATCTGTGCAGCCAGTACAGGATGCAGGCTATCGCTGCAGCGATACAGATATACAATATTATCAGCCACGGTTTCAGCAGCTTCGGCCAAGAGACCTCTATAAGCCATGACTGCGGCTCTCCGAGATTGTGGTTGGCATCCGCCGCCCGGACCAGAAGGGTGTAATTCCCCGGTCTGAGCTGGCTGACTATGATCTGGCGGCTCTTGCCGATGTCTATCCAGTCTGAATCCCCGATGTTGTCTGTTTTTCTGTCCCGACCTCTTTTCAGGAAATACACGACGGAACATTTTTCTCCCGATATGTAGTCAGGAAGCGAGAACCAGAAGGATATGGAGCCCGTCCGGTAGTCTGTGCCGATGACATTGCCTTCGGGATAATATCTGGAATTGTCCACTTCCACCATACTGAGGTTCAGTTTCGGCATGAAACTTACCTGTCCCGCCAGTCCGGGCATGATGATGTCCACTCCGTTTACGCTGCCGAAATAGAGTCTTGAACCGGAATCGGCCGCGAAACCGGCGCCGTCGCAGTATTCATTGTCGGAAAGCCCGTCATCATGTGTCCATGAAGCGATGGACTCCGCACCGCGGTCCAGTCTGGCTATCCCGTTGTCTGTACTTATCCATATTGATCCGTCGGCTCCTTCCAGGATCGAGTGTACCGATGTATTGGATATTTCCGGGAAATCGTCGAAGACTCTGGTGACAGGAAGGCCCTCTTCATTTTCACGTATCATCACAAGCCCTGACGATGTTCCTGCCCACAACCTGTGCGAAGAGTCCAGGAGCAGTGACAGTATGTCGTTGCTTATGGACTGTCCGGCATTGCTTCCCGGTACGATTTCAACCTTTCCTGTCTTCTTGTCGAATCGGTTGATTCCTCCGCCCCTGGTGGCGAGCCACAGGTAAGGTCCGTCGTCCACGATGTCGTATATTATGTTGCTGCCTATCGTGCCGGACGCCATGTCCTCATGTCTGTAATTGGCTATGGAGCGCACTTTGCCGCGCCCGTCCGTCACGAGCATGAACAGACCGTTCCCGCTTGTCCCCAGGAACAGCGTATCCTTTCCTGATTTTTCGATGGCGTAGACCGAACTTATCAGCCTGCTTTCGGGATAACCGGAAAAATCCAGCTGCTCCGGTTTCCCTTCAGGATCTGTCATGTACATAAGTCCTGCCCCGTCTGTCCCTATGTAAATCCTGTTCCCTGCCTGTTCCAGTGACAATACCGAATTGTATGTCCTTCCCGTACCTACATTGAAACTCCTGAAATCTTTCCTCTTTTCATTCCATACGGAAAGTCCTCCGCCCTTGCTCCCGATGAAGACATTGCCACGGCTGTCGGAAAGTATGGCCCTGACAGGAAATTTTCCTGAAAAAGCCGCCGGGGGTGGGTAGATCGCAGATATGAATTCCGGGTCATATTTTTCCTGAAGTACGCCGAGTCCGTCTGTACCTATCCAGAGTATGTCCTGGGTGCCTTTGAATATTGAGAGCACAGCTATCTTTTCTCCATCCAGATCTTTCGTGAGCCCGCCCTCCCCGATTCTGAAACATCCGGATGTAGTGCCGGCATACAGTGTCCCTCCGATGTTTTTCACCGTGTTGAGCGTGCTGCGGAAACCGAATCCTGCGGGCCTGGCTTCAGGTATTTCCTCATCAGTGCCGATATATGAGACTGTATCTCCCGTCTGGATCCAGATTCTGTCTTTCCCATCGAACAGGGGAGTGCCGTGTCCGGCGGCCAGAGGAATCCTGACAATTTCCGCGGCCCTGCCGTCCGATATGCAGATTCTTGTCAGCGACCCGTCTTCAGTTTCGGCCCACAGCCTGTTTTCCATGTCAAAGAACAGTACTGCGGAAAAATTGTCCGGCCCGCACCCTGGCAAAGGAGAGAACTTGTCGGCAGACTTGTCGTACAGGTTTATCTTTCCTCCCTTCAGGGCAGCCGCCACCTGGCCTTCATCTGAAACGCAGCATGAGAAAAGTCCTTCTTCGTAGATGTACGGCCTGTCGTATCCGATATAATAGACAGAAAAGGTTTCGTCATCCCTGTCCATCCTGTTGATGCCGAAATCCGTCGCTATCCAGAGATACCCGTCCGAATCTTCTGATATGGATCTTATGACCTGGTGCGATATGGCCTTGTTTGACGATGACTGGGGACGGAACTGCTTTATTTCGCTTCCGTCGTATCTGTTCAGACCGTTCCATGTGCCGAACCACATTTCATCCGAACTGTCCTGGAATATGGTCGTTACGGAACTGTTGCTGAGTCCGGAATTGTTGCTTATCTGAATGTAGTTGTCAGGTACGGCAGCGGCGGCAGTCAGACAGGCGACAGCGGAGAGAACGGATATTACAAGTTGGCGGCAAACGTGCATACGGCAAAATCTGGTTTTGTCTTCCTGACCGGTCTGCAGTTCCGGAAAAATGGAAGGTCGGCCAAATATAGCGAAAATTCCATTTATATGTGGTATGCAGATTCCTACATGGACCGTTTCAGAAGAGTATATTATTGTTTCAAAAAGGTATGTTATCGTTTCAAACAACGCCTGCAGGCGGCGCAGTAGACGTTTTTGAAATCATATCATACTCTTTTTATATGATAAGGAAATATTTTCGCAACACTGAAACTGCAGGAGGGATATTCCCGTATAAAACGACCCGAAAACGAAAACTAATGTAACCAATAACGATATGGATATTGCAAAAAGAAACTCCCGCAACCCGATTCTCAGGCCGTCTGACCTGACACCGGGAATCCCAGGAATGGAAATAGCCTGCCTGCTCAATCCGGGCGTATTCAGGATGGACGGCAAGATCTGGCTTCTGCTCAGAGTCGCCGAGCGTCCGAAACAGGTCGAGGGCAAAATCAGTTTTCCTGTCTATAATTCAAAAGGAGAAATAGAAGTCCTTCATTTCGACAAGGACGATCCGGATCTTGATGCTTCGGACCCGCGTGTCATAGGGTACAAAGGTCAGAACTACCTTACTACAATGTCATATCTGAGACTTGTGTGCAGCGAGGACGGCGTACACTTTCATGAGGATCCCGCTTATCCTCCGATCTTCGGAAAGGGACCCCAGGAGTCTTTCGGAATAGAGGACTGCCGTGTCGCCACGATGGAGGACGGTTATTTCCTTACTTTCACGGAGGTGTCCCCGGTAGCTGTCGGCGTGGGTCTCATGGAAACAAGGGATTTCAAGACATTCGGACGTCACGGGATGATATTCCCTCCGCACAACAAGGACTGCGCTATCTGGGAAGAAAAAGTCGGGGGCATGTACTATGCCTTCCACAGACCGAGCAGCCCGGAACTCGGCGGAAACTATATATGGGTGGCAGAGAGTCCGGACAGGATTCATTGGGGAAAACACGTATGCATAGCCACGACCCGTCCCGGCAAATGGGATTCTGTGCGTGTCGGTGCCGGTGCCGCTCCTGTAAAGACTGAAAAGGGATGGCTGGAGATTTATCACGGTGCCAACGAAGAGAACAGGTATTGTCTCGGCGCACTTCTCCTGGACAAGGATGACCCGACCAAGGTCATTGCAAGGAGCGCGGAGCCGATAATGGAACCTGTCGCCCCGTACGAGCAGACCGGCTTTTTCGGCAATGTGGTGTTTACGAACGGCCAGATAGTGGAAGGGGATACGATACACATATATTATGGAGCAAGTGACGAGGTGATCTGTGCCGCAGATTTGTCAATCAGTGAGATATTGGCCTCAATCCTGAAGTGATGAAAAAGTTCCTGAACGAATACCAGGTGTTCATGCAGTATCCCCGGAACATGAGGAAACTGCTGATTACGAATATGCTCTATGCTTGGGTACTGCCTATCGTAGAGATATTTGTAGGTGCATACATCATGCGCAGCTGCGGCAAGCCTTCGTATGTGGCCCTGTTCCAGCTTTCCATGTATGCAGGCATTGTCTTCACTTCGGTGATAAACGGCTGGCTTCTGAAAAAATTCAATGTCGCATGGCTTTACTGTGCAGGCATTCTCTTCTCTTCCATTTCGATGGTGGGCATGATGATGCTCAAGGATCTCGGCATTGCCGAACTTATACCTATCGGAATCGTTATGGGCGCTGCCTCAGGCTTTTTCTGGACGAACCGCTACTTGATTACCCTGAACTCTACTGATGACAACAACAGAAATTACTTCTTCGGACTCGAAAGCCTGGGATTTACAGTCGGAAATATTTGTGTTCCGCTTATAGTCGGTGCCGTAATATCGTATCTGTCGGGCAAAGAACTTCTGGGAATAAGTTTCGATGTGAACATGACCTACAGGCTTGTCACTGTCGCCGCTACAGTCATTTCGATTATTGCCTGTGCCAATATCCTGAGCGGGCATTACGAAAATCCCGGAAATTCCAGATTCTTCTATTTCAGATTCTCCAGACTCTGGAACAAGATGCTTTGCCTTTCATCACTGAAGGGAATGGTCCAGGGTTTTCTGGTGACTGCCCCCGCCATCCTGGTGATGAAACTTATCGGAGAGGAAGGGACTCTGGGACTGATACAGAGTGTCAGCGGCGGCCTTACGGCTATTCTGGTCTATGTCCTCGGCCGTGTCACCAAGCCAAAGCACAGGATCATAGTATTCTCGATAGGTATCAGCATATTCTTCTTCGGGACTCTTGTGAACTGTTTCTGGTTCTCGGCCATGGGCGCCATAGTCTTCATCCTCTGCAAGGTAATGTTCCAGCCTCTGCATGACCTGGCCTATTTCCCCATCATGATGAGGACAATAGATGTGGTCTCCAAGGCTGAAGGCCGCAACGAATACACCTATATCCTGAGCCATGAAATCGGTCTCTTCATAGGAAGGGCATTCGGATTGCTTCTCTTCCTCGCCCTGGCTTTCGGAATCTCGGAGGTTTTCGCCCTGAAGTTCGCGCTTCCTATAGTGGGAGGGCTTCAGATGCTCTCCATTCCGCTGGCCAAGAATATCATCAGGGATTGTGACAAATCCGGCAACTGATTCCCTCCGGGAATATTGCCCTGACAAAAAAAAGATTATCCGTATATGATTTGCAAGCATATCATAATATTATTGTCCGCCATTCCGGCGCTGCCGCTCATGCTTTCATGCAATCCTGAGGATGCTCTTGCGTATGAGCCGGCAGAGCTTGGCGACGGTGCGGAACAGACGGAAATAAGCCGTGTTTCGGAGATGCCTTCCATGCCGGCCCCTTACAAGATGCTGGACTGGAGGCAGAAGGCTCTGGATTTCGACAATTATGTGTTCAATGGCGGAACAGGGCCTGACGGAAATCCTCTTATATGGTACTATTACTGCTATAACAATGTCCAGCAGGAGACATTCGGAATCTATACCGCCCTGTGCGACAGCAGGCAGGGGCCTGGAGTCAACCAGAACGGACATGAGGCGGTCACTGCCTTGCCCGCACTGATCGGTGCAAGCCTTCTCGGTGTGGACAAGACCACGCAGAACGGACACAATTACGTGAAGATGGTCCAGAACTATTTC
The DNA here is from genome assembly GCA_018711225.1 of Candidatus Cryptobacteroides intestinipullorum. GTDB lineage: Bacteria > Bacteroidota > Bacteroidia > Bacteroidales > UBA932 > Cryptobacteroides > Cryptobacteroides intestinipullorum. The sequence continues at coordinate 1,345 of DVIP01000174.1, read as the reverse complement.
AACAGCGACAATGGCTGGAACATCATTATGAACAATGTGTCTGCAGGAGGCGGTGACTGGTGGTACATAGTCTTCCCGAATGTGCTTTATTATGCTCTCTGCGACCTCTATCCCGATGTGGACGGGGCTGAAGCCATCCAGAGAAGTATCGCTGACCAGTTCGCGCGCGCCGATGAAGTCCTTGCCGGGAACTACGATTATTCCTATTTCGATTATTCGAAGATGGAAGGGGTCAGGAACAATATCCCGTATCAGCAGGACGCTGCCGGCGGACATGCGTGGGTGCTGTATGCCGCCTGGAAGAAATTCGGTGACCGGAATTATCTGGAACATGCCAGGTCGGCCCTCGATGCTCTGGCTTATCAGAAGGAGAGCCGTTTTTACGAGATACTGATGCCTATTGGAGCCCTGACTGCGGCCCGTATGAATGCGGAACTCGGCACGGACTACAATGTCGGGAAAATCATAGACTGGATTTTCGACGGGTGCAAGTCGTCTTCCGGGCGCTACGGCTGGGGCGTGATAGCCGAAAGGTGGGGCAATTATGATGTCTACGGACTGCAGGGCAGCACCACAGACGGCGGTGGTTATGCCTTTTTCATGAATTCGGTGAAACTCATGTGGCCGATGGTCCCTGTCGTGAAGTATGAGCCGCAGTTCGCCGATGCCATAGGAAAATGGATGCTGAATGCCGCCAATGCATGCCGTCTTTTCTATCCTACGGAAATAGACGATGAGCACCAGTGGCTGCCGGAACTGAAGAGCTGCACGAACGGCAATATCGCATACGAAGGGCTTCGCAAATATGACAAATACGGGAAGGAAAGCCTGGAAGGTGCCTCTCCTGTCGCCCTCGGAGACGGCCCGCAGTGGACATCTTCCAACGGTGACGAGACTATGTTCAGTATCTACAGTACAGCTCCCGTGGGCATACTCGGCGCCCTGGTGCAGAAGACGGATGTGGAAGGCATCATAAGGATAGACTGCAACGTGACGGATTTTTATGCCGACCGCCCTTATCCCGTGCACATGTACTACAATCCTTTCGGAGAGGATCGTGAGGTCACGTACAGTACAGAGGCGTACGATACTGCTGATCTGTTCGACCTCGTGTCCAGGACGTATGCGGCCGAGAGTGTATACAAGTCCTCGAAGATAACGGTACCTGCCGGACACAGCCTGGTCATAGTGGAACTTCCGGAAGACACGCAGCTGGGACAGGACGGGGACAGGATAGTGAATGCCGCGGACGGAACCATTGTCTGCTATTGACACGAAGTCCGGCGTAAGGGAGCCGGGCCAAAAGTCCCGAAGGGACCGCGACCGGGAGTTATGTACCGGCAGA
>DVIP01000173.1 GCA_018711225.1 Candidatus Cryptobacteroides intestinipullorum | reverse complement strand
AGAATCCATTCGCTACGTCGATAAAACAGCTGCTGGTTCAAGCAAGTCCAGATGGTATGATAAGTGTTTTGATGCATCACAGTGTACTGAAAATTATCCAACATCACATTTACAATGTCATTGCCGTTCTTTATAGAAACGGCTTCCTTTTGCTGTAAACACAACTCTTCGTTGACAGAGATGATGCCTTCGTATAATTCTGATGGATATTCTATCAGTGTCCACTGCTTATTTGCTCGTAAAGATACGACCCAATCATACAACTTCTGGTAACAATTCCGCAGCACATCAACATTATTCTGTTTAAGCATGGCAATAAAAAGATCGAACCATGCTTTTCTTGTTTCTTGTGTCATCTCGCTTTTTCTTGTCAGATGCATATGTAGCTTTTCGGGCACATTATAGATGTAGATAAGCCAGAAAGTAAAGAAAATACAGCATGTCAGCAATGTGCATGATATCGTTGCGAGAATAATGGCAGAATTGTCTATGTACTTTGTGAGAAATCCAAAGTCATGTCTGTTAGGCGGGGCGACTAACTGGTAGAACAGTAAAAAGATGGTGATAATCAGCAGAACAATAAAGCACTTGGTGCCTCTTTCATTCATGAAACACTTTATCAGACGGGTGGACCCGTATTTTTCGTCTATCCGCTGAATGACTCCAATCAACAGAGGAACGGCAATACCCAGTATGGCTCCTGTTAGGGGAATTATAATATCTTTAGAAACAATATCCATAACTTGAATATTTTATTCAACTTATTTTAAGTGAAAATTTCAATACAAATTTGGCATTTTTATTCCGAGCGAGCAAAAATGGTTTATATATAATTTTGTATTAAATTACAATAATTATATATGGAATAAATACCATACAAATAGTTTGTCTTGTTTTAGTAGCGGAGAAGAATTGTTAAAAATTCAATCTTGGATTTTTTATAGGTTCAGCGACTTAGGAGACAAATAATTAGTATCATTATATTGCGCTCATCAATCGAGAAATCTATTCATTTACTCATTGTCCGGGTTTTCTTGATGTTCCTCTTTATGGCCTGAACCAATAGAAGACCGTAAATAATAACTCCAGTTCTCTGCATTTATAGTGTAGTAAAGTAACTTTTAATGAAAATGAAGCAAGAAGTTTGTTACTTATTCCACAACGAATTAAGAGAACGAAGATATGAAAACCGTTTCGCCATATCTCGATCAACTTAATTTTACTCTAATTCCGGGTCTCTTTGTTTCTTGCATGCGATTTTCGTTTCATTTCAAGTCGGAATAAAGGGCATTTCTCTGAGCATAAATATATATTATGGTGGGACAAGAAATGGGGTTATATTCATGTATGGGGCCAGACATGATTAAAACATTTCTGCCGTTATCGTCTTGTCTGGGAAGGAGTAGATGTCGGCTTCCCTTTTCTTTCAGTCTCCGCGAATTTGGTGACAAGGCAAACGGCAATAGCAATCCGCAGCTCTGCGAGTGCGTTTCCTCCTGCCTTTGTTGCCTTTCCGTGTCACCTTCCGATGCGTCACCTTCAGAAAAAGGGAAGGCCTCCCATCTTATAGGGAGTAGGTGATATGTTCAACAATTTAATTTCATCAGATCATGTTGATTCAAGACAGTCAGAGGAACGGGGGCAAGAAAGTGTATCTCCGCATTTCCAAGGGTTCAATCATCAGCAGGAAGGACGGCGTCGAGACATCCTTCTCGGCAATTTCAGGGGCATTGACAGGAATCGAGCTCCGGGAGCACGAGTTCGAGAACAAGAAGTTCAGGAACTGGCACATAATGATTTCGGATGCCGAATCGGGCGAGGCCTATGACCTGTCGGTCGGCAGAAGCGCCGGCGTGTTCAAGTCCATCGTCAGGAGCCTCGTCACGGAGCAGGGGCTCGCAGGTCTCGATGACATAACCATCGATGTATATACCTCGAAGTCCGGGTACACCAACGCCTCCGTCAGCGCGAACGGGCAGAGGCTGCACTGGGTTGATGAGCAGATGCCTGCAATCCAGTATGTAACTGTAGGGGGCAACGAGGTACCGGATGACACGGCGCAGATGAACTGGATACAGACGCTCGTCGACCGCATCAATGCAAGGCTCCGCTCCGGAGGGGAAGGCCTTGCCCAGGATGACTTCGAGGATCTTCCGGAGGAATGAAACGATGTTGAGATGAGGGAGGCAGGGGATTCTCTCCTGTCTCCTTGAAAAACAAACTGTTTATGGCAAGGAAAAATGTAATTCAGCCGGCCGCCCATGATGACTATGAGATGGCGATGCTGGTAAAGTGCATGGACTGCATCAGGAAGGAGGTGCAGCTGATACGCCGGAGTATGGCGGCAGGAATGAAGCCTGCATACACGAACAGGGAGGTGATGGAGATGTTCGGTATAGCATCCGCCACACTCAAGAAATGGAGGGACACCGGTACTCTCGGATATTCCCAGAAAGGCAACATCTATCTGTATTCAAAGGATGACATCGACAAGTTCCTGAAGAGGAACCATTACGATACATTCGATGATGAAAGGGCGTTCCGGCGGTTCATGCGGCAGTCGGCCGGATAGTCCTTTATAATTTCGGACCTCTGTTTCGTTTCTCCGTCGGTCGTCTCATTGCGTTGGATTGGTGAACGGAACGCGGCTTTTCGTTGTGGTCATGCCGGAACTGTTCCCTGGCCCTGTCCCGCGCTGCCTCATGTATGGCGGAGTCATTGCGGGCTTCGTGCCTTGCCTTTTTGGGACTTGCCGCAGTGATCAGCACACCGATCCCCGGCAGGAGGAGTCCGGCAAGAAGCCCTTTCGCTCCGCCGATCTTCCTTCTGCTGCCGAGGATTGCCCCCGCGATGCCCGAAGCGGCTGCTGCGGCAGCCATTGCGGACTGCAGAGCATATACGATGCCGATGGTTTCCATTGCCGTCTATCTGTTTATCCCCTTGTTCCTGTTCCTGGCCAGGCTTATGCCACGCTCGTCCGGATTGGGATGCTGTATCCTGTCTCCGGCTTTTTTCATTGCGGCGGCCAGGTTGTTTTCATTGAACTCCATCCGGCAGTCCCGGCATGTCTTGCGTTCGAGATCGGCCTGAGAAATGAGCAGTCCGTCCCTCCTTATGTGCTGCACGGTCGTCGGGGAATAGCGTCTTCCAGCATCGGAAGGATGTTCCAGAGCATAGCCTACACAAGCGAACCTGTGACAGTCGGCCGGATTTGTCTCGGCACACATCAGCGCCTGCCGTTCACCTTTCCTGGCCGCATCCACAATCTCGTCGTAAGTCCTGCGGAAGCCTTCAGTGAGCATCATCTCACCGTATGAGAGGTCCTTTCCCGGCATGGCTGCGAACCTGCTCTTGAACTCGTATTCCGAGAAGATGTCCCTGTTGTCGCCTCTTCTCATCATCCATCCTTTCGGGGCGTGCACCTCGGCCGGAATGCCGAGGGCTTTTGCCGCGGCAATGCCGGCCTCGTCTGCCCCTGTCTGGCCTCCGCTGATTATTTTCCTTATTGACACGTCCTTGTCAAGCAGCCCTTTGAGAACATCCCTCACGATTCTGTTGATTCTGTCCTGGTCAAGCCCGTGGGACGACAGGACTGATATCCCGTTCCCCGCCACATTGACGACGAGAGGCCGGCTTTTCTCCCTTTCCGTCATGCAGCAGATGATGTCCCGGGCTATTTCTTCCGCAGGAGGGCAGTTGCGGGCGGAAACCGGGATCTGTATGATTTTCCCCTTCGCCGCCTCCGCAGTCACACGCTCTCCGGCGGTGCTGAAGTCCGAGGCGAATGCGATCGTGAGGTCGGCGGCGGAGGCGTTCTCCCGTGTGCGCTGCGCATATCCTCCGGAGGACATGGTGAATGTCACGCCGTCGCCCTCGGACGGGAATGCTTCTCTCCTCACATGGCCTCCCATCGTGTCCCCGTTGAACACATATCTGATCCCGTTCCTTTCCAGTTCCTCCTTCAACTCTTTCTGGTCAAAATGCGGGAATGACTTTGAATGTGGCCAGCTGCGGATGTCCCTTACCAGCGTGATGCCGTGTCTCCTGCAGTTCCGTATGAAGGCCTCTATGCTCAGGTTTGAGTGTCCTATCGTGAATACGTTTCCTTTGTGCGCCCTCGAGTCGATAGCCTCGTCAATTGTCCTGACTTCAGACGAGGAGGCGTAGTCCATCCTCAGCCTCGTCGGGGCGGCGCTGTCCTTGAGCATCTCGTCCGTCACATCGGCGGCCCGCTTCAGTTCCGGCTCGTTCGCAAGGTCGCGGAGCATCAGTTCGAGGTTGGACGGCTCCGGATGTTCAGGATCCGGGACGAATCCGTCGTCGAGGCATTTCTCGGACAGCTTGGCAAGCACTTCCCGTGCATCCTCCTTCCCGTAGAATACCCTGCGGTTGGCCATGGCCCCCTCCAGGTATTCTCCTGCGTGGGAACCTCCCATCACATTGGTGTTCACTCCAAGACGGCCCTTGCTGTCAATTCCGTATTCTCCATACGCTGTGTCACCTTTCATCAGTATTACCTTGTGTGGCTCTATCTGGAGATACCATGCCGAGGCGAAACACAGATGTCCGGAATCCGGGTCGTGACCGACCCTGCGCTCCTGCTCCCTCCGCATCTCATCGGCCTTCCTTGCAAAGTCCTGAAATGCGGACAGAGCCTTGACCCTGTCGTTGATTGGTGGAAAGCCCTTATTCTTGTCTTTGGAGGGTACTGTCGTAGGGGAATACAGCCTGCCGTCCTTGTTGAAATAGTACAGGGATCTTATTTCCGGACGGACTGAGTCTATGTAGGTGCCGCTCAGGATATTGCCGTTCAGGTCTCTCCGCACGGACAGTCTTTCGACAACTTTCTGGAGCCCGTCGGGACGGATAATGATACTGCTTTTGTTGATTCTTTTGATCTCCTTCTCGATATCATTTCTTCCGTATGGTACCGCATATATCCTGGATTTCCCGGGTATGGATATCACGGGTATCTCCATATATTCTACATAGTCCGCCAGAATCTTTCTGTCAAGGTCATCGAAGACAGAGAATTTCCTTACCAGTGCCTCGTACCTTTTCAGCATCTCCGTCTGCCTCCAGTCGAGCATCTCCTTCGCCCTGTCCGCAATCCCGTCCGGGATGCCGTATGCAAGCTCGGCAAGGCCGCCGGCGATGGCCGCCACGGCTGCGCTGTCGCCCCCTATCGCCGTGGCACGGCGCACTGTTTCCTCGTAGGACTTTGAGTTGCGCACCGCACAGAAGGCCGCTTCCAGCACATACCTGTCATCGTGCCTTCCGTCACCGGGGATGTAGGTCCCATTCTGGCCTTCCTTCAGCTGTCCCCTGATCAGGGCGGAGATGATCTCCGGCCGTCTAGGCCCTTCGAGGGGAATGCCCAGGAGCGAGTCTATGTTGCTTCCGTGCCCTGTCCTGATCCTGTATGCGGCATTGCCGGCAATGAACAGTTGTCTTCTATATTCATCCGGGAAATGGCGTGCATACTGCTCAATGACGTCTGTCTTGCTGTCAGATCCCATCCGGCCTACAGCGCAGATGTCCCCCAGGACCACGGCCCCTGCCAGGCCTTCGCATAGGTCACCTGTGTTGATGTAGGACAGGTCGGCAATGTCGTCTATCATCAGGGCTGCATTGCTGATATGCCCGATGTCCGGCCTGTATGTCCTCTCCCTGTATGTCTTCGGGTCCATCACCGTCCTCGTCTCGAAGAGAGGGAAGAAGATGTCGTTCATGTCGGATATGTTCTCCTTGCTGTATGGGGAGCCTATGATTTCCCCCGCTATAATCCCTATCATATCGGATGTCGCGTCTGTTTTTTCTTTCCTACTCTGACCGTGCCCTTGTTCCGGGACAGCCTGAGTTCCTTTTTCCGGTCGGCTTCTGCCGCCTTTCCTGCATATTGTTCGGAGAGCACCTTCGTGATGTCGACCCCTTTCGGCAGTTTGATCCCGAGTATGTCGGTCAGACATTCCGACGCACGGGACGCCTCCTTTACGGCTTCATATATGAATGAGGGCTCAGCATCGATTGTCATGATCCATGACTTCAGGTATGATTCCGAATTCCTGTCCATTGTCACTCCAAGCCCGAGCAGCGCCCCCATGGACGCTGCGCAGAGCTCGCTGACCAGGGACTCTTTGGCGGTGTCTCCCTTGAGGTCCGACCAGATGCCCCTGTCCAGCCGCAGTTCGCTGCCAGTCGACCTTGCCATGAGGCGAAGGAGCGTGCCATAATAGGACCGGTCGTCGGAGAAGGCGTGCTTTCCCGGGATCAGGATGATGTCATCGTTCCGGTCGTACCTCGGCTTTTCTGAAGCATCTGTGGTCCTGATTGGACAGAGCCATGAGCCGCCGGAGACCATACGGTCGAGTTCCCCGGAGAGCAATTCACGCCCGTCGGACGCCCCGAATGCCTTGTGCAGCTCCTGCATTGTGGCCGGGTATGATTCGGAAAAGGTCGTCTGCTCTATGTTGAACACCTTGTACCAGTGGGTCCTGAATATCTTGGCGAGATTCCTCTCCTTCCTCTCGGCCTTTTCCATTGCGTCGTATTCGTCTATGGTTACGGAAGATCTTTTCCCGGTGTACATGTCCTTGACATACAGCTCCGTGAATGAGACCGGAGACCCTGATTCACCCTTCCGTATCCGTATGTCGAGGTCCTGTATCTGGCCTGCCGTCATCCACAATGGAAGTCGGAACTTGTGGAACGACGCCACAACGGGAAGGAAGCTCCTGTTGCATCCCCTGTACGCGTTCCCCGCAATGTTCTGCTGCGGGAACCGTGACGGGGTTATGAGCGGCTCATCCCATTTGCCGTCTATCAGCTCGAATCGTTCTATGAACTTGTCCGCATACATTCTGGCCAGTGTCTCGGTTGCTGTCATGGTCGTGTCCTGTGTTGTATTGGCGGCCCGGAACGAGCCGCCTCATGTATAGAGTGTGTCAGGCCCTGTGCACTTTCCTGGTGCTTTCCTTCTTCCTGCCTTCCTGTTTGTCCTCTTTCTTCTCTTCCTTTTTCTCCTCTTTCTGAGGAGCCGGGGCGGATGTCTTGTTCGCCTCAAGGCGCTTCCTTACTGTTTCTCTCCAGTACGGGGTGTTCACTTTCACGATCTGTCTGCTCACGGCGCTGTATTGTATTACGGCATCGAAGGTTTTCCCGTCCTTGGTCTTGAAGTCCTCGATGTAGAGGTCCTTGCCTTCGGCGAGTGCGTCCTTCTGTTCAGGCGTGAACTCGTGGCCGTACATGGAGGGGACCACCTTGTCAAGATAGCTGCGCACTTCATCGCATGAGGTGATGAAAAGCCTCTGGGTGCCGCGGAATATTTCCCCGTTCTTGTTGTGCACATAGCCGTCGAAGGAGACGAGGCACTTCGTCTTAACCTCATTGCCGTCAGCGTCCTTCCTGGTCAGCGTGATCGGGCTGCCGCCGTTTGCATACGAATGGCTCCTGTATTTGCATACGACATTACCTTCGTCATCCTTCACGGTTGACTCGTATGTGTCCATCAGCCGTTCTGCTATGCGGTTGTTCTTGAGCGCCTCCCCATATATGTTCATGTCCGGGTTCGGATTCACCGTGAAATGCCTTACCTCGGCCTTGTCTCCCCTGAAGGTCGCCTGGAGCGCCATCGGCCCCATCACGACCAGGTTGCCGTTCCTGGCATAGCACTTCACATAATCCGTGACCTGTCCGTTCGCCAGCTGTCTGGCAATCTGCTCATGGCTCATGATGTACTCCTTCTTTATTCCGTAGCCGGCTTCCAGCTCCTCCCATGGTATCATGTTGAGCCTGTCCTCAATGAATTTCGGGTAAACCGGGTTCTTGTCCCCGGTGATCTCTTGTGTCTGTTCCATCTTGATTTGATTTAATAAGGTTTATTATTTTCATGCAGGCCTGGACGTTCTCTCCGCAGAGGAAGTCGTTAAGGTCATTGTAGTCTTTGTATGCGTGGGACATGTCGGTCACCCGGCAGCCGCAGGAGTCCGAATCGGCCATGATTTTGGCGGCAGCCTCCCTGCCCGCCCTGTCGTTGTCAAGGAACAGGTCGGCCGAGCGGTGCTGCATTATGTAGTCCAGGGCCTTCGGGATATTGACCACGCTGTTCAGGATGCATGAATCGTAGGTGCCGGCCTGCAGCGTGCATGACGACAGTATCTCCTTGAAGGAAAGGAAATCGAACATACCTTCGAATACAGCGACCCTGTTGCAGGACTGGAGTGTCGAGACGTTCCCTCCACTGTCCAGAAATGTCGGTGCGGAACTCGTGCACCTCTTGCCCGTGCTTCCCGGCAGTGCGCTGCGCAGCACGAATCCTCCGTCATTGTTCCGGAAGCCTATGAATCTTGCCCTTTTCCCTTTGCCTCCGGCAAACTCGGCAGTCACTTCGGTGCAGTATTTCTCAAGGACGGCTTGTGAGATCCCCCTTGAGCGTGAGTATTCCAGAAGGATTCCCGATGTGAACGGGCCGGTCGAAACGATGGTGAACGGCCGGCTGCCACCCTGCTTCCTTTGGAAATTACGGCAGGGTGCCGCCGGAGCGGGAGTCCAGTCCGTGCCTTCCATTTCCGACAGTATC
>DVIP01000172.1 GCA_018711225.1 Candidatus Cryptobacteroides intestinipullorum | reverse complement strand
ATCGTCGGCAGCGTCAGATGTGTATAAGAGACAGTTACGGGACGGACAGGAAAGAACGGATTGCGGCACCCAGCGGTGCCGTAGTTCTTTTCTGAACACGCCTCTGGTACCGCTGGCGCAGAAGAGCCTTGCCGTAGAGCTTTACGACGGTCTGGAATATAACAAGATAAACGTGATCACGCAGGATAACTACGAATTCCTGCGTGATTCGTATTTCAGGTATGCCCTGCTGTTGCAGAAGAAAGCCTCGCACGTGCCCGGGAACAGTGTCGGGGAAGGCATCGCCAATCTGTACGACGAGATGGCCGGACTTGTCGGGGACGAACTGAATGTCAATATTGAGCAGGAGGACGGCAGGCTCTTCTTCCGCCTGTGGAAATATCACAAATGGGGAAACTTCACGCTGTACTATTTCCCTGTGAGTTTCCTGGAATCACTCAATCCTGCATTGAGGAGGATAGCCGTCACGTTCCTCCACAACCTGATGGAAGCCAACGGCATCGGCATCTTCTGGGATGACTGTGAGTCGGATTTCATGTTTGAGATGCTTACGGAAGATGACGACAGTGACCCAAAGGACAGGAAGGAGCGCATGCGGCTGGTCGATTCCTACAAGGCCGGGAAAATCAGCAGGCTGCTCAAACGGGTGGAATCGAAATCCTACTACAAGGACCTGCCGAAGGCGCTTGAGGCATATATTCCCCAGAATGGGTTCGAGCAGCTCCTGCTCGATGCGATGAAGCACGGCCTGCCGTTCCTTGTCCCCGAAAAGGGCATAATGCAGTACGGATATGATGCCTTCTATTCGGAAAACCCGGATTTCCATCCGATGTACCTGCAACAGCAGATAAGAGTCGTATATGACATCAACGATGTCGTATCAGAATATCTCGTGGACTATTACAATTCCTACAGCAGGGAGACTTACGACATCGTCCCGATAACCACCTGTGACCTGTCTCCCGATACAGAAGAACTGTTCCGGATGGACGATTACCCGGAGCGGTTCTTCCGCTGGGCGGACGAATTCATAACTTTAATAAGTTGAAGCCATGATGGAAACGAATGAACTTACAAGAAAACTGAGGACGCTGCTCCACCCCCGGGCGGCGTTGATAGCCTATTCAGACGGGGAAGGAAACCATTCCTGTGATGACGGATATTTCATCGAGCTGAGAGAGATAGACGGGAAAGGCATGATGGGGGAAGGCCGTCCCGTCACAGTGGAATTCATGAACGCACTCGTGAAAGGCTATTCTGAAAGGCACAGCGCCACGCCATACGGCAGGATACCCCAAAACCTGCTGTATTGTGACTCCCGCAAGGGCAGCGAGAGATATGTGTGGTACAATCCCCCGCACAAGCGGATGATGTTCTTCAGCCCCGCACTCAAAATCGAAAACGCGGAATACTACCTGCCGGGAGTCATTTATGTGGCCGGGGGAAGCTCACTGGACATATACGCATACAAGGACAAGAAACCGACGGAGAATACGGAACTCTACGCCGCTCCGTTCTTCAACGTGACCGGTGCCCGCGTATGTTTGGGAAATCCAAGGATAGAACTGCCGAAGGACCTGACCTATGAAAAGCTGTTGCAGTACTGGGAAAAGAAATTCTGGCTGACCGAATTCTCCCATCTGGGAGGTAACGGGAACCCGACAACGTCAAACCTCGTGCTGGTGACAAAGGCGGCAAAGGACAGGCCTTTCGACCTCGACGAGCTTAAACCGCTGAACAACATGAAACTTAAAGACATATTGAAATGAAAAGGGTACATTACATCGACAACTATCTGATAAACCCGCAGCATCCGGTGACGGTAAACCTTATCGGGGCGGGAGGAACAGGCTCGCAGGTGCTTACCTGTCTGGCCCGGCTTGACACGGCACTCAGGGGACTCGGACATCCCGGACTGTTCGTGACCCTCTATGATCCAGACATCGTGACGGAAGCCAACATAGGGCGGCAGCTCTTCAGTCCATCGGACATCGGCTTGAACAAGGCGCAGTGTCTTGTCACACGCATGAATAACTTCTTCGGCAACGACTGGAAGGCGATACCGGACATCTATCCGGCAATCCTGAAGGACACCAGACGGGATAATCTTGCCAACATCACAATCACCTGCACGGACAACATCAAGTCCCGGCTCGACCTCTGGAACGTCCTGAAAGCCGTGCCGGTTTCGGAATACAGGGCCTACGAAACACCCCTGTATTGGATGGACTTTGGGAACATGCAGAACACGGGACAGGTCATCCTCGGAACCATACCGAAGAAAATCAGACAACCGGCATCCAAACTGTATGAGACGGTGGAATCACTGAAGGTGATCACCCGCTATGTGAAATACGCGAGGGTGAAGGAGAAGGACTCCGGACCGAGCTGCTCGCTGGCGGAGGCTCTGGAAAAGCAGGACCTGTTCATCAACTCCACGCTGGCACAGCTCGGCTGCAATATCCTGTGGAAGATGTTCCGTAACGGAATGATAGAACATCACGGACTGTATTTGAATCTGGAGACGATGAAAGTCAATCCGATAAATGTATGACATACTCAAATACGGCATCGCCTGTCCCGATTAAAGGCTGAACACCAATGATAATTTTATAAACTCTGTTAACTATTCTAATTTTCATCCTGTATAAAATTACGGATTACGGCATCTCTACCATTTTATTGTATCTTTATGCCTTAAAACCTTCGATAGTCCCGGCATCTGTGGAATAAGTCAGTATGGATGGGCTGCATAACTGTTCCATGATGAAGAGAGGGGACTATTGAATGAAATCAAGAACCAAGGCAAAGAATTTACAAACGGAAATGGGACAGAAAGGAATGCCCTTGCAGCAGAAGATACTTTTGGCAAATATCATACTCCTTGCCGTCATTGGCGGTATGGCCGCCATCCTGTTCTTTGACTGGATCAAGATACGCAAGATAGAAGCGGAAGGGGAAGAGGTACAGGCCGTCCAGCAGAAAATCAATGCAGCGCACAGGAAAATCACGGTCCTTGCCACCATGGGAGAATCCGTCATGGCATGGAACGATTACGACTACAGCCAATATCACGCCGGACGCCTCGCGACAGACTCTTTGCTGCAGGAACTCAAGTCAGCATGTACAACCTTTGTCAATCCCGCCCAAATAGACACTTTACGTGTATTGCTTGAAGAAAAGGAGAACCACCTGCTCCGCATCATGGAAACGTTCCATGAACAGGAAATTGCAGACAGCCTTATCGCCAAGCGTCTTCCAGAAATCACGGTACAGACATCCCGGACGAAGACCATAATACGGAAGAAGAAAGGCATAGCCGGGTGGTTCGGGAAAAAGGACACCCTGCATGTCCCTATCCCCACAAGCAGCCTGCGTTCCTTAAACGACCGGCTGATTTCCATGCAGGAAGAGCGAATCCGTAATCTTGATGCCTATGCTGACAGCCTGCGGTTATATAACCGGGAGCTGAACAGGAAACTGTATTCATTGATAGCACAACTGGATACCCAGGCACAGGAGGCCCTTGTCTCCAAAAAGGACAGGATACAGGAATCGGAGTTGCTTTCTTTCCGCCTTATCGCTGGAGTTGTAGGCGTGGCCATCCTCCTGCTGATAATCTCACATTTCGTTATTGTCCATGATTTGCACCGGCGGGAACGGGACCGCACCAGTCTGGAGGATGCCTTAAAGCAGAACCGTGCGCTGTCCGACATCCGCAAGAAAATCATAGTCACCCTGTCCCATGACATCCGTGGCCCGCTGAACGCCATCAGCGGCAGTGCGGAACTGGCAATGGACACCAGAGACAGAAAACGCCGCAACGTACATCTTGAGAATATACTGGACGCATCCCGCCATATCACCCGGCTTGCCAACAGCCTCCTTGACCTGTCGCGGCTGAACGAGGCGAAAGAGACCCTGAACAGGATACCGTTCCGTCTGGACAGTTTTCTTGAAAACCTGTCGGAGGAATACGTCCGCATGGCAAATGACAAGTGCCTGCTGTTCAAAACGGACTTGCATCATACGGAAGTGACGGTTGAAGGGGACGCGGACCGGATAGAGCAGGTAATCGGCAACCTGCTCGGCAACGCCATAAAATTCACCAAAGCGGGTACCGTGTGTCTTTATGCCTCCCATGAGGACAATGTATTGACGGTAAAGGTCGAAGACACAGGAATCGGCATGGATGAAAAGACGGTCCAAAGGATATTCCGCCCTTTCGAACGGGCAGCTCCCGAAATGGATCCGGAAGGGTTCGGCCTGGGACTCTCGATAACGAAAGGTCTTGTCAGTCTGCTCGGAGGGGAAATCTCCGTGGAAAGCCATGCCGGGGAAGGCAGTATCTTTACAGTAAGGATCCCGCTTCCGGCAAGTGACAGGGAGACCGTGGAAAATACGGCGGCAGCTGCCGAGGTACGGCTGCGTCTGCCGAAGCGTGTCCTTGCTGTCGATGACGACCCGATCCAGCTGCGCAACGTGGGAGAGATGCTGGAACGCAACGGCATCACCTGCCATACCTGCCTCTCGGCAAAAGAGGTAATCAGTGCCTTGCGCAAAGAGAAGTATGACCTGCTGCTTGCGGATATCCAGATGCGCGGAACCGGCGGCTTCGAGCTGCTCCGGCTGCTCCGGCGTTCCAATATCGGCAATTCCCGCACCATACCGGTAGCGGCAATGACCGCCAGGAATGACGAGGGACAGGGACGCTACACGGAAGCCGGTTTTTCGGGGTGCATCCGGAAACCTTTTTCCATGCGCGAACTTCTGGAGTTCATCGCAGGTATTACGGAACACGATGAGGAAGAAGGGAATCCTGTCGATTTCAGAGCGTTGGCACCGGAAGTGGAAGACCGGGAATGGGTGCTTTCCACATTCATCGAGGAATCATGCAAAGAAATGGCAGAACTGCGGGAGGCCCTGTCGTATCCGGAGACGACAGGATATGCACTGATCCGTAAGATTCTGCACAAGATGTATCCGGTATGGGTCCAGCTGGGCATAGAGCATGAACTTGAAGCCTGTGACAGGATGCTGCACGAAGAAAATCCTGACAGAGCCATGGTACGGAAGCATACGGAAGAAATCATCCTCCGGTTGCAGGAACTGACGACGGAAGCGGAAAGGTGCCTGTCGGAGAGAAGGGAAAGAAAAGCCATATAAAACAAGGAAGGGATGAAACAGAGGATACTGATAGTGGAAGACAATGTCATGTTGGCGGGCGAGCAGATAAAGTGGTTCGAGAAACGCGGCTATGAAGCCGTCATGACAATAGACGAGCCGGGGGCAAGGCGGCTGCTCAGGAACGGGCATTTCGACCTTGTCCTCTCCGATGTCCGTCTGCCATCCGGTGACGGGATCTCGCTGCTCGAATGGATGCGGAAAGAGAACCCCGACATCCCGTTCATCGTGATGACGGGTTACGCCTCTGTCCCGGACGCGGTGAAGGCCATCAAGCTTGGAGCGGTCGATTACCTTTCCAAACCTGTACAGATGGACGACCTCCAGCGCCTTGTGAAGGAGCTGTTCCGTCCCGGCTCAGTGATTTACGAACGGGACAGGGATATCCTGCCGAGGCAGAGTGCAAGGATGCGGGAGGTGGAGGAACTTGCCCGTACCGTGTCCCCGTTCGACATCTCTGTCCTTATCCTTGGGCCGAACGGTGCAGGCAAGGAATCCGTGGCCCAGCGTATCCATCAATCCAGCGAACGCAAGGACATGCCTTTTGTGGCAGTGAACTGCGCCGTCATTCCCAAAGAACTCGCCCCGAGCCTTTTCTTCGGCCACATGAAAGGCTCCTTTACAGGGGCGGACAGCAACAGGAAAGGTTATTTCGAGATGGCACAAGGGGGCACGCTGTTTCTGGACGAGATAGGCACGCTGACGCTTGAGGTGCAGGCCATGCTCCTGAGGGTCCTGCAGGAAGGCCGGTATATCCCCATGGGCGGAAGCAGGGAAAAACATGCGGATGTCAGGATTGTAGCGGCCACGAACGAGGACCTCCGGCTCGCCATCAGTGAGAGGAGGTTCAGGGAAGACCTCTATCACCGGCTCTGTGAATTCGAGATTGTCCTGCCTTCCCTGCATGAATGTCCCGAGGACATCCTCCCGCTCGCAGAACATTTCAGGAAGAAATTTTCAGGGGAACTCAAGCGCAGTACGGAAGGTTTCAGTCCGGAGGCGGAACGGCTGATGCTCTCTTATGCCTGGCCCGGCAATGTGCGCGAACTTCACAATAAGGTGAAACGTGCCGTACTGATGGCCAAAACTCCGGTGATAGAGGCTTCTGAACTTGATATAAGACTGGGGAATCCTGATGCCGGAATCAACCTGTTCCCGGAGAATGAGGCAGAAGAGAAGCAGTCCATTCTGCTGGCATTGAGAACAAGCGGAGGCCACCGCAGGAAAGCGGCGGAGATACTGCATATCGATCCTTCCACGCTGTACCGGAAAATGAAAAAGTACGGTCTGCTTGACAAGTGATCCGCAACATTTTATTGTCAGGCAAAAGATATAACGGCAAAAGGCATTACAGAACGGAAGAAAATGCCTAAATTTGCAGAAAGTCGGAAATTGTACCTATGGTTTCCGGCGATGACATACTGAACTGATGACGGCAAGGAACGGATTCCTGTCGTTCGTCATACATAAGTCGCAAGACGTCTCGGATGGGAATCTGACAAATTCAAAAATACAGAGACTATTGCGTGAGGCTTATGCTATGCCTTATAGCGTGGGCCCATGCATGTTTCTGTATTGGGCTTTGTCAGAGCCTCCATCCGAAGCAGCGTGGGTTTCACGCTTCTTTTTAAGATGGATTCTACTGACAAAAGGCATGGCTAAGATTCAAGCGGTGATAGCAATGACATTGGACGGTTCCGTCCCCTCGGCAGGGGAACCGCTGATGGGATGGTTGAAATCGGACAGGAACGGTTTCCCGTACTGGCGTGAACGCTGTACCAGACGGCTGTACCCCGGCTATCCGCTTATAGACCTTATCTGTGAAAAGGACTCCGCCACCGATACCTCCGCCGTTTTCCTGGCGGAAATATGCGATGCCGAAAGTTCGGAACTTCTGCGCGGTCTCTCGCTTTACCGGCTCATAGACGAGCTGGTCATATTCCTTATACCCTCAGTCGGTACATCCTCTTTATCCGTATCCGCCCACCTCCCGTCAGGCAACTGGCGGCTTGTCAAGTCCAGGACTTTCCGGAACGGCGTGTGCCGCCTGAATTATTGCAGGATATTGCAATAGACCATTGCAAAAGATTGCATTTGCAATATACCCGTCAGCCCTCTTTCAGGAAGGCTGATTTTTTATTTCCGTAATATCCAGTGATTTGCATTCCGCCAACAGAGGATTTTGCCGCGTTGGTCCATGATTTGGCCTTTATTCTATTGAAACCTGTTGCGCAACAGTGTGAGAAACGAAGTATTCACGCACTAAAACAGAATTCAATATGATACAGACAGACCGGGAGACATTCCAGATGATGCTCCACCAGATTATGGAACGCTTTGACAAGATCGAGGACAGACTCAGACGCATGAACCGCCAGACGGCCGCCCTTGAAGGCGACAGGCTGCTCGACAACCAGGACATGTGCGAACTGCTTGGAGTGACCAAGCGTACCCTTGCCCGCTACCGTCAGAAGAAGCTCGTGACCTATTACATGATAGACGGGCGTACTTACTACAAAGCCTCCGAAGTCCAGGATTTCCTGAACCGGAAAGGAAAGGTACTGCCCGCAAGAATCAAAAAGGAATTGGATATTTAATCTTAATCAGACAAGACATATGGAAATAATATGTATGGACAAAAAGACCTTCGACGAGTTCCGGACGCGTTTCTGTGAACTTGAAGAACGGATGGCACGGCTGTGCCGCTCGCAGGAGGACGCCGGCTTGAAGAACTGGATGGACAACCAGGATGTATGTGATGTGCTGTGCATATCGAAGAAGACATTGCAGGTTTACCGCGACAAGGGCATCCTTCCTTTCACGCGCATCAAGCACAAGATGTTCTACAAGCCGGAGGACGTGCAGTGCCTGTTGGAGTCAAGTTATCACCCCTTAAAAAGAAAGCCATGAGTTACCATTTCATAGAGAGGAAAGACCCTCATATTGAAGTCCTTTTCCAAGGGCTGGAAAATCTGGAAAGAATGCTGTCCGGCATGGAAAAGGCCCCCAAGCCTTTATTCAGGGGAGAACGCTTCCTGACCGACGGGGAAATGTCCGGCATACTCAGGATAAGCCGGCGTACCTTGCAGGAATACCGCACCCTCGGTGTCATCCCTTATTACCTTCTTCAAGGGAAGGTGCTCTATAAGGAGTCCGACATACAGAAGATTCTGGAGGACAGCTACAAGAGGTGCCTGGAAGAACAGAGGTGGGTGTGAAACGAAAATGGAGAAACAGCACGTAAAGCCGTTTCTCCATTTTTTTGCCATTCATACGGTACGGTGTTGTCGCTGACGTTTTTCCTCATCAGGCTCCTCTTCATAAAGGAATATCCCACGGTTGACGGGAGAGTCATTCAGTTTTTTCATGTCCTCCTCAACCTTCCTGTCAGTGACTTTTGCATAAATTTGGGTGGTCTCGATGCGCATATGTCCCATCATCCGGGCCACAGTCTCAATCGGAACGCCTAATGAGAGCGTGATGTGGGTACCGAAATTATGCCTTGCCTGGTGGAAAGTCAGCGGGAAGCCGTATTCATTTCCCAGTTCCCTGACCAGCATGATGAAATATCCGCGGCAGTAGAGATTGAATACCCTGTCTCCCTTCCTTTGGTCCCTGTATTTCTCAATAATTTTCAGCGGAATATCCAGCAGCCGGACGGAGGACAGGGTATCCGTCTTCTGTCTGCGGATGTGTATCCACCAAGTGCCGTCCTCGGCCTGCGTGATGTCGTCCGTCATCAACCTCTTCAGGTCGGCATAGGCCAGTCCGGTGAATGTGGAGAAGAGGAACATGTCCCGGACGAATTGCAGCTGCGGTTTCTCCACCGGAGTTTCCATCAGCCTCTTCAGATTCTCCAGTTCCATGTGGCGGCTCTTACGTCTGGGAAGTTCCGGATGCAGACGGCAGTACGGGTCACGGCGGAGCGTGCCCTGACTTACGGCCCGCATGGTCATTTTTTTCAAACGGTAAAGATGCTCATGTACCGTCTTCGGGCTCATGTTGCAGTCCGTGCGCAGGAATACCTCGAAGTCGTCATAGAACACACGGTCGAGGCTGCGCAGGGTGACATCCTCCACACCTTTCTTTTCGTGGATGAACGCGGAAAGATGCTTGTATGAACGCATATAGGAATCATAGGTCTCCTTGATGCGGTCGACGCCTATCCGTTTCCTGTATTCCTCGTTGTGTTCCCTGAACAGTGCAAGCAGGGTAAGCGGTTTCTGTCCCACGCCCTTAACGGCATTCTTTATCAGTTCCGCCGTGATAAAACCAAGACTGTCCTTTATCCGTCTGTAATGTCCCTCAATTTCAGCCGTAAGGTCGTCTATGGCCCGGTTCACGGTTACGGCGTTCGCACTGCGGCCGTCGGCACGTCCCCTTTCAGGATTCCAGATTGCGGGATTGACCGAAACCTTAGTGCCGATCTGTTCCCATCCGGCATCAATACTTACCTTGCATAGCAGCTGGCACATCCCGTCTTTACGCACTTTCGTGCGGTTGATATAGAAAAGGACCGCGAAAGTACTGCGGTGCTTTATGTTATCACTGTCTGTATTCTTTTTCATTTTCATGGATTCATTAAGAGATTGTCATATTACTACGGAGAAACGCTCCGCTATCCTTTCATTCAGACCGTCCGTGTCGGAGTCTATCTTGTCGTCCGTCACTTTGGCATAAATCTGCGTGGTTTCTATCCGGCTGTGGCCGAGCATCCTGCTTACCGTCTCAAGCGGGACTCCGTGAGACAGGGTGATTTCCGTGGCGTAGGTATGGCGTCCTGAGTGGAAGACGAGCCTGTGGCCTATCCCGCAGATTTGCGCTATGCGTTTAAGATACAGGTTCATCGTACTGTTGGAGTACATCGGCAGCAGCCTGCCTTCCGGTGCAGTATCGTGGTATTTCCGGATGATCCGCAACGGCAGATCCAGCAACGGTATCTCGAACTCCAGTCCTGTCTTTTCCCTGACGCCCTTTATCCACCATGTACTGTCCGGGGTCCTTGAGAGGTTGGCTTCCGTCAGCAGTCTCATGTCTCCGTATGGAATACCAGTATAGCAGGAGAACAGGAACATGTCTCTCACAAGATACAGGGACGGACTGTGAAGCGGGGTGGACATAATCCTGTGAAGTTCCTCGTCTGTGAGATACTTCTGTTCCTGCTTCGGATGCACGGGCTCATAGCCGAAGAATGGATAGGATGTGATGATGCCGTCGGCAACGGCCTCGCCGACTACGGTCTTCAAGCGTATGGTAAGGTTGATGACGGTTCCCGGCGCAAGATGGCATTCGGTACGGAGGTGCAGGTCGTACTTTTCAATGAATGAAAGGTCCAATGCCGTAAACGGGATGTCCGACACCTTGTACTGCGAACGGATGAAAGTCTCTACATGACTGTATGCGAGCCTGTATCCTCTGAGAGTTTTTGCCGTGCGGCTTATGCCTACCCGTTTTTCGAAATTGCCGATGAATTTCCTGAAATACCTCAGCAGTGTTTCTTGTTCGGAAGCCATGCCGAGAAGCCTGTGCTTAACCTCCTCTGCATTTACCCCGTCTCTCACAGCTGACAACTCCGCATAGATACCAAGCGCTCTTGCCCGTATCTCATCCAGCCGGTTGTTGATTTCCTTTGCCGCCACGCTCTTGCCCGTAGCCCGGCCTGCCGCCCACATTTTCTGCGGTACCCTGAGTTTCATACTGAAAGCCGACTCCGAGTATTTCCCGATGTTCAACTTCGCCATCACGGGGCATTTCCCGTCGGCATCCGCCTCGCTCTTTTTCAGGTAGAACGAAACCTTTACATTCGTCTGACTCATAACATTTTCCTTTCGTTGCAAAATTACCGGATAAAGGTCAAATGGAAGGCATGACGAATATGGCAGAATATGGAAACAAGTCCCATGCGTAAAAGAACTGACCCGTATTTTTTCTGCCTTGCGAAAAAATGGCTATCTTCGCTAACGCAAAATATGCAGGAACAGCGCTCATTACGGTGATATGGCAGAGGAATCGGTAGTCGTTTCGCGGTGTTTTCCCACCCTGAAAAAGGCAACGGATAGGTAGCGATTTATTTTCCCAACCCCTCAAAAAATGGCAGATATGCCCCAACTCCAGATATGGAATAAAACAGCATACCGCCATTCATTTCCAACAGCTTGCATTATTCCTCCAAAATCTATCCGTATGTGGGCGAGTTTGCGTATATTTGTGCCATGAAAAAATTCCTTCAGAAACCGTTCAAGTATTCTCTGACAAAGAACATACTGCTTATCATAGGCATACTCGTCGTGGGCTACGTCATCATCAACCTTTTCCTCAGGATCATAACCAGACAC
>DVIP01000171.1 GCA_018711225.1 Candidatus Cryptobacteroides intestinipullorum | reverse complement strand
TATCGGGACTTACCCGCCATATTTCCGGAAAGCGCGGAGCAGAATTCAGTGTGGCGGCCCTTGTAAGCCTGGCGAATTTCTGTACGGCCAACAATACCATAGCCATCATCACGACAGGTCAGATAGCCAGGGACATTACTGCCAAATTCGGGCTTGATCCCAGAAAAACCGCAAGTATTCTCGATACGTTCTCATGTCTGGTCCAGGGGCTCATTCCGTACGGGGCGCAGATACTTATGGCATCAGGTCTTTCAGGGGTGTCAGGCATATCCATCGTCGGTTTTATGTTCTATCCGTTCCTGATGGGGATATGCGCGGTCCTGTCCATACTTTTCCGCTATCCGCGCAAATATTCCTGAAATTTTAAATATGCTGCCGGGAATCCTGAAATTGTCGTTATATTTGCCTTAAACGTTAACTCAACCGGGACAGATGGAAGAAATTTTCATTAAGGAAAGAGACAGAATGCTGGGCAGGATAGTTTTCGGCCATGGCATAGGGGAGACCGTGCCTGTCCTGGAAGAATATGCCGGCTCGGCTTCCGTACTTAATGTATATGTGATATGCGACATCCGTGTGTCGGGATATGCGGATATGCTGGAATCCCGCGCTTCAGACAGCAGCCGTGTGAAGATTTGCGGAAAATACATGCTTGAGGCTTCGGAGGAAAAGAAAATAATGGAAACA
Organism: Candidatus Cryptobacteroides intestinipullorum; assembly: GCA_018711225.1. Lineage (GTDB taxonomy): Bacteria > Bacteroidota > Bacteroidia > Bacteroidales > UBA932 > Cryptobacteroides > Cryptobacteroides intestinipullorum. Next base: position 4,749 of record DVIP01000171.1, on the reverse strand, counting down.
GTGCTGTCCATGACCGGATGGCTGCTTGCCGGAGGGGCTGACAGAAACGCCCTCGTGCTTGCCGTGGGAGGGGGCATCACCACCGACATGGCAGGTTTCGCCGCATCCATATACAAGCGCGGTGTGAGGTTCGCGTATATTCCTACCACTCTGCTGTCCCAGGTCGATGCTGCGATAGGGGGCAAGACCGGAGTGAACTATGATTCCTACAAGAACATGCTTGGCGTCATACGCCAGCCGGAGTTTACCTATATTTGTCCTGAAGTGCTGGAATCGCTTCCTCTCAGAGAGTTTCTGTCCGGTGCGGCGGAGATGGTGAAGACTTTCCTCATAGAGGACGGGGGATGGTATGGAAAATCCGTGCGTTTCCTTTCGGATCTTCATGCGGCCGTGGACAAACAGGATTTCCTGCGCAGGAACCGTCCGGCTTTGCTGGAGCTCATACATGCGGCAGCGTCAGTGAAAGCTGGAGTGGTGTCGAGGGACCAGTTCGAGACTGGCGAAAGGAGGAAACTGAATCTGGGCCACACATTTGCTCATGCCATAGAGAAAAATGCCAGGAAAAACGGGGATGACATCACGCATGGCGAAGCCGTGTCCGTGGGAATAGTCATGGCAGCGGAACTTTCCGAAAGGACAGGACTGGCACCCCGCGGCTTCGCTTCGCGTCTGGCAGGAGAACTGGAAAGGGCCGGACTTCCGGTGAAATGCCCTTATCCGGTCCGGAGTCTGGCTGAAGCCATGTCCAGAGACAAGAAGGCTGAGGATGGAATCATACATTTCGTGCTTCTTTCCGGTCCCGGAGACGTGAGGATAGCGGACATGACCGTATCGGAAGCGGCCCGGATCCTGGCCTGAAACATAGTGTAAATATATGATTTGTACAGTAATACAGAACAAGACAGCCGCGCAGATAGAAGAAATTCTGCAGCACGTGGAAATGGCTGAAATAAGGCTGGACAGATGCAGCCTGACTGACAGTGAGACAGAGACCTGCTTCGAGTCCGACGTCCCTCTGGTGGCTACATGCCGTGTCTCCGAAGTCATGGCATCCGACCCGTCCCTTTCGGAAATAAAGGCTGCAAGCCTTTGTGAGGAAAGGTTGTGCCGTGCCATAAAGGCAGGGGCAAGATATGTGGACGTGGAGGTAGAAGCACCCAAGTATATGTCGAAAAGAGTGCGCAGCTGTGCCCAGGAAAACGGGACGGTATTCATAAAGTCATTTCATGATTTTTCAGGGACCGGTTCCCGCGAAGAGCTGAAGTCAGTGGTGGAGAAATGCCTGCATATAGGCGCCGATATCGTGAAGATCGTCACCACTGCCAGGACGGCGGATGAGGCTGAAAGGGTGCTTTCCCTGTATGACGAATTTGCTCCGGAGAACCTGATAGCCTTTTCTATGGGAGATGCCGGCAGGGAATCCAGGATGCAGTGTCTGGCGAAGGGGGCGCCATATACTTATGCCGCGCTTACGGAAGAGGATGCCGCAGCTCCGGGCCAATGGTCGGCAGCGGAAATGAGTTCCGCGCTCTACGGAGGACGCCGTTTCATCGACGCTACCCTGACAATCCCGTCATCCAAAAGCTTTGCCCAAAGGGCAATAATCGCAGCGGCTCTCGCTTCCGGCGTATCACGCCTTTCCGGATATTCCGCTTGCGGAGACAATGAATCCGCCATTTCCGTGGCAAGGTCGCTTGGCGCGGAAGTCAGGGAAGATGGGTCCTGTCTGGAAATAAAGGGAATAGCTGCGGAACCGGGATGCCTGGAAATCAATTCTCTGCATACCGGCGAATCGGGACTCCTGACGAGGCTTATGATTCCTCTCCTGCCTGTGCTGTCCACATCTCCTGTGCGGATTACGGGTGACAGGACTCTTCTCGGCAGACCCATGAAAGGTGCAGGAGAGATGATGTCTTGTTTCGGGATAAGTCTGGAAAGCGAATCGGATGACTGCCGGATTCCCCTGACCGTGTCGGGGCCGGTAAGGACCGGACAGACGGAGATATCCGGGAAACACGGGTCTCAGCTGATTTCAGGACTGCTGATGTCGCTGCCTCTGGCCGGGAAATATTCAAAAATTACGGTAAAGGACCCCAAAAGCATTCCGTATATGTTCATTACCCTGGATGTGATGAAAAAGTTCGGTGTCAAGGCAGGGAGCGAGATGCAGGGAGGAAACGACTTTATGGAATCGGGCGGTGACTGGTCGCTGTGTGATGAGATAATTTTCAAGATCAGGCCCGGACAGCGTTACAGGGCAGCGGATTTCGCGATTGAAGGAGACTGGAGTTCGGCTGCGAATTTCCTTGTGGCCGGTGCGGTATTCGGCAAGGTCACGCTTGAAGGACTGGACACAACATCCCTCCAGGCCGATCTCTCCGTGATGGACATACTTATGGAGGCCGGTGCCAGCCTTTCACAGACCGGTGGCAATACCGGTCCTGTGACGGTGCAGCGCGCACCGCTCACTGCATTCACGGTGGATGCTTCGAATTGTCCGGATCTCTTCCCGATAATATCGGTGCTGGCAGCATTCTGTCAGGGTACGAGCCGGATTTCCGGAGTGGGACGGCTTGCCCACAAGGAGAGCGACAGGGGAAAGGCCATTCTGGATATGCTTCACCGGATGGGCGTGGAGGCGCGGACGGACGGTGATGTCCTGGAAATAGAAGGGCATTCCCTGACATCACGCCTGCTTGAAGGCAGGCTGCTGAAAGGAGGCCGGTACACTTCCTGTCACGATCACAGGATGGTTATGGCCCTTAAAGTGGCGGAACTCGGTGCCGACGGACCTGTTGTCATAGACGATACGGAATGTGTGGCCAAATCGTTCCCTACATTTTTCGAATTGTTTGGAAAATTATAAGACAGAGTCCGGTATGGCGGCAGTACCGTTGTTTGATCTTCGGCCGCCGGTTCCGGATAACGGAGGATATTATGAATACGTTCGGACAGAAATTCAAGGTATCGGTATTCGGCGAATCTCATGGCAGGGCCATAGGTGTGGTCGTTGACGGCGTTCCGGCAGGGATTCCGTTGTCTGAGCAGGATTTTACCGCAGACATATTGCGTCGCAAGAGCGGCGCCAGGGGAACTACTCCCAGAATAGAGGATGACAAGCCTGAAATCCTGAGCGGCGTTTTCGGAGGCAAGACTACAGGTGCCCCGTTGGCAGTGGCGTTCAGAAACAACAATACAAGGTCTTCCGACTATGACATATTCAAGGAGAAACCGAGACCGGGACATGCGGATTTCGCGGCAGGGGTGAAGTGGTGCAATTTCAATGATCCGCGCGGCGGAGGACATTTTTCAGGACGTCTGACCCTGCCCGTGGTGGCTGCAGGTGTAGTGGCCAAGAAGGCTATTGAGGATATATGCATAAATGCCCGGCTTGTGGAAGTGGGAGGCGTCCGTGGAGGTGAGGACAAGTGGAAGGATGTCCTGGACCAGGCCATAAAGGACGGGGATTCGCTTGGCGGAATAGTGGAATGCTCCATAGAAGGCGTGCCGACAGGTACTGGTGAGCCGTTTTTCGATTCTGTCGAATCCTTGATTTCTCATGCGGTGTTTTCGATTCCCGGTGTGAGGGGAGTGGAGTTCGGCGACGGCTTCCATGCTGCGGCGATGAAGGGTTCGGAGCACAATGACCCTATCGCGTCCGAGACCGGGCAATGTCTCAAGAACGGGGCGGGCGGAGTGAACGGAGGTCTGGCCAATGGCAATCCCATAGTCTTCCGTGTGGCTTTCAAGCCGACTTCCAGTATCAGGAAACCCCAGGTTACCTACGATTTCACTACGGGTACAATGGCCGAACTGGTGATTCCGGGCAGGCATGATGTGTGTTTCGCCCTCAGGACTCCTGTCGTGGTGGAAGCCATGGCTGCAATAGTCATTGCCGACCTTGTCCTGCGCTGATATCATAAGGTCGGGGCAAGGGAGATTTGTGGCGGAAGTCCGTAAGATCTCCTACTCCTGATAATCAGTGAGTTTCAGTCTGTATTTGAGACTGCCTTCGTTCAGGTACCACAGATGACCTTCGCGCGGGCGGCTTTCTGGTGCGACATACCCGGCATGCGGTACAGGTGTCCTGCTCCAGTCCATAGTGTCGATGTCGAACATGACGGGAGACTTGGTGCTTTCAGCGCTGAATCCCAGTTTCCGGTATACTTCCCCGTCAGACCATTCCAGGTCTGCATAACTCATTATGTCATCAGGCTTCACTTCGTTTATGAAAGTGGAGAGCAGTTTTCCCATACCTCCCGGAATCCTGATGCCGGCTTCCGACGCATATCTGACCCATTCGTACGAACGGATTTCCCTGTCTCCCTTCTGCCACTTTCTGGCGAATATGCTGCGGAAGTCGCCCAGATGGGCCAGCAGCCGTTTTCTGTACAGTTCACCGAGTCTTCTCCACCTGTCCTCCGCGACCGTCACAATCCCTGTCCGCGGATCCTGGCTTTCCATGTATTTCCTGGCTGCCAGACGTTCAGACCTGTGCGACATGGCCTCTTCTGGAGTGCGGGCCGTTATTCCTGCCGGGAGGATGTACAGTTCCCTTTCGAGTCCGCGGCATTGCAGCCTGGCTTTGAGGACAATGATGCTTCCTGCCCGGACTTCTTCGCAATGAACTCCGCCGGACAGCAGGAAATCTTCTATTTCACGGTAAAACCTGTCCTGCATTTTCCCTGGAAACTTGTATTGTCAGTCCGGCGAATATATCGTATTTTTCCTGTCTCTTATACACATCTC
>DVIP01000022.1 GCA_018711225.1 Candidatus Cryptobacteroides intestinipullorum | reverse complement strand
AGCAGCGCTATATCCCTGATAAAAAAGGATATCTCCACATTCGTGCGGGAGGAATCCCTCGGTATAATTTCCGGACCTGGAGGCAGGTGAGGTCCAGGATCGCCCGGTAAAATATACCATTGCCACAGCCTCATCGCGACTCCTGTAAGCAGCACAAGGACAATATTGATCTGGAACCAAAGTCCGGTCCTGCCCTTGAAAAGCAGTTTCGGTACAAGCAGGAAATAATCGGCATAGAACACTATGCACAGGGCGACAGGAACAGCTACCCTGTTTGCCACCATTTTCCAGTTCACGGAATCAAGGCTGTTGACAAAAGTGTATGGAAATCCGAACAGGGTAACCAGCACCAGAATGTGCAGCAGCGGTTCAAGTATGTTGTTTCTGTTCATTATGGATAAGTTCTGACATTAATTATACGCAATCATTCCGCGCAAAACGAAAATTTCGGATCAAACTCCGAATCCGGACGGCTAATTCCGTTTTTTCACCGATAACGCCGTTCAACCGGAAACATCGTTCAACCCAAACTTCGTTCAACCCAAACTTCGTTCAACCCAAACTTCGTTCAACCGGATTTGCAATCCGGTTGTTGCCTGTTTATATTCCGGCAGATTACAAATCTGCCGGTACGAGAATCTGCCGGTACGAGTACGAGAACTACCGCCTACGAGAATCTGCCGGTACGTTACGGAGACTCCCGGAATCGCTTCCCTGCGGCAGATTCCGGACAGAAATGAAAATATTTTTTGGAAAAAGAAATTTGTTTTATACATTTGTGTGTAATACATAGATAGTACAGTATAACATTAATACAGTGATATTATGATCAGCTTGGAAAACGTATCATTCAGCTACGGACAGAAAGAACCCGTGATACGCGATCTCACTGTGGAAGTGGGTAACGGACGGATTTACGGACTGTTCGGGAAAAACGGTTCGGGAAAGACCACACTGCTGAAGCTCATGTCGGGTCTTCTTTTCGCCAGCCGGGGCAGCATCCGGGCAGACGGAAGGGATGTTTCGAAACGTCAGGTGGAAACTCTGCGGAACATATTCTTCATGCAGGCCGAGTTCCGGTTCGGCAGGACAAGTCTGGAAAAATTCATAAATCTGCACAAGCCATTCTATCCGGCGTTCAGCATGGATATACTGGAAGACTGTCTCACTGAGTCGGGCATGAGCATGAATACGGAAAAACTCGACACGCTGTCCACGGGAGAAAAAAAGAAGGTGATGTTCAGTATCGCATTGGCCTCAGGCTCGGAATACCTGCTGCTGGACGAACCAATGAACGGCATGGACATCCCTTCGAGAGGCATATTCAGGAAACTTCTCCTGAAACATCTCGGAGAGGACCGGACAGCGGTAATCTCGACGCATATCGCCTCGGACATGGAAAACATATTGTCGGATATAATGATATTGTCGGATGGAGAAAAGATGTTTTCACGGACTCTGGAAGAAATTTCGGAGAAATATTGTTTCGGATATGCAGTGAGCGGCGAAGGGTCATTGTACGCCGAGCCTTGCGCCGGAGGCTACAGGGTGGTTTCGGAAAGGAAGGGAGGCAGTCCGACGGAAATCATGACAGAATTGTTGTTCAACGCAGTAACCAAAGGGAGGTTGGAATAATGGAAAAGTTCAGTTTCAGGAGAATGTGGCAGTTCTGCCGCCTCCAGCTATGCAGCACGTATTTCAGCAGGCCCTGGACAGCAGTGTGGTATCTGGCCGTAATTACAGGCTTCTGCACGCTTCTTCCGGCCATAACGGGTGACGGCAGCCTGTCCGGAATGATGTCGGACACGGAAAGGCTCATCCAGGTCCTGGTAACATTCATGATAGTCTCCCTGTACCAGGATCTGACATCCGGAGACAATGCCATCGACAAGATGATGGTTCCTGCCTCGCTTTCAGAAAAATACGTATCACTTTTTGCAGGGACGGCCATAGCGGTGACAGCCACCGTACTGGGCGCGTCTGTCATCGGCTCCGCCTTATACTGCGCGATAGGGAAGATATTCCATCCGGACCAGTATGACGGCCTGACGGTGCTGTTCTTCAGGAACGGCATGGAGAACTGGCGGGAAATACTCATCACATGCATGATGATTACTGCCCTGGCCTGGATCATACCGCTTATAAAGCACAAGAAGAAATACCGGGCCTGGAAAATATGGGCCATACTCCTAAGCTATGCAGCCGTACTGTTCCTTCCTGGAATCCTGAAAGAGGCCGGACTGATCCACGGTACGGCAGCCAGGATCGCCTCTGTAGCTGTCATGTCGGTTCTGACTGTGATGAACGTCGTGGCAGGTTATGACATGCTCGCGAAATTCGAATCAGACATCAACGGTAATGACTGACTTCAGACAGGACAAGGCTATCTACCTGCAGATGGCGGAAAGGATATGCGACGGTATTCTCGGAGGGGAATACACTCCGGGAGAACGGATTCCCAGCGTACGCGAACTGGCCGTAATGCTCGGAGTCAACGCCAATACCGCAGTAAGGGCCTACGATACGCTTTCACAGGAAGGCATTATCGTCACACGCCGAGGACTCGGATATTTCGTGGCTGAAGATGCCAGGGGAAAAATACTGGAAAACCGCAGGCTCCGCTTCATGGATGAAACCCTGCCGGAAGTGTTCAGGCAGATGCGCCTGCTGGACATCCCGTTCGGGACAATAGCGGAGAAATGGGAATGCAGTAAAAAAGAGTCCGGATCGGATTCCGACCCGGACTCTCGCCACTAACACAAACTACGGCCTTTGGCCTGACGGCAACGTGTCCGAAAATTGCATTCTGACACAGCCACGAGAAAGGCTGTGTGGAATTGATTTTAAAACACAGCCTTTTTATCCATTCTATTTCCGGTCTGTAAAAATATGCCTGGCATAATTGTAACCCAGGATATCATATATACCGGCCATAGACTCCATGTTATTCAGGAAGCGCTCGTAATCCTTGTTTTCAGGAGCGCACCACTGCACTTCGCTCAATGCCGACATTCTCGGAAGCAGCATGTACTCCAGATGAGAGTCGGAAGTGATATATTCCGTCCAGATATTGGCCTGGACACCTATGATATGCGATTTTTCCTCGTCTGTCATGTCATCGGTGAACGGCTCGAAAGAATAGACTTTCTCTACAGGGACATAACCTCCTATTCCGAACGGCTCGTTCTCAATATCCCTGGACTGGTAATAGTCGAAATAGAAATACTCCGTAGGCACCATGATGGCGTCATGGCCGAGCTTCACGGCCTCACGGCCTCCTTCCACGCCTCTCCAGGACATGATGGTGGCGTTAGGGGCCACCTCGCCTTCGAGAATCTCGTCCCAGCCTATGACTTTCTTGCCCTTGCTCTCCAGGAATTTCTCCATGCGGTTCATGACGTATGTCTGGAGATACTGTTCTGCGGTATGCTTGTCATCATCCTTGTAGCCGAGCTCCTTTATCTTGGCCTGGCAGTCAGGGCAGTTCTCCCAGCGCACCTTAGGGCACTCGTCACCGCCGATATGCACATACTCGGACGGGAAAAGGTCGGCGACCTCGGACAGGACATCCTCCAGAAACTCCATGGTGGATTCCTTGCCTGCACAGAGCACATCCTCGGCAATTCCCCATCTGCCCCATACTTCATACGGACCTCCCGTACATCCCAGTTCAGGGAATGTGGCCAGTGCGGCAAGCATGTGTCCCGGAAGGTCGATTTCAGGTATGACTTCGATACCTCTGGCGGCCGCATAATCTATGATTTCGCGGACCTGGTCCTGGGAGAACCAGCAGCCTTCGCCGTATGGCGTATTGTCATATTTCCTGCTGTCCCTGGCATGGCCGACAAGAGTCTTGTTCCTGACGGAACCCACTTCGGTGAGCTGCGGATATTTCTTGATTTCCAGACGCCAGCCCTGGTCGTCAGTCAGATGCCAGTGGAATACGTTCAGCTTGTGGATTGCCATGATATCCAGATACTTCTTCACTTCATCCATGTCGAAGAAATGGCGGCTTACATCCAGATGCATTCCCCTGTAGCCGAACCTCGGCTTGTCCTGTATCTTCATGCACGGGATTGTCCAGTCCGCATCCGGGGCAGGAGCTCCGGTATAGATTTCCACAGGAAGAAGCTGCTTTACGGTCTCTATGGCGTAGAGCACGCCGTTCAGAGCCGAAGCCTTAATGTGGGCCTTCTTCCCGCTGACGGAGAGAACGTATTCCTCGTCACCGAGGCTGTCGTCCCTGGTGAAAACGAAATGAGTGCCGGAAGTTCCGGATTCAGAGGAAGACGCCGATACAAGGTTCTGCTCGAACCTGGCTATGGCATCCATGGCAAGCCCGCCCAGAGCCTCATCCGCCTTGAATGAAGCTCCTGCGGCATTGAACGTACCTTCATACACCTCTACCGATGCAGGCTGGGGTATGACATCGACTTCTGTCCCTATCACTTTTTCCGCACACGAAACGGCCATGACGGGCAGAGCCATCAGCAAAAGTTTTTTTCCTAAATCTGTTTTCATTGATTCAGTGTTATGTTAAATGGTTTTCGCTAATTTAAGCAAAATACAGCCGAAAACAAACGGAATCACTGCAAAGAGACAGTTTTCGCAGGAACATTCCATCCGGAAACTTCAAGGACGGCCGCATCCGATGGACATTCTGAAATGTCACAGGTGAAAATCCCTGTCTCTCCGGGCTTGAGACTGATACGGTTATCACTCCAGAATACCGGAACAGCCATTTCGCCGTCCGCATCCTTGACAGCCATCCTGACGAAGAACGCCACAACATCGGAAGTATTCGCAAGTTCCACTTCCAGGATATCCCCGTTTCTCTTCACTGATGTCTGCACGGCTGCCTCTTCCAGGGCTGCAAGGCCGGTGTAGTCAGCATTTTTAAGGAGCGGGGTCCTCACCCAGTCCGTATGCGCCCAATCATGCACATCAGCAGTTGAAGAAAGGCAGTAGACATTGCCGGCCACTTCTTTTCCGGTCTTGTCCCTGAGGCTCAGGAACAGGAAGGATACCTCTCCGGACTCAGGAACACTGAACAGGCGTACGGATGATCCGGCAGGCATTGCGGCCTCGCTGTCCGTGTCCCAAATTTTGGCGCCGGACACATTGTATACCTCCGCATGAGCGGAAAGACTGCAATCTCCGGCCTCGTCATTCACGGCATAGACATGCCTGTCGTAATAATTGTAGATCAGCTGCTGCGGTTCGCAGGCCTTTTTTACGGACCAGTAGCCCGATACAGGGACCAGATACCAGTCATACAACTGCCAGTACAGTTTTGGCCATGCGGAATTGAGCATCCACTGAATCACTCCGGTAGAGCGTGGTACGGCGGCACGGAAACCCTCGAACATGGCGCGAGTACCGTCATAGTCGAGATGATGTGCCTTCAGCAGGAACTCGTCCAAAGAGGAAGACGGACCGTATCTTTCATCAATCACATCCTTCAGCACGTCCAGCGAATGCATGGCGGCTGCAGCCGTTGTGCAATGATAATCGTATGCGGAACCGAGAGGCCAGAGTTCGTCTTCCGGAATCATCTTCTCTATGGACTCCCTTTCAGGAAGCTGCGCCCCGATGCCTGTTTCGGTGTTGAAGCCGAACGCCCCGCCGGGAGCTTCAGGACTGTACCAGTATGAAGGGGCCACATAGTCATACGGACCGACCATCTTCATACCTGTAGGGCCGCTCAATTCGCTGACTAAAGCCTTGGCAGACGCCACATACGGCCTGTCATCTATCTCGGGAAGTATTTCCAGATACTTCTTTTCCAATTCCGGACGAGGCAGCATGTCGCTTCCGGAATACCAGGCTATAATCGAAGGATGGTTCCTGAGCCACAATATCTGGTCGCGGAAGGACTCGGCAATCATTTCCATGTCCTCTTCCGACTTGATGCAGCCGTATTCATCATTCGGGGTTCTGGAATAGACTTCCCATTCCCAGAAACAGCTCCATCCCACCAGGGCAAGCAGGCCTTTCCTGTCACACAGGTCATAGACATTCTGCGAAGTGCCCCATACGTTTTCAAAACGCACAGTATTCAGGTTCATGTCCTTCACATAATCCAGTTCGATATCGTTCCTCTCATCCGGATTCCTCAGGAATATATCGTCCGTCCATCCGGCACCCTTGATCAGGACCTTCTTTCCATTCAATATGAAACCTCTGTGCCCCTCATCCGTCATGTAACTTTCTATCTTGCGAATACCGAAGTCCACATTCTGCACGTCGGATTCCTTTCCGTCAGACACGAAGGAGACTTCCATGCTGTACATTTCGGGAGAGCCGAGATTATGGCACCACCAGAGTCTCGGATTCTTCACATGGAACATTCCGGATTCTTCGGGACCGACAGTCACAGTCCTTTCCTCGCCTCCTGCAAGAGACACCGGGTATCTGAAAGTCCGGCCCTCCATCCTGTAGACAAGTGAGCCTTCGGCCGGAGATGAGGACATGTTCTTCAAGGTAGTCTCGACAGTCAGCCATGCTTCATCGAGAGTTTCAGTATCGACTTCGGATCTGACTGCAGTATTGGAAACAGAAACGGCATCGCTGTATCGTATCCATACCGGACGGAATATTCCCATGCTCTCGTCTGCAGGCCGCGGATTCCAGTCGACAAAGCCGATATTGAAATCCCCGTCCTCCGCACGGAACACCTCGACGGCAAGGATATTGTTTTCAGAAACCAGTTCCGTCACATCGAATCCGAACTGTCTGAATGGGCCTGTTATTGCATCACGCGATGCCAGTTTCTTTCCGTTGAGCCATATTTCGGCACTATAGCTTATACCTTCGAAATTCAGGACTATATGCTGGCCCGGCTTGAGGGCAGGCAATCCGAATTCGTTCACATACCACCATGAATGCGCGAAATCGTCCCTGTCCAGGATCTTGTCATAATTCTTTCCCATGAAAGCATCCTGATACAGTCCGTTTTCGGTCAATGTTCCGAGCACTGTAGAAGGCACTTCCGCTTCATACCACGGAATATCCCCGGACACTTTTCCCGAAGACAATTCCTCTCCGGACATGCCGACGACGGCTGACGACTGTATCTTCCATCCGTCAGAAACCGTAAAATCCGCGTCCTGTTTCTCTGTCCGGCCGGTACATCCCATGGCAGCGGCCAGCATCAGGGCCAGGGTGTAAAAAGTGTGTCTTTTCATTTTGAAATGCTATTTGTTCAACGTATCTATTACAGCGAAGAATTCACCACGCTTCAGAAGCTTGTAAAGGTCACCGTTCGGATAATCGAAGAGCAGATATTGCAGGGTGGCTTCCTTGAATGTCCGTACATGCCAGCTGCCGTATACGAACACATGGCCGTCATCATCGGCGGACATGGACATTATCATCCTTGCAGCCCTTCCGTCCTGGTCTATAATGGCGCCATGGTCGGTGATGACATTCGGATCGTCACCCTCGGCGAGAGAAATGCTTCTCAGATGCAGTTTCCTGTCCACATATTCAGGAGAATCCGGATCTATTTCCCTCTCGTCCTCTGAAAATATTTTTCTGGCATCATCGAGGCTTTCGTACTGGACGAAATAAAGCCTGTCACCGCCGACTGCAGTTTCGAAATAAGTCGAACCGATATTTGCCACCGGCGTGAACGCTTCTCCCGATGCAATATCCAGAGACGGGTCGAAAATCCAGAGACGTTCGTCACCGCCACCGAGAGTACCCATGGTAAACAGGCATTTCTCGCGGTCGCTGAAAGGATGTATCCAGGTCCAGCACCTCTGGGAGTCGCCTTTCTCACCTACCGGAGTCCCGTCTATATACTGTCCTTTCGGAAGAGCATCGTAATAGGTTTCAATCTTGTCCTCATCCGGCCTGTAGACATACAGATTCCCCCTGTCGTTTTCGTAGGAATAGTTCCTTTTCCAGAGAGTGAACCAGACATTGCCGTTATTGTCCACATAGAACCAGAATGACGCCCCGAGTCTGCCGTCCACGACGCGCCCCAAATCCCTTTTTTCTCCGCTGACCATGTCCACGCTGTACAAGTGGCATCCGTCAGCCTTGTATACTTCAGGCTGGAACGGGACGAGGAACACATACAGTTTTTTCCTGTCCGGGTCTACACCTATGGCAGAATAGATGGAATATCCCGGTTTCACTATGCCGAAATCCCTGAACTTTCCCGTCGACAGTTCGTACCCCAGGACATGCGCGCCCGGATAGTTTTCTATACCCTCTTTCCAGTAATTCGAAAGATGTGTGGTAAAGTACAGCCAGCCGTCACATTCCACTATCGGACTGTGTATCTTCCCCTGCTGCGATACCAGATTTTCTTCCCCGCACACTTCCGTCATGTCCCCGGCTATCATAGTGTGGATGCCGGTCCTCGGGTCGAATTTGTGGAATCCCGCACCATGGCTCTTGGAATGGGTGGAAGATGAGAAGTAGCAGTTCCCGTCCGAAGCCACTGTCATTCCCTGCCATTGTCCGTCCCACTCCTTGCATATCCTGTTCATGGATATGGAATGTACGCTGAGTTTCTTGTCCCCGGCTTCGTTTCCGGGAGTTCCGGCACCGGCAGCAGGTCCGGTGAGACAGGCTGCAGCCAATGACAG
>DVIP01000170.1 GCA_018711225.1 Candidatus Cryptobacteroides intestinipullorum | reverse complement strand
CAGCCTTCCGTCGCTGAAGAATATAGACAGCCAGGCTCCTGACGGGAACCGGAACGGAGACAATGGATTATAATCATGGAAACATTCATTTTACCTGTATTGTGCGGTCTGGCGGGAATCCTTGCCGGATTCCTGGCAGCCAGGTCCGGACGCCAGGCTGCAGTCACCAGGGCGGAAGTGCTTCAGGCCAGACTCGACGACACCCTCCGACAGATGGATATCATGAAGGAAGAGTCCGCACGCCGGCTGTCGGAGGCGGTGGAAGAGAAGGAAAAGTCATGCCGGGAGATGCTTGCAGCACAGGAAAGACGGCATGAAGAAGCGATGAAGGCTCTGCAGGACAGGTTCAATGTCACCATAGACAAGGTTTCCGAGGAAATGAAGTCTGCTGCCGGAGAGATGCTGAAACAGCGCCAGAAGGAGTTTTCGGAGTCGAGCAGTGCGGGTCTGGGGCAGATAGTCACCCCGCTGAAGGAGACTATAGACAAGATGAGGAAGGCCATGGACGACAGCACCCTGAAGCAGACAGAGCTGGGAAGTACGATGAAGGCCACGGCAGAAGACATGATCCGTCACAGCGAGGCAGCCAGGAAAAGTACCGACGAGCTTGCCAGAGTGTTCAGGCACGGGACCAGGGTGCAGGGAGACTGGGGCGAGACGGTTCTGTCGGAACTTCTTGAATCACAGGGGCTGACAGAGGGCATCCATTATGATGTCCAGTCTTCCGTCAGGGATGCTTCAGGAAATTTAGTCAGGACAGATTCCGGAAGCAGCATGAGACCGGATGTGATACTGCACCTTGATACCAAAAGGGATGTCATAATAGATTCCAAGGTTTCCCTGTCCGCTTATATGGACTATGTCAATGCCGGGACTGAAGATGACAGGCGCAGGTATCTCAGGCAGCATGTCGAAAGCGTGTGGAGACACGTGAAGGAACTGGCGGCGAAAGACTATTCATCATATATACTCCCGCCCAAGACCAGGATGGATTATGTGATAATGTTCGTCCCGCACAGCGGCGCTTTGTGGGCTGCACTGGACTCCAGACCTGATTTGTGGCGCAAGGCTATGGAAATGAATGTGTTCATCGCGGACGAACAGACTCTTTTCGCCGCATTGCGTATCATAAACATGACATGGACACAGATAGCCCAGGCCCAGAATCATGAAAAGGTCTACGCCCTCGCTAACGAGATGCTTGACAGGGTAGGGCAGTTCATGAAAAAATACGAAGCTCTCGGAAAGTCTCTCGAGGCGGCTTCAAAGTCGTATGAGGAAGCGGGGCGGAAGCTGTCCCCGTCAGGCCAGAGTATTCTTCAGACCTGTGTGAAGCTGCAGAAGCTCGGGGCACGGCAGAGCGACCGGAATCCGCTGCCGCAGATACAGGATGAAGAGTAGGTGCCGGCAGTGCAATATTTGGGCAATATTTGGGGCCTGAGGGTATGGAAAGTTGGTGACTTTTTTCTAAATTTGTCGGAAATAAGACTTTATCTATGGTTGTTTTCGATTGTGAGAGGATGAAATATCCTAATACCGGTCTGGCGGTCTTCTGTAATAATATTGCCGAAAATCTGGTGAAGCAGAGGATGTCTGTCCATGACCGGCTTGAATTTTTCGTTCCGTCCAGGTATCGCGGATTATGGGGAGAAGAAGTGCTTTACAGGCCCGTGCATGCGCTTGACCAGGTCTATCTGCATTGCAATTCCAATGTCAGGGTATGGCATTCGGCATTCCAGCAGACGTCCTTTATGCCACCTGCCCGGGTGAAAGTGGTCCTTACTGTCCATGACCTGAACTTCCTTTACGACAAGCCTCTCAGAAAACACCGCAAATACCTTTCAGTCATACAGAAGAATCTGGACAGGGCAGACCATATCGTGGCCGTGTCCGAGAGTACGAAGCGCGACTTGCTGGACAATCTCAACATGAGGGGAAAGTATGTCGAGGTCGTATACAACGGACTCAACCACTTTGACGGGGATATGGTGCCTCCGGTTTCCAGACCGAAAGGGAAATTCCTGTTTTCCGTAGGTTCCGTAGTTCCGAAAAAGAATTTCCACGTACTGCCGGTCCTGCTGAGGGACAATGACTATCAGCTGATCATAGCGGGCAACAGGTCTCCGTATGAGAACAGGATAATGGAAGAGGCTGACAAATACGGTGTCAGGGACCGTGTGCATATTACGGGACCTGTGACGGATCCGGTAAAATACTGGTATATAAAGAACTGTTCAGCCTTTCTGTTCCCGTCCGTAGCCGAAGGATTCGGGCTGCCTGTCATTGAGGCGATGTATTACCAGAAGCCCATTTTCCTTTCGGACAGGACTTCCTTGCCGGAAATCGGCGGCAGTTATGCTTTCTATTTCGACCATAATTTCGACCCGGACATCATGACAGCCCAGTTCCGCAAGGGAATGGAGGAATTCGCCGGCGGAGCGAAAGATCTGGAAGACATGAAAAAACATGCCCTGAGTTTTTCATGGGAACGTACGGCCAGAAGGTATATCGACATTTACAACGAACTGATGTAGCCGGAATCCTCCTTTTTCAGCCGAGAAGTTTCTCTGCCCAGTGGAATATCAGAATGATCCTTTTTCTCAGGACATCCAGATCGAGGGTCTCTACGGTGTCGTAAGTTTTGAACGTGTTCAGCGTGATGCCCGATGTGAAGAATACTGCGGGAATCCCGTTGTCGGCGAATATCTTCTGGTCGGAAATGCCGTAGAAGATATCCGTGAATTTGGCGCTGCCGTAATAGGTCTCGGACAGTTCCAGCATAGTGCCGTAGAAGCGGTTGCACAGGGACAGAAGCCTTCTGGTCCCCTCCGAAGGGAGAGTGTTGTTTCCCAGTGCTATCAGATAGTCTTTCCTGCCGGAATCCAGAGGGGCGAGCGAGCTGCCTATCTGTTCCATGTTGGCCATGGCGTATATCTTGTCTTTCGTGATGGGTTTTCCTGAAAGAGGGTCTTTCAGCTGGCCGTTTTCAATCATTTCCCATACAGCCCTTGAACCTGCCATGTTCATTTCCTTGGCATCGAAACAGACGAATATTATGTTTCTTCCGTATGCCCGTCCGGCTGTCTTCATGGCTGAGAACATGTCGCACAGACTCATCAGTGCGGCTACACCTGACGCATTGTTGTCCGCTCCCGGGTACATCTTTCCTCCGAGTATTCCCAGGTGGTCGTAATGTGCTCCCAGAATTATGTACGAGTCGCACGGCCTGGTTCTGGAGCCGGGCAGCATCCCCATGATATTATGGCCCGTAACGCCTTCTCCTGCAATGAAGGATTTGGAATAGGTGCTGTCAAAAGGCATTAGCCCGGCCTGCCTGAAATGGCTCATGATCCGGAATGCGGCTTCCGTAGCACCTCTTGTCCCTGTAGCCCTGCCTTCACACAGCGAGTCGCTTAGAAATTCTATCCTGCGTTCCAGTTTTTCTTTCCATACCAGGTTGTGTGCCGCATTGTCGTTTGATATCCAGAAACTTTGTGCACCGAGTGTTCCGGCATTGGCACAGATCATGACGGCCAGGACCAGGAATATGAATTTATTTTTGTCTGTTTTTTTCTTGCTGGGCATGATAAATGATTATCTTTGTCGGTTGCCGGTTACAAGCCGGCAAAATTAGGAAAATTAAGTATCAATCGGAAATTTTTATAGGGTGCCGGAGGTTTTAAGGAAAATATTCGCTGTGTCCGTGCTGCTGTTTGCGCTGTTTGTAGGGGAGGCGTCGGCTCAGTACGATACAAACGTATTCTTCTTCAGGGGGAGACAGTCTATATTCGAAGGGAAATATGCCGATGCGATAGAGAATTTCAATATCCTGGCTTCCCTTGATTCCACGAACTACATGACATATTTTTTCCGCGGAATCGCCAAATATAATCTGGGGGATGTCAGGGGTGCGTACAATGATTTCAACACGTCTGTCCGACTGAATCAGGTATTCACTTCCGGCTATCATTACCGTGCCATAACCGAAAGCAGGGCCGGAAGATACGAGGCGGCGCTGGAGGATTTCGAGAAGGCTATCAGCCTGAGGCCCGGTTTTGTGGGGTTGTATTTCAGCCGCGGTGTCACTTATTTCCTGTCCCAGCAGTTCGACAAGGCCGTTTCTGACTTCAACCGCTATATCAGGAAAGAACCCAAGGATCCGTCGGCATATCTGAACAGGGGTGCATGCTATCTTTTCCTTAAGGATACCACAAAGGCGCTTGATGATTACAACAGGGCCATCAAGCTGGACAGGTTCGATCCAGAAGGGTATATCAGGAGGGGACGCGTATATGCCTCCAGACAGGAGTATGACAAGGCCATTGCCGATATGGACAGGGCCATAGATCTGGATACGTCCAATACTTTCGCGTATTTCAACAGGGCGATAATGTATTATGAAACACAGGATTACATAAGCGCCATGTCCGATTTGAACCGTGTCCTCAGGGACGAGCCCGGCAATGCCCTCACACTTTACAACAGGGGGCTGATAAACGCCCAGGTCGGAGAATACGAGGCGGCGTTGTCCGACATGGACAGGGTCCTGAACATAAATCCGGAAAATGTCCTGGCGTATTTCAACAGGGCTTCCATTTTCATCGAACTGGGCCGTTACCGTGATGCCCTGGAGGATTACGACAAGGCGATAAGTCTGTATCCTGATTTCGCGAAGGCGTATATGAACCGGGCTTACGTGAAAAATCTTCTCGGAGATTATGCCTCTTCCAGACAGGACTACGAGACCGCACGCGAAAAGGTGCAGGAGTACAGGCAGAAGACCACTTCGGGTGAAGCTTCCTTTGCCGATACCACCAGAAAATACAATGCGCTGCTGGCTTTGGATGCTGATTTCGCTCAGAAGGATTTCAATGACGAACTCCTGCAGCACCGTGATATAGATGTCAGGCTGAGACCTCTGTACCGTTTCGTTCTGGCCGAGAAGAAGCCGGAGGTCCAGTATGCCCTTGAGCATACTTATGAAAACCCTCTCATTTCCAGATTCATGAATGATTCCAGGGTGGGTATGCTCCTGACGGCCGCCGATACCATTTCTTCCGATGATGCAGTGATGTCCGCGGCGGAGAAGGTATTGTACGGATACGGCACCGAAGATTCCATGAACAGTTTCGGACGGGCATTGTACGAGACTGATGCCAGACAGTTCAATTCGGCTCTCAACTACTACGACAAGGCCGTGTCGTCAGCCGGGGATTCGGGGCTGGAAAAGTACTACAAGGCTTTCTATTATATGAACAGGGCTGTGCTCAGGGCGCAGATGATAGAATTCATTTCATCCATAGAGAGCAATGTCCAGGTGCTTACCATGGATGATTCCGGAAATACCAGAGCCAGGGTAAAGGATCAGATAACGCACCAGTATGACTATACCGAAGCCATAAACGACATGAAGTCCGCCGTGGAGACAGTTCCGGACATACCTTATTTCCATTTCAATCTTGGAAATCTTTATTGTCTGTCCGCAGAACATATCAATTCCATAGAAAGCTATACGAAAGCCATCGAACTTTATCCTTATATGGGCGACGCCTATTTCAACAGAGGACTGGTGCTCATATATCTGAAAGACAGGGAGAAAGGCTGTATAGATCTGTCCCGTGCAGGAGAACTCGGGGTCGCGGAGGCGTACAGCGTGATAAACAAGTATTGTGAAGATGAAAACTGATGGAGGGTTGCGAGGAAGATGCTGAAGTTCTTTAGCCTGTCCAGCGGAAGCTGCGGCAACTGTTATTATCTCGGTTCGGAAGAACGCGGAATCATAATCGACGCCGGAGTCAGCCTGAGGCGTTTGTCCAGGTTTTTCAAGGACAACGGGATAAGTCCGGATGCGATAGAGGGGATTCTCATCACGCATGCGCATCTGGATCATATAAAATTCCTCGGAACATTCTGCAAGAAACTTCACAAACCGGTATATACGACAGAAACGATAGGCAATGCCCTTTCCAGACATCCTTTTACGGCAGGAATCATAGGCGCATACAGGAAAACACTTGAAGAAGGGGTCGAAACGGATTTGTCAGGTATAGGGGTCAGATGTTTCGAGGTGCCTCACGATGCCGTACAGACGGTAGGCTATGCGATTGACTTCGACGGACATAAATTCATGATAGCCACCGATATCGGGCAGATAACCGATGACCTCCTGAAATATGCGTCACAGGCGCAGACACTGGTTCTGGAGTCGAACTATGACAAGGAGATGCTGATGTCCGGCTCCTATACATACGAGCTGAAGATGAGGATAATACAGGGCAGCGGGCATCTCAGCAATACGGAGTGTGCGGAGGCGTTGAAACGTGTATTCCATCCGGAGCTCAGGAATATTTTCCTGTGCCATCTGAGCGAGAACAACAATACTCCAGAGCTGGCATACAGGGCCTCTTCGGAGGCTCTGGCCGGAATCGGGGTGGAGAAGGGGACGGTACATCTGCGCTGCCTCCCGAGGTCGTATCCGTCACCTGTATTTTTCCTGCAGGCCTGAAACGGAAGTACGGAATGGAATTTCTTTTCCTGCAAGGATTTTCTTTTTCTGCAAAGTCTTTTTTCTTTTTCGATAAACCTTTTTCCTGGCCGTGTTATACTTTTGCCGTCAGCTGCAATGGTGCGGCGGTTTAAGTAGAGGAGGAGAAATGAAGAAGTTGAAAAGAGTTCTTGCAGCCGCGATGCTGCTCATGGCGTTGGCGGTATCTTTTTCATGTCGGAAGCAGGTAAATGAAGATACTGCTGAAGGCAGGCTGATGTTCAGGTTTGACAGCAGTCCGGAAGATATTTCCAAGGTTTCAAAGGAGTTGCCGGATACGAATGAATTCCTTATCACAGTCACAGATGAAAACGGGAAAGAGGTGTTTGACGGCATATACGGTGAATTGCCTGAAGCCATTTCCGTAGATCCGGGCAGTTACAGCATATATGTCCGGTCTGAGGATTTTTCCGGTTTGAAGTTTTCGGCGCCCCAGTACGGGGACGAACAGTGCGTCGTAGTCCCTCCATCCGGAGACATTGCGGTCAGCCTGGACTGCCGGCAGATCAATTCCGGAATCAGGCTGGACATCTCTCCGGATTTTCTTACGGAGTATCCGGATGGGGTGCTGTTCCTGAAATCAGGGACGCATAGGCTGATGTACAGTTATTCGGAGGACAGAATTGCCTATTTCAGTCCAGGATCCATATCCCTTATATTGTATGACGGAGGCAGGGAGACTGTTCTTCTGACCAGGACGGTAGTCGCTCAGGAGATACTTGTCATGAAAATTTCCGTTTCCGCGTCTGATCCTGAGGGGTCCAGGGGTATTTCCATAAGTCTGGATACATCCAGGGTCTGGACTATGGAGGACTATTATCTGGGAAGTCAGGAATCCTCCAAAGGGGAATCTTCGGGGTCTGCCATATCTGTGGCACAGGCAGCGGAGAATGTCGGCAGGGATGACGTGTGGGTTTCCGGTTTTATTGTCGGGGGAGACCTGACTTCCGCCAATGCGTCGTTTGAGCCTCCGTTCAAATCGGCCTCGAATATCCTTCTGGGACCTCGTTCCACAGTTTCGTCCAGGAATAACTGCATCGCGGTACAGCTGCCGTCCGGTGATGTCAGGGATGCCTTGAATCTGGCTCTGAATCCGGAGATGCTGGGAAGACTCGTATGTCTGAAAGGAGACATAGAAAGTTCTTATTATGGACTTGTAGGTCTGAAGAACGTTTCGGATTTTGTCCTGAAATGAGTTGGAAGAAAAAAACGGCTGCGCCGGATTTGTCTCCGGCACAGCCGCTCTTTATTGCACACAAACTTTACTGCTCGTCAGGTCCCTGGTTGTCAGGTCCGTTCTGCGGTCCCTGAGGGCCTCCCTGGAACGGTCCCTGCGGCCCGCCCTGCTGGGCGCCTGCGGCCTTGGCCATATCCTCGGATGCTGCATGCCATGCTGATTCGAGTTCGCTGTTGTATCTGTCTATATCAGATATGTTCTGGCTCTTCACAGCCTCTTTCAGATTGTTCAGGGCAGATTCTATAGCGCCTTTCTTGTCGGCAGGAATCTTGTCTCCGTATTCCTTCAGATTCTTTTCGGTCTGGAAGCAGAGTGCGTCAGCATTGTTTATCTTGTCGATTCTTTCCTTTTCTGCCTTGTCGGAAGCCTCGTTTGCCTTGGCTTCGTCACGCATCCTCTTGATTTCCTCTTCGCTAAGTCCAGAAGAAGCCTCGATCCTGATGTTCTGCTCCTTGCCGGTAGCCTTGTCTTTTGCAGATACGTTAAGTATACCGTTTGCGTCTATGTCGAATGTCACTTCGATCTGAGGAACACCTCTTGGAGCAGGTGCTATGCCGTCCAGGTGGAATTTGCCGATTTCCTTATTGTCCTTGGCCATCGGCCTCTCACCCTGGAGGACGTGTATTTCTACTGAAGGCTGGTTATCTGCAGCTGTAGAGAATACCTGTGATTTCCTGGTAGGGATGGTAGTGTTCGCGTCGATGAGCTTTGTCATCACGCCGCCGAGTGTCTCGATACCGAGTGAAAGCGGAGTGACATCGAGCAGCAGTACGTCCTTTACATCACCTGCCAGCACGCCGCCCTGTATTGCGGCACCTATGGCCACTACCTCGTCAGGGTTCACGCTCTTGTTAGGAGCTTTTCCGAAGAACTTCTCTACGATAGCCTGGATAGCCGGAATACGTGTAGAACCGCCGACAAGCAGGACTTCGTCGATATCCGATGCGCTGTAGCCTGCATCTGCAAGAGCCTTGCGGCACGGTTCCACCGTCCTCTGGATAAGGCTGTCTGCCAGCTGCTCGAATTTGGCCCTGGTGAGAGTCTTTACCAGATGTTTAGGAATACCGTCTACAGGCATTATGTACGGAAGGTTGATTTCGGTAGATGTCTGGCTTGAAAGTTCTATCTTGGCTTTTTCTGCAGCTTCTTTCAGCCTCTGAAGTGCCATAGGGTCTTTCTTCAGGTCGATTCCGCCGTTTTCCGCTGCAAATTCAGATGCCAGCCAGTCTATGATGACCTGGTCGAAATCATCACCTCCCAGGTGGGTGTCACCGTTGGTGGATTTCACCTCGAATACACCGTCGCCGAGTTCCATGATGGATATATCGAATGTACCGCCGCCAAGGTCATATACGGCTATCTTCATGTCCTTGTTTTTCTGGTCAAGGCCGTATGCAAGGGCTGCTGCCGTAGGCTCGTTGATGATACGCTTTACATCCAGTCCGGCAATCTTTCCAGCCTCTTTTGTAGCCTGTCTCTGAGAGTCTGAGAAGTATGCAGGCACCGTTATGACGGCTTCTGTAACTTCCTGCCTGAGATAGTCTTCAGCTGTCTTCTTCATTTTCTGAAGAATCATGGCCGAAATTTCCTGTGGAGTGTAAAGCCTTCCGTCGATGTCGACCCTCGGTGTATTGTTTTCGCCGCGGACTACCTTGTAAGGCACTCTTTCGGCTTCATTCGTTACCTGGTCGTATGTCTCTCCCATGAACCTTTTGATGGAAAAGACTGTCTTGTGAGGATTGGTTATGGCCTGTCTTTTGGCAGGGTTACCTATCTTCCTTTCACCTCCGTCGGTGAATGCGACTACTGAAGGCGTAGTCCTCTGACCTTCGTTGTTGATGATTACGGTAGGCTTGTTGCCTTCCATGACTGCCACGCATGAGTTCGTGGTTCCCAAGTCAATACCAATGATTTTTCCCATAATATTGTTTCTCCTTTTGATTATTTTCGTTTTTCTTTTCCGGAAGCCCCTGCATCTGCAGAAGCGACCGGCCCTGCCTCCTTCCCGGACTTCCATGTCCGTTCCGGAAGACGTCTGGCTAATATCGAAACTTGTGCCATTGTCCTGAAAAGCTTCAAACATGTCAAAATGTCAGATTATCCTTGCTGACATGTCAGCCAAATGCGGCATGTGTCTGTCTGGATATACAATCGACGGATATTCGGGACGAGTACATGAACGGCGGGAAAATAGATTTTTCGTCCAATTAGGGGAATATATTTCAAGTGATGTGTTACAATATGAAAACTTAACTTAACTTTGCCGTGCCTTAATGATGTCAGGATGGAGAACGGTACACCTTTCAAACCTTACAGACGGCTTGCTCCGGAAGAGTATGCCGACGCAGAACAGCGCATTCTGTACGAAGACAACCATCTGCTTGTCGTGAACAAGAGGGCGGGGGAGATCGTACAGGCTGACAAGACCGAAGACGAGACACTCACGGACTTTTACAAATCTTTCATCGCGATGCGGGATTCCAAGCCCGGCAGCGTCTTCCTCGGAGTGCCGCACCGTCTGGACCGTCCTGTAAGCGGCATCGTGGTGCTGGCCAGGACTTCCAAGGCGCTTGCCAGGCTGAACGAAATGTTCAGGACGGGGGGCATGCATAAATATTATTGGGCGCTGGTATGTTCTGCCCCTCCGGAAAGTCAGGCCCGTCTTTCCGGGTACATATACAGGAACGAAGAGCGGAACAAGTCATACATGTGCCGTCCCGGGGCACGCAGGCAGAATGCCAAACTGGCGGAACTGGAATACAGGCTTCTGTGCAGGACCGACAGATACTGGCTTCTGGAAGTGAAACTGCTTACTGGCCGGCATCACCAGATACGGTGCCAGCTTTCTGATATGGGCTGTGTCATAAAGGGAGACCTGAAATACGGGGCTCCGAGATCGAATCCGGACGGCAGCATCAGCCTGCATTCCCGCAGGATAAACTTCATCCATCCTGTCAGGAAGGAAGAAATGACGATTGAAGCACCCGTCCCTTATGCATGGAAGGGAATACCTGAATCAGTCCTTCTTCCCGGCGGTGAGCCTTATTCGGACGCCCAGTCTGAATAGGGGGAGATGACCAGCATCGAGTTATAATAGCGGCGGTCACCCGTGACTTCCTTTCCGAGCCATGGAGGTCTGGAGAACGTCTCGTCTTCCGAGCCGAGCTCTATCTCGGCCACTGTGAGTCCTGAGTTTTCTCCATGAAATTCATCCACTTCGAATATCTTCCCTCCATACGGGACGATGTGTCTGGTCTTGTCTATGAATCCTTCACGGCACAGGCGGAAGAGGTCCGCAGCATCTTCTGCGGATATTTCCTTTTCCCATTCATACCTGCTCATACCGCTGGCGCTTCCGGCCCCCTTTATCGTAAGGTATGCCCTGTCATCCCAGAGCCTGACTCTGACCGTTCTTCCTTTTTCCCGGCAGATGTAGCCCTGCGTCAGCCTGTGACACTCTGTCTCCATCTCCTTGTACGAGTCATCATTGACCAGGAATTTCCTTTCTGTTTCTATATGCATTGCCAATTCTTTTTTTCCGGTACTGTCCGGCATGTCCCGTCCAGGCGGAAATCACATGAGGAATCCGGACATGTCGGCACCCTTTCCGATGCCCTCCCTGATTTCCGTGGAAGAGATATCCACCATCGGGGCATCTGCGATGGCGATGCGGCAGACCATGCCGTTCTCGCGGAACCTTTTTTCAATATTTTCCTTGACAGGGCGGCAGTCTGTCCCTTTTCGCGGGAATACGACGACCCCGTACTCGGACAGAATCCTTTCGTAGTCCTTCCACCGGCAGATGTTCGCCAGGTTGTCGGCTCCGATTACCAGTGTGAAGTCGTTATCCGGCTCCCTTTCCTTCAGGGCGTCCAGTGTCCTTATCGTGTATTGCGGAGCCGGCATCCCGAGTTCTATGTCATCGGCCTTTACCTTTAGCCCTGACCTGCTTACGGCCTTGCATGCCGCTTCGAACCGGTCTCTGGCGCTTTCGGCGCTGATATTGTCCTTCAGCGGGTTTTTGGGTGAGACTATCAGATACACGTTGTCGAAGTCCATATCGGCAGTCAGATACCTGATTATGGCCTTGTGCCCGATATGGAGGGGGTTGAAAGATCCTGGATATACGGCTATTTTCATCCTGATGGAATTTGTCTTCTCCGGCTTCACTCCTGAAATACCTGCTTTTCCGGCCTCAGGTCTTCGCGTATGAATCCTCCTATGACCCTGTCCGCCTCGGCATACGCCTTCTCAAGATTGTCATTGACCAGGACATAGTCGAACTGTCCGGCGTATGTCATTTCTTCCGCAGCCTTGGCTACACGTCCGGCTATGGCTTCCGGACTGTCGGTCGCCCTTTTTTCGAGCCTGTCCCTGAGCACCTCCACGGACGGGGCGCTGATGAATACGGAGAGGGCCTTGTCCCCGAAAATCCGCTTGAGGTTCACTCCGCCTTTCACATCCACATCGAAAATGATGACATGGCCTTTCTGCCATATCCTTTCGACCTCTGATTTCAGCGTACCGTAGAAGGAGCCGGGATAGACCTCCTCGTATTCCACGAATTTCCCTTCCTCTATCATCTCCCTGAACCGGTCGGCCGTGAAGAAATAATATTCGCGTCCGTCCTGCTCCCGGCCTCTCGGGGCGCGGGAAGTCGCCGATACTGAAAATTCCAGTTCCGGATACAGGCCGAGGATATGGTTGACTATGGTGCTTTTCCCTGATCCGGACGGGGCTGAAAATATTATAACCTTGTTCATAACGGAATCATGACGGTCCGGTACGGAGTATTGCGTGATCCGCGCTCCTGTCGGACTTGTTATTATATTCTTTTATTTTTTATATTCTGCAAAAATAATTATTTTTGCGTTGTTTTGGGAAAAACGGAAGAAAAAGGACAGAATGAAGGGGCTGGGTCAAAAGTCCCGAAGGGACCGCGACTGGGAGTCGCACAACCGACGACAAACCGAACGGAATACCAAATTTATTTGGATATTCCTGAGGTGCGAAGGAGGAAAACCTGTCAAGGTTAATCCCCTAATAGGGGGTGTAGGGGGTTAGGATGGGTCTAGTCTTTCGAAGAAAGACGTTTGAGGGTGACCAAAAGTCACTTTTGGGTCACCCTCTTTGTTCCGTGATTCCCTGAAGATGAAACAATACTTTTAATATATTAAGGTTATGGTATCTTATAAGACTCTTGGCCTTGTGAACACCAAGGAAATGTTCGCCAAGGCTATCAATGGGGGTTATGCAATCCCTGCATTCAATTTCAACAACATGGAGCAGCTTCAGGCCATTATCCAGGCTGCTGCAGAGACCAAGTCACCTGTGATCCTCCAGGTATCAAAGGGTGCGCGCAACTATGCAAACCAGACCCTTCTCCGCTATATGGCAGAGGGTGCAGTAGAATATGCGAAGGAACTCGGCTGGGAAAATCCTCAGATCGTCCTTCACCTTGACCACGGCGATTCTTTCGAGCTTTGCAAGAGCTGTGTAGACATGGGCTTCTCATCAGTCATGATCGACGGCTCCCATCTTCCATACGACGAGAATGTCGCCCTTACCAGGAAAGTCGTTGACTATGCACACCAGTATGATGTGACTGTAGAAGGCGAACTTGGAGTCCTCGCAGGCGTTGAGGATGAAGTACAGGCTGAACACCACACTTATACAAGGCCTGAAGAAGTGGTGGACTTCACTTCCAAGACAGGCTGCGATTCTCTCGCCATTTCAATCGGAACATCACACGGAGCCTACAAGTTCAAACCGGAGCAGTGCACTCTCGATCCAAAGACAGGCCGTCTCGTACCTCCGCCACTTGCATTCGACGTCCTCGACGGCGTGATGAAGGAGCTCCCTGGATTCCCTATCGTACTTCACGGCTCGTCATCCGTGCCTCAGGAGTATGTGGACATGATCAACAAATACGGCGGAAACCTTGAGGCTGCCATCGGTATTCCTGAAGAAGAGCTCCGCAAGGCTGCCAAGTCTGCTGTCTGCAAGATCAACATCGACTCTGACTCCCGTCTTGCAATGACTGCCGCCATCCGCAAGGTATTCGCAGAGAAACCTGCTGAATTTGACCCTCGCAAATACCTCGGACCGGCTCGTGACGAGATGAAGAAGCTTTATGAGCACAAGATCATCAATGTGCTCGGTTCTGACGGAAAGGCCGAATAATCGGACAGTTTCCGGAAATCAGGTTGAGGTAGTGCTTTCCTTTCCGGGGAAAACGCTACCTCATTTATGTATGATATAACGTTGTTTCATTTATAATACCGGATATGGAACTGAAGGATATATTGGAAAAGAGGCGGAGCATAAGGGACTTCGCGAAAGGGGAGAGAGTGACGGAAGATATTGTACGCTCGTTTGTTTCGTCCGCTCTTGAGGCCCCGTCTTGGAAAAACACGGAAACTGCACGGTATCACGCAGTCATGTCTCCCGAAAAGATAGCAGCCGTGCGCGAGTGCCTTTATTCGTGGAATATCCGCAATACCGAGAACGTGCAGGCTCTGGTGGTGTGCACATTCGTCAGGAATATTTCCGGATACGAGAAGGACGGGACACCGTCCAATGAGCTTGGAAACGGCTGGGGTATCTATGATGCCGGTCTCCAGAATTCCATATTCCTCCTGAGAGCGGCTGAAGAAGGAGTGGATTCCCTGGTGATGGGAATACGCGATGCAGACGCCATCCGCGGCATACTTCATATTCCGGAGAATGAATGCATCCTTTCGGTCATTGCTCTTGGGGAACGTGCTTCCGGCGTGGAGAAGCCGCGAAGAAAGGAGGCCGGTGATATTGTCAAATTCTATTAGACAGGGATATGAAAGAGGATTTTGTGACGTCTTTGGCTGACAGGGTGATAAGAGAGAAGAAAGGGATATCTCCGGATGAGGCTTCATGTCTGGCGGAGGCTCCGCTTGATGCGCTGTGCGGGGCGGCTTCGCGCATTACGTTTTCCTGCGCATCAGGGAAGTTCGATACCTGCTCCATCATCAACGGAAAATCCGGAAAATGTCCCGAAGACTGCAAATGGTGTGCGCAGTCTGCCCATTATCATTCCGATATCCGGGAATATCCGCTGGTGGATGCTGGAAAACTGATAGAGGCGGCACGGTACAGCAGGAAGAAGGGGATAGGCAGATTTTCCATAGTGACCAGCGGCAGACGTCTGAAACCTTCGGAAATAGATGAACTGTGCAAGTCTGTAAGGATGCTTGCGGAGAATGTGGATATTTCCCTGTGCCTTTCTGCAGGTCTTCTTTCAGAAGAGGATATGAAGGCTGTAGCGGAAGCAGGTATTTCCAGGTACCACTGCAATCTCGAAACGGCGCCTTCATATTTCGGAAAACTGTGTACAACCCATACGCAGGAGGAAAAGACAGCCACTCTCAGGGCTGCGGTGAAAGCCGGACTGGAAATATGCAGCGGAGGGATAATCGGAATGGGGGAAAGCCTGGCCCAGAGGATGGAACTTGCCTTCTTTCTGAGGGACCTCGGCGTGAAGTCCGTACCTGTCAACATTCTTTCGCCCATCCCTGGAACCCCTCTCGGAACACAGCCTCTGATACCTGAGGACGAAATACTGCGTACAATAGCCATACTGCGCTTCATCCTTCCCGATGCAGCACTGCGTTTTGCCGGAGGCAGGGCAAGACTGTCTGCGGATACAATGATGAAAGCTTACCGTATCGGCATAAATGCCGCTATCATGGGAGACATGCTCACTACGGTGGGGGCTGACATAGATACCGATATGGGACGTATCAGAGAGGCAGGATATACGTTGTAAAACTACAGTCTGAAAGGGGCGGGAGAGACGAATCTCATGGTTTTCCCGGTGTGGGGATGCCGGAATTCCAGGACAGACGCATGGAGGGCAAGCCTGCCGAAAGGATTGGTCTGCGCCCCGTATTTTTTGTCCCCGGCTATCGGATGGCCTATGGCTGCGAACTGCACCCTTATCTGGTTCTTGCGTCCCGTTTCCAGTGTTATTTCCACGAGGGACAGCCCTTTCCTGAAACCGGCAAGATGATAGGATGTAACAGCTTTCTTGCCGCCGTTGTCATACGGAACTGCGCTCATTTTCAGTGATTTGGGATTTTCTTTCAGCCAAGATACGATTTCTCCGTCAGTTTCCGGCAATCTTCCTTCGGCCACTCCTGTGTACTTCCTTTCCGTCACTGCTTCGTTCCAGTTTTCCTGCAGCAGCCTTTTGGTACTTTCGTCTTTCGCGAAGACCATGATGCCGGATGTATCTCTGTCGAGCCTGTGCACGATGAATATCCTGCTCCCGTCACCGGAAGACCTTACATAGTCGTACAGTATGGAATATGCTGTCACTTCATTTTCCTTCCCTGTGGATATTGCAGGCAGCCCGTTTGTCTTGTCTGCCACTATGAGCCACCTGTCTTCATAGACTATTTTCAGCCTTCTGTCAATTTGCTTTTCTTTCCTGGCCGCCCCTGTAATGATACAGTCACCTTCGGCCAACGGGTGGTCGAAAGCCGTTGTAATCTGTCCGTTTACCGATATTCCGGAATGGGTGAGCAGAGACCTTATGCTTGTCCGGCTCTGAGGGGCCAGGGCTTCATAAAGATACTCCAGAAGAGTGGAGGGATGTCTTACGATGATTTTCATCCGGCAAATTTACAATATAATTCGCAGAATCCTGCCGGCACGGTCTCTGAAAAGATCCTTGTCCTGCAGATTCCGTACGTGAATTTTTTTTGGCAGAATAGCAAGTATGCATTATATTCGCATTAATGTAATGTGGATTCGATGAAATGAAAGGAATGAATTTCAGAGAATCACCTCTATAGAGGACGAAGTCCGGCGTAAGTTCTCCCCTATGGAGGGGAGAATTTAAGAGGGGTGACACGAAAATGAAAAGGGATTTCGAAGAAATCGTAACGTCAGTTCGACGGGATCTCTGATACAGAGTAAAATAATTCGTCGAACTGACATTAGTGTAGTAAAACCGAAAACCAAAAGAAGACCTAAACCATGCCAGTTGTAGTGAAAAAAGTGTCTTCCCGCAGAGAGATGCGCACTTTTATCAGTTTTGCGTACAATTTGTACAAGAATCATCCCTGTTATGTCCCGAACCTTCTTTCAGACGATGCAGCTACGCTTGACAGGAAGAAGAACCATGCCTTTGAATTTTGTGAGGCCGACTATTTCCTGGCCTATAAGGACGGGAAGGTGGCAGGGCGTGTGGCAGCCATTATAAACCATAAGGCCAATGAAGCCTGGAACGTGCGCCAGGTCCGTTTCGGATGGATAGACTTTATCGAGGACATTGAAGTGCTGGAGGCATTGCTGAAGACCGTTTCGGACTGGGGCAGGGAGAGGGGCATGACGGATATAGCCGGTCCTCTGGGATTTACGGATTTCGATCCGGAAGGCATGCTGGTGGACGGTTTCGACAAGATGGGGACGATGATTACCATCTATAACTACGAATATTATCCAGCCTTTTTTGAAAGGCTCGGCTATCACAAGGAAGTGGATTGGGTGGAATACCTTATCAGACTGCCTGAATCCCTTCCTGAGCGTTTCGAGAAGATGGCAAACATGGTCATGGAAAAGAACCGCCTGAAAATCAGGCATCTGACCATGTCCGATATCAGGAAGGAAAAATACGGCCACAAGATGTTCCGCCTTATAAACGAATGCTACAAGGACCTTTACGGATATTCGATGCTGACGGAGAAGCAGATGGACCAGTATGTAAGCCAGTACCTGACATTCATCGACCTGAGGATGGTGACCTTCATAGAAAACCTTGAAGGCGAGCTGGTGGCTTGCGGAATCACGCTTCCTTCCCTGGCCATGGCCTTGAAGAAGGCTCGCGGGCGACTTTTTCCGTTCGGATGGCTGCATCTGCTGAACGCCCTCTATGTGAACCGTCCTGATACGCTGGACCTGCTGCTGGTAGCTGCCAAGCCGGAGTACCGGAGCAAGGGATTAAATTCGGTAATGTTCTATGACCTTATTCCGTCTCTGATAAAGCTCGGATTCAAGTATGCCGAAAGCAATCCGGAACTGGAGACCAATCTGAAGGTTCAGACACTGTGGAGTACATTCGACAGCCAGATACACAAACGCCGCAGGGTCTATGCCAAATCTCTGGAAACGGACAGCCCCGAGGCGTAAGTGTCATTCGCGGATATAATCTCAGACGGATGCCCTTTCTATGATTTCCAGGCACATGCGGCTGTTGTGGTAAGGGCATTTCCAGAATCCGGCCTTGTCGTCGTCAGTGTTGGCGGTACCGTCTGCGCGCAGGCTCCAGAACCATTCTCCGTTTTCCCGGTCTATGATATGGCGTTTGATGAACTCCCAGCATCCGCAGGCTTTTTCCAGAGCGTCTTCCCTTCCCGCAAGCTGCCACAGATTGAAATAACCCACGACGGTTTCAGCCTGAACCCACCAGTGTCTGTCCGCATCTATCGCTCCCGTGTCTCCGTGAAATTCGTATATCATCCCGCCGCCGGGTACATATCCCTCTGAAGCAGCCTCCGCGATGGTCTTTATTGCTGGTGCCGTCGCTGACATGAGTTCGGGATCTTCCAGTACCGAGGCGGCCTCATGGATGAGCCACGAAGCCTCAATGTCGTGCCCGTATGATATTATGTCATGGCTGCTGACCCAGTTCTCGTCGAAAAAGAGCCTCAGATGTCCTGTCTCCGGAGACATTATCTTTTCCGTGAACAGACGTATGAGGTTTTCAAGCCTTTCCCTGAGACCTTCATCCTTCCATACCCTGTAAAGCGCGGTATAAGGTTCGAGGATATGCAGGTGTGTGTTCATGGTCTTGCATTCGTTGATGTCCTTTTCACTCAGCCTCATGTCCTGAAGCGGGCTCCAGTCTTCTGCAAATGCTTCCAGATACCCGTTCCTCTCATGGTCGAAACTGTGGTCCTCGATGTCGTGGTACAGTTTTGCCGCATATTCAAGGGCTTCCGCATCCCCGGTGGCCCTGCAGTATTCGCTGAGTCCGTAAATGGCGAATCCGATGGCATAAATCTGTTTTTTTCTGTCGGACGGCCTGCCGTCAGGTGTCAGGCTCCAGTATATCCCTCCGTATGTCTTGTCATGGAACCTGTCGATTATTTCCCTTTTGGCGCGTGTGGCCGTCTCCAGATATTCCTGTTTTCCGAGCACCCTGTATGCGGCTGAAAATGTCCACAGGATTCTGGCATTCAGTATGGCGCCTTTTTCGGCGCATTCGTCTTTCACACCTTTTCCCGTGATTCTGGCCGCGAAGCCTCCGTTCCTTTCATCCTTCATTCTGTCCATCCAGAAGGGAAGTATGTCTTCCGTGAGTTCCGAGAGCATTTCCTCTCTCATTCTGATAGCCCTGGCATCTGTCATCTTCTTGTCTGTTTAATGAGTTCGGGTCAAATGGCCTCCGCCTTTTTGAACCCGGCCCCGGATTGTCATGTACCAAAAGTAATATTAATATTTATAAGGTATCTGCCGGGGTATGACAATTATTCCTTAACAATAAATAATTGATAAAAAAGTATCATTTTGCGTATAAGTTTCCTATTTTTGTGTTGACCTTAAACTGATAGCCGATAATTATGAGTGAAGTACTTGAAGAAATCACGCCTCTGTCCGAAAAGGACTGTTTCTATATCGTTGACCGGCACAAGACGGAATTTACCTATCCTCTGCACCAGCACAGGGAATATGAACTTAATTTCATCGAGAATGCCGCCGGAGTGAAGCGCATCGTAGGCGACAGCGTAGAGGAAATCGGGGATTATGACCTGGTGCTGATATGCTCCGAAAATCTGGAACATGCCTGGGACAACGGCAGATGCAGTTCCGGAGACATCCGGGAGGTGACCATACAGTTTTCTCCCGACCTGCTTTCCGGCAGTCTGATGATGAAGAACCAGTTCGCACCTATCATGAAAATGTTCAGGGATGCGGACCACGGCCTGGCTTTCTCCAGGCATACTATCATGAAAGTGTATTCCATGATAGACGGTCTGGCCTCCGTCCAGGAGGGTTTCATGAGGTTTCTCAAGTTCCTCAAACTGCTGTATAACCTGTCCGGAAGCGACTACAGGATTCTGGCCAGTAGTTCCTTTTCACACGCGGAGCGGAACCCCGAAAGCCGCCGCGTGCAGAAGGTCAAGCAGTTCATAAACGACCACTATAAGGAACCGTTCAGACTTGAAGATCTGGCAGCGATGGTCGGAATGACACCCACATCGTTCAGCCGTTTCTTCAAACTCAGGACAGGTAAGACCCTTTCCGACTATATCCTGGACATCAGGCTCGGCTTTGCCGCACGGCAGCTGGTGGACACTACCACGAACATATCGGAGATATGTTTCGAATGCGGCTTCAACAATCTTTCGAATTTCAACCGCATATTCAAGGCCCGCAGGGGAGTCACTCCTAAGGAGTTCCGAGCCATGTACAAAAAGAACAAGGTAGTGGTATAGTATCATTAAGGTAGTGGTATAGTATCATTATTGGATAACTTAGTATTTGTTTGTCAGCCGCTGTCTTGATACCTTTGCATCGTCAACCACATAAATTGATGATGCTCGGATGTTACTGAAATTCTTCCCTTTTACACTATTGTCAGTTCTGTTCCTGGCGGCATGCTCGGGAACGGAGCCTGAAAACCGTTTTTTCCGTGTGGCGGACGGGTATTTCATACCTGCGGAAGGCTGGTCGGAAAATTCTCCTTATTATTATATAGGTGCCAATTTCTGGTACGGGGCCATCCTCGGTTCGGAAACGGCCTTCGGGGACAGGGAAAGGCTTTCTGCCGAACTGGATTCCCTGAAGTCACTCGGAATAGATAACCTGCGCATTCTTGTCGGCGGTGACGGCCCGGCAGGGATTCCGTCACAGATAGAGCCGAGCCTTCAGACAGAAGCCGGTGTCTATGATGAATCGGTTTTCCGCGGACTCGACTGGCTGCTTGCCGAGATGGGAAAGCGCAAGATGTCGGCCGTACTGTACCTGAACAACGCATGGGAATGGTCCGGAGGCTATGCCAGATACCTGGAGTGGGCCGGTGCCGGAAAGGCTGTGCTCCCTTCCGTCGACGGGTGGCCTGCATACATGGAATACGCTTCACGGTTCGTGACAGACGACAGGGCGAAGGAACTTTTCGCCGACCATATCCGGACCGTGGTTTCACGTACCAATACCGTTACCGGGATTCCTTACAGGGAGGACCCGGCCATTTTCTCCTGGCAGATAGCGAACGAACCGAGATGCTTTTCCGAAGACGACAGCGTGAAGACGGCTTTTGCAGAGTGGCTTGCAGAGTCCGCCGCACTTATCAAGTCCATTGATCCTAACCACATGGTATCGGCAGGCAGTGAAGGAAGCTGGGGATGCGAAAACGATATCAGCCTTTACGAGAAGATACATTCATGTCCCGATATAGACTATCTTACAGTGCATGTCTGGCCTTACAACTGGAGCTGGACCGGCAGGAACACCGTTTCGGAAGACCTTCAGTCAGCCATAGAGAAGACAGACGAATATATTGACGCCCATCTGGCCGTGGCCGGAAGATGCAGCAAGCCCGTAGTCATAGAGGAATTCGGATATCCGAGAGACGGATTCAGATTCGAAAAAGGCACACCCACATTCGCACGCGACACTTATTATTCACACATATTCCGTCGTGTCATGGATTCCAAACGTGAGTGCGGGCTGCTTGCAGGGGCGAATTTCTGGGGCTGGGGTGGAACGGCATCCCAGTCAGGGAACGAATACTGGAGACCGGGAGACGACTATTGCGGTGATCCCGCACAGGAGCAGCAGGGACTGAATTCGGTATACATGGCAGACAGCAGCACTGTGGAGCTTGTCAGAAAATCCGTGGAAGAACTGTCCGGCATTTCCGGAATAAGCGCCAGCGCCGTCCTTGAAAACGACTGGATGTATTCTTCCGGTGAGAAGGCTGTCCTCAGGGTAGCTGTCAGGACCTCTGGAACATCCGAAAAGGGATTGAAAGTCATCCTTCTGACTGATCTCGGAGACACTGTGTCGGTATCTGAAAATCCTCTGGGGGTGGGTAGGCATGCGACAGATACCCTTTCATTCGGATTCCGTCTCGACCCTGGATTCTATAAGGCAATAATTTCCGTAAAGGACAATAATTCCGTAAAGGACAATAATTCCGTAAACGGCAATACTTCTGTCAATGACAATATTGCCGCCGGCGGCAATATACCTTCCAATGACAATATCCACGCAAGTGACGGCGGGTACAGGACTGTCGGGACTTTCAATATCGGCTGCGATCCGGAAAAGATAATATCACCGCAGGACAAACCCGTGGATTTCGATGATTTCTGGGCGGAAAGTCTCGAAGAGCTGGCCGCGGTAAGGCCGGAATACAGGCTGACCCTCATACCTGAACGTTCAAATGATATCCGGAGGACCTACCGTGTGGATATGAAATCCTTCGGAGGTGAAGACATATCCGGAATCTATATCGAGCCCGTGAAGGAGGGCAGATACCCTGTTTTCATAAATTATATGGGCTACGGGGCGGAGGTCTGGTACAACGACCCTTCCGCTCGTCCTGAGGTTGCGGAGTTCACCCTCTGTGTCAGGAACCAGGGTCTGAACCGCAAGCCCGGGGAAAAGGACGACTGGGTGATCAGGGGACTTGCGGACAGGGACACTTATTATTACAGAGGCGCTTTCATGGATGTGGTCAGGGCCGTGGATTTCGCGGCTTCACGTGAGAAAGCCGACACATCCCGGATTTTCGCCGAGGGCGGCAGCCAGGGAGGTGCCTTCACGCTTGTCTCGGCTTCCCTGGACAGGAGAATAAAGGGCATAGCCCCGTTCGTGCCTTTCCTTTCGGACTTTCCTGACTATTTCAGGATTGCAGGCTGGCCTGCCGGACCGGTATTGGCTGAAGCTGAAAGGCTTGGCCTCTCTGATGAAGAACTCTACCGCACGCTTTCCTATTTCGACGTGAAGAACTTTACGGACAGAATCGTTTGTCCTGTACTCATGGGATTCGGACTTCAGGACGATGTCTGTCCGCCTCATACCAATTTCGCGGGATACAATCAGATAACTTCGTCGAAAAGTTATGTCACCTTCCCTCTTTCCGGCCATCATGTGGAGACGGAACCGGGATGGTGGACTGCCAGGGACGCATTTTTCGGAAACCTGATTAACGGAAGATAATATCTGCAACGGATTTATCTTAATTATTAACAATAAAAACAATAACCATGAAGAGTAAATTGATTGTCAGTGTGGCATTGCTCTTTTTCTGTCTTGCGCTGTCGGCCCAGGGACAGAAGGTCACGATTACCGGCAAGATCCTGGATGAAGCCGGCGAGCCGGTGATCGGAGCAAGTGTCATAGAAAGCGGTACCCAGAACGGTGCCATTGCGGATCTTGATGGAAACTACATTCTGGAAGTGGGCGCGGGCTCCGTTGTGGATGTGTCTTCTATCGGATTCAAGACTGTCCAGATACAGGTCACCGGGACGCAGACCGTATACAACATCACACTCGCGCAGGATACTGAACTCCTTGACGAAGTGGTAGTCGTAGGTTACGGTACGATGAAAAGGAGCGACCTTTCCGGAGCTTCGGTGTCCGTGAATGAAGAAGCTCTCAAAGGCTCGGTCATATCATCGCTGGACCAGTCCCTCCAGGGAAGGGCGGCCGGTGTATCGGCAGTGACGACATCCGGTGCCCCGGGTTCTTCATCTTCAATCCGTGTCCGCGGCCAGGCTACCATCAATGCCAATGCCGAACCTCTCTATGTGATAGACGGTGTCATCGTACAGGGCGGAGGCTCATCCGGAGCGGATTTCGGTCTCTCTGACGCTTTGGGAAACGGAAAGGTTTCCACCATATCGCCTCTGTCTACCATCAACCCTGCCGATATCGTGAGCATGGAAATCCTGAAGGATGCGTCGGCTACAGCGATTTACGGCGCCCAGGGTGCGAACGGAGTGGTTCTTATCACCACCAAGAGGGGAAAGGCCGGAGAAGCCAAGATTTCGTATGACGGAATGTTCGCCGTTTCGCAGCAGAACAAGCGTCTGGATATGATGAATCTCAGGGAGTTCGCCGAGTTCTACAATGACCTCGCCGTAGTGGGCGAGATGTCCGACCCGAGCGAAATTTATTCGGACCCGTCCATTCTCGGAGAGGGCACGAACTGGCAGGATGCCATTTTCCGCACGGCCTACCAGCACCAGCATCAGGTTTCAGTATCCGGAGGTACGGACAAGGTGCAGTATTATGTGTCCGGTTCCTACATGGACCAGCAGGGAACCATCATCGGCAGCAACTTCGACCGTTTCAGTGTGCGTACGAACCTCGACGCCCAGCTCAAGAAATGGATAAAGCTCGGACTGAACGTCACATTCGCCACCACGAATGATGACCTGAAACTGGCCGATTCCAATTCCGGACTTATCTATTACTCCCTTACGACACGCCCGGACATCCCTATCTATGATCTCGACGGGAACTACGCCTCCATAGTGGATGAGCACAACACGAATCCGAACCCTATCGGAATAGCCATGGAGGATGACATTCTGCTGAACCGCCAGAAACTTACCGGAAGCATTTTCGCCGACATCACCCCGGTAAAGCACCTCGTATGGCATACCGAACTCGGTTTTGATCTGGGCTGGAGCAAGGCTGAACGCTACAAGCCGATGCTCGACTTCGGAAACTGGACCAGAGAGACGAACGAGAGCAGCATACAGAACAACAAGAATACGTTCTGGCAGCTGAAAAATTACCTCACTTATTCCAATACATGGGGAAAACACAGCCTGACTGCGATGGTCGGACATGAAATGTGGGAATCCCGTTATGAAAACGCCAGCGTGTTCAACAACGGCCTTCCTTCCGATGCCGTGCACAATCCGGCTCTCGGAACAGGTACTCCAGTCATATCTTCAGGATTCGGCAGTTCTTCCATGGCGTCCGTCTTCACACGTGAAACCTACAACTATGACGACCGCTACTTATTGACCTATACTTTCCGATATGACGGTTCCTCGAACTTCGGTCCCGACAACAGATGGGCTGGATTCCATTCCGTAGCCGCTTCATGGAGATTCTCGAACGAGAAATTCTTCGAGAGCGTGAGGGATGTCATCAGCAACGGAAAACTCCGTGTGGGCTGGGGACAGACAGGAAACGCAAATATCGGCGCATACGCATGGGGCTCTGCCATAAGCAGGATGCCTACCGGCCTGGGAATGGGCTACAGACCGTCCAACATACCTAATACAGGTATCAGATGGGAATCCCAGTCACAGTGGAACATCGGTCTCGACCTCGGATTCTTCGATGACAGGCTGAACCTTATCGTGGATGCGTATCTGAAACGTTCCGATGACATGCTCATGTCCATGCAGCTTCCTTCCTACATGGGAACGCAGGGTAACATATCCTCAGTACTTGCCGCACCTAAGGGAAACTACGGCAGCATAGAGAACAGGGGACTTGAAATAACCCTCGACGCGCATCCTGTCCAGGGCAAATTCTCATGGGACAGCAATTTCCAGATTTCATTCAACAAGAACAAGCTTCTCTCCCTCTCCGGAACGGAAAATGCCGCGCTGGTAGGGTACGGACAGTACAACGATGTGGTGTCCATGTCTACGGTAGGAGAATCCCTGTACAATTTCTACGGCTATGAAGTGGAAGGCGTGTACGAGTCTCTGGAAGATATCCAGAACTCTCCGAAGCCGTCATCCTATCCTGCCGACGGGGTGTTCAACAGAACCAATACCGTCTGGGTGGGCGATATCAAGTACAAGGACCAGCTGACCGTTGATACTGACGGCGACGGAGTGGCGGACGCAGGTGACGGAGTCATCGACGAGAACGACCGCGTGAACCTCGGTTCTCCGCTTCCGGTATTCACCTTCGGATGGACAAACAGCTTCTATTACAAGAATTTCGACCTGAGCATATTCCTGAACGGGTCTTACGGGAACAAGGTGCTGAACTACAATTCTATCACCCTTACGCACATGAACAGCGCATGGACCAACCAGCTCAACTCCGTTTCCGACAGGGCGAAGCTCGTGCCTATAGATGCCGACAAGGTATATGAGGACGGCTCGAACTGGTATGATGACATCACCAATGTCAAGGTAGCCAATTCCGGTACCAAGACCCCTCGCGCGTCAATCAACGACCCTAACGACAATGACCGCATGAGCGACAGATACATCGAGGACGGTTCATACCTCCGTATCAAGAACATCACTCTGGGCTACACCTTCCCCAAGAAGTGGCTGTCCAAGGCCAGAATCGAGAACCTCCGCATATACTGCAACATACAGAACCTCTATACTTTCACCAATTATTCGGGATATGACCCGGAAATCGGTGCGAGCACTCAGGATTCGGCAGGACTTACGTATGGCGTGGACAACGGGCGTTACCCGAGCCCTACAACATACTCTGTAGGTTTGAATATCACATTCTAATTTTAATAGGAGCATAAAAATGAAATACGATATCATAAAAATTGCACTGGCAGGCGTTCTTCTCACAGGAGCCGCATCATGCAGCGATTTCCTGAACCGTCCTGCCGAAGATACCTACAATGTATCGAATTTCTACCAGAATGACGATCAGTGCATCCAGGGAGTGAACTATCTGTACAATTCGCCGTGGTACGACTTCCAGAGGGCATTTCTCTGGGTGGCCGAGGTCATGTCGGGAAATCTCTATATGGGAGAAAGCCAGTATCTGGACCTTTCCGTGAACGGCACGGATGTGGACCTGGTGAACATGTCCTATTCCCTCTGGTCTGTGAACGGCCATGCCAATACGGTGATAGACAATATCCTCAATTCCGAAGGACCTTCACAGGAAGTGAAAAACCAGTGTATCGGCGAGGCCCTGACATGGAAGGCATTCGCATACTTCTACATGGTGCGTACATTCGGCGAAGTGCCTATCGTTCACAACAATACCGACCTTATCGTGTCCGGTGACTACAACAACCTGTACAAGGTCACCCGTGCCAATGTCTACGAGTACATCATTATGACCCTCGAAAAGGCCATGGAGCTGCTTCCTCATTCAGGTGTCAATGCAGACGGACGAATAGACTACTATGCTGCCGAGGCCCTTCTCGCCAAGGTGTATCTGACCAGGGCCGGGCTTTCAGGCACTTTGAGCGCCGATGATCTCTCGAAGGCGGCCGCCTACGCATGGGATGTGATACAGAACTCAGGGCGTGACCTCATGCCTGTCTACTCTGATATCTTCCGTCTGGCAAACAATATCAACCAGGAATGCCTCATATCATGGCAGTGGTCTGCCGGACGTAATCCGTGGACACAGCAGAACAGCCTCCAGCCTGATCTGGCTCTGACGGGATTCTCCGATTTCGAGGAAAACTGCTGGGGCGGATGGCGCGGACCGTCAGTGGACCTTCAGGAGGCTTTCGGTGTGGACCCTCTCCAGAATCCTGCCGAGCGTGTCTCAGAGGCGGATTCACGCCGCAAGGCTACCATGATGA
Source organism: Candidatus Cryptobacteroides intestinipullorum (assembly GCA_018711225.1). Taxonomy (GTDB): domain Bacteria; phylum Bacteroidota; class Bacteroidia; order Bacteroidales; family UBA932; genus Cryptobacteroides; species Cryptobacteroides intestinipullorum. Next base: position 4,903 of record DVIP01000170.1, on the reverse strand, counting down.
TGGCAGGTGACACATACGATTATTTCTGGACTGACAAGGGCGGTTTCGACTATCTGCGTTTCATCTATGATTCGGAAGACTACGGCAAGGGCGGTCCGAGCGGACAGTTCCAGTCTCCTACCGGAGCGAATGCCGTGAAACACCTTACCGGCCGTCAGGCCGACCATGTGGCCGGTCTCGGTACGAGTGCATCCAACATGGCTTCCGGGCTTGCAACGCATCTTCTCCGTTTCGCCGATGTGCTTCTGATATATGCCGAGGCCAAGATGGGGCCTTCACAGACTACATCCGACGAGACAGCCATCGAGGCATACAACAGGGTCCGCCGCCGTGCAGGTGCATCGGAAAACACTTCCGGTGTCCTGACCTGGGAAGATGTCTGGAAGGAGCGCCGGCTTGAACTTGCACTGGAGGGCGACCGCTGGTATGATTTCGTTCGCCGCTCATACTATGACATGGAGGGTGCCATAAACGAAATCAGGAACCAGAAGAGAAATTCATGGTACGGTCTCGGAGAACTTTACGAGAACTATTACAATAACGGTGACTGGACCGTGGACGAGAGTACCATGAGGTATGACTCGGATACTCCGGCACCTAACGTGACAGCATCCAGCTTCACCCTTCCTTTCCCGTCAGAGGATGTGGTATTCAACCCTCATCTCATGGAACCGGCTCGGGAAGTAGACATCAGGGCAACATACAGTTATGACTTTTAACGGCAGAATACAATGAAAAACATATACCGATATTTCAAATACATAGGGGCGGCTGCAGCTGTCATGACAGGATTCGCCATGACTTCCTGCGAGGAGACGCCCGGCAAGTTCGAACTTGCCGACGGGGTGCCGACAGTCTATTATGTCCGTCCGGTGGACGTGGACGCATCCGACTCCCTCTTGACGGGAGCCTATATGGACAACCAGATATGTCTCGTGGGCGACAATCTGCGCAGCATTTACCAGCTCTGGTTCAATGACCAGCAGGCTATCCTAAATACAAGCTACATGACGGACAATACTCTCATAGTGACGGTTCCGGGCACTATTCCGGGAGTGGTGTCAGACAAGATGTATATGATAACCGCAGCCAGGGACACCGTGACATACGATTTCAGTGTCATTGTGCCGGGACCGACAGTCAGCTCCATGTCGTGCGAATACGCGGAAGCCGGGAGTGTGGCCACGTTGTACGGAAACTATTTCGTGGATGACCCTAACGTACCGCTTGAAATCATGTTTTCCGGCGACGTGCCTGTGACTGAAATACAGTCCGTCTCCATGAGTGAAATCACCTTTGTGGTACCTGAGGGAGCAGAAGAAGGTCCTGTCACAGTAACCACAGTCTACGGCGAGCAGCAGGGTTATTTCCATTATCTCGACAGCAGGGGCTATCTCTTCGATTTCGACGAGGGCGGCACCGGGCTTTCGAACCACGGCTGGCATAACAGGGTAATCGCTTCCGAAGGAGGAATCCGCGGAAACTACGTCCAGCTCGGAGACGGCAGCACTGCGATGTCTGCCGACGGAGGCTGGAACGATTCGCAGTTCGCTTTCGAATACTGGCCGGGTGACTGGAGCACTCCCACCTCTTATCCTGCTGACGGACTGCGGCTGACAGATCTGGTGGATTTCTCGGATTTCGAGAACATGTCACTGAAATTCGAAATGTACATACCGTCATCCAACCCGTGGAGCGCCGGTACCATGCAGCTGATTTTCGCCGGTACGGACAAGGTTTCCTACGGCAATGCCGGAACCGACATTTACGGCAATACCATGGCCGGCCCGAACAATACCTACTTCCAGGATGATGTCCTGCCTCGCGGATTCTACCGCCCGTGGTCCGATACAGGCAGTTTCGACACCGGTGACGAATGGATAACGGTCACCGTTCCGTTCTCTGACTTCACATACGGCTTCAGCGGGGCACAGGCTACGGGAACACTGTCTGCCGATGATTTCGCCAGCCTGAACATATTCGTGGTGGGAGGCGGCCTCACGGGAACGGAGTGTACCCCGATAATCAGGATAGACAATATCAGGGCAGTACCAAACAGATAAAATGACAGGTTATGAAAACATTAAGGTATATATATTCGGCACTGGCAGCAATGTGCCTTACGGTATTCGCCGGATGCTCTCCTGAAGAACTGAGCACCGACCAGTACACCTCTGACGCCGTGTCCCTGAGCGCATACGGCCCTCAGCCCGTAGCCCGGGGAGGTGAACTCCGTTTCCTCGGGAGCAATCTGGACAGGATTGTCTCGGTGGTAATACCGGGAGTGGACCCTGTAACTGAGATAGAAGTGGTTCAGGCAGGTGTTCCGAGCGAAATCCGTATCATCGTCCCGAAAGACGGTCCGGAACCGGGACTGCTCACACTCGTCGCTGACGACGGGACGGAAATCGTCACCAAAACGGAGCTTACCTATTCCGAGCCTATAGTATTGGACGGATTCTCTCCGGCATCAGTAAAGCCGGGTGACGTCATCACCATTAAGGGAGACTATCTGAATCTTATCAACGAGGTGGTGTTTGCGGAAGAAGTCATAGTGTCCGGAAAGGACTTCGTGAAGCATGACCGTTATGAAATACAGGTGAAGGTGCCTGCAGAGGCGCAGACAGGTGAAATCGGCCTGGGTGATCTCGATATGACCCTCCCGGAAAATGACGGACTCTTCCCGAATGTCATCTATTCGGAAGAAAGCCTCACCGTCGCACTGCCTGCCGTCACCGATATGACGGCATCCAGATGGAAAGCAGGGGAGACCGTTACGATTACGGGGACGGATCTGAATCTGGTGACATCGGTAGATCTTCCTGGCGGAGTTTTCGTTACGGAACTGAACCTGAACGATGCGAATACTTCCATTACATTTGTCCTCCCGGCTGAAGCACAGGACGGAGATGCCTATGTGGTGACGGCTTCAGGAATCGAGATACTTGCGGGCAACTATGAAACCGTAATCCCGACGGAACTGGCAGTTTCTCCTGAAACTCCTGTAAATCCCGGTGATAACCTGACTGTTTCAGGGAAGGATCTCGACCTGGTGACATCTGTTTCCCTTCCTAATTCGGGAGAGGTGGAAGGATGGCAGCTGTCGGAAGGTTCCATAACATTTACAGTACCTGAAACGGCTCAGGAAGGTGACATCACCTTGACCATGGCGAACAGCAAGACTGCCACCGTAAAGTTTACGCTGGTAAAACCGGCCAACATAACTTATAACCCCAATCCTGTGTCCGCAGGGTCGGAACTCACCATTACGGGAGACAATCTGAAACTCGTGACAGGCATAGTGTTCGGAGGAGATGTCTCAGTGGCCATCGAGACTGCCGCAGAAACCATAACAGTCACGGTACCGACTGCCGCAGTTACAGGAGCGCTTACATTCAATCTTGCCAACGGCGGCACGATGGAGGCTCCGGAACTTCAGATCGACAAACCTGAAGCCTGCTATATTGCGGAACTTCCTTCCGAGGATGAGGAAATATATGCCGGAACAGTCCTTGTGGTCCCTGTAGAAAACGGTGATGTACTTACCGGAGTACAGGTAAACGGTGCGGATACCGATTATCTGCTCAGCAGCGGAAGCCTGTATATTTCTCTTCCGATGTCGGCAGGCGCATCTACCGTAATCAGACTTGTTTCTTCGAATGGAGTGACCGAATACACCATAGACTGCATATCGAATTCAGTTACGGAACATGTCATCTGGACCGGAGAACTTGTTACAGGAAACTGGGCTGCATCGAGCAAGGATCTTGCGTACGGCGCATTCGACTGGAACTCGATAGACCTTTCTGCAGGGAATGTGACGCTTGTAGCCGAACTTGAGCAGGATCCTTCAGTAAACTACTGGCAGTTCAATCTGAAGTCACCTGCCGATGGCTGGCCGGATTTCACCAACAAGATTTTTGTTGAAATGACAGCAGGACAGACTGTTGTGGAAATTCCTCTGACCCAGGCGATGCTGGATGAAATCATAGCTGCCAACGGAGTTATAATCACCGGCTGCAACTATACCCTTTACAAAATAACCATAAGGACAGAACCGTCCGGAAGCGGGTCGGAAACCGAAGTGTGGAGCGGCAATACAGACCTCGGTACGGGTTGGTCAACCTCTGTGTCGGTAACAAATACAAGCGTTTTCCAGAGTCTGTCTTCGGGAGCGACATTGCATGTAGCATACACGACTGCAGCGGATGAAACCAACGCTCAGCTCAAGATCATGTTCGCCTCGGACGGGTGGCCGGTAATACCGTCAATAACAGATGCTGATCCGGCATATGGTACGGTGACTGTAACTGCCGGTGAGGGAGAAATATCATACAAAATAAGTGACGCGGATTTGGAAACAATCAAGACCTCCGGGATGGTTGTCGGCGGTCAGAAAGCCACAGTCACGAGAATTTATTTTACGGAATAAAATTGTCCGATACTGTTTATTGTTCTGCCGGATAGCATATCCGGCAGAACGTTGACAACAGAACGTTGACGGCAGGAACGGCGATTTATGGTATTGAATTATAAGTATTTGAAAATGAAATATTTTTTCAGTCTTGCGACAATCATGTTACTCGCTTTGACGGTATCTTCGTGTCAGCCGGAGGAAGAAAATCCCAGAGGCGGAGAAACGGAGGCTCCGGTGCTGGTCTCATCGGATCCGGAGGACGGGGCGACCGGTATTGTCGGTGATGCCATCGACCTGACGATGGTTTTTGACAGGAACGTAATGTGTCCGACGGCTCAGCGGGAACTGATAACCGTGGACAATGATGCTGTGATAGACGGCATTGAAGCCTATATGACGGAAGTGACGGTCAGTCTGTCGGGTCTTGACGCCGGACAGACATATACCGTGACATTCCCGGAAGGGACGATTACCGGGTACAGCGAC
>DVIP01000169.1 GCA_018711225.1 Candidatus Cryptobacteroides intestinipullorum | reverse complement strand
GATGGTATGAAGCCGAAACAGCGGACAGTAGCGGCTTTCCAGTCCTGCTTTTCACCCATGATCCTCCCGAAGCGGAAGCCAAACATTTCACCAACCCTTCCGGGAAACATGACATAAATGATACGGACAAGTTCCAGAACCTCCTTTCCGACATCTCATCCGTCAGATACCCGGACATGGAGCCTGAAGGAAACTGGAAAACACTGGAGAACTTCATAGCATCCCGTCCTGAAATCAGAGCCTGGTTCCACGGAGACAAAAACTACAACGAATTTTATATATGGAAAGGAGTCGACGGCAGCATCATCCTTCCCGTATTCAGAGTGGATTCCCCCATGAAAGGCGAATACTCGTCGGAAGACGAGACGCTTCTTTCATTCATTGCAGTCAGCGTGGATCCGCACGGACGCAGACTGACCGCCAGGGAAAGTCTTTGGAACGTCGGCTCTGCTCCAGGCATAACCTGGGGCAAAACGTGTACTATCTCACTATAAACACGTAAAACATAATTGTTTCACATATGCCACAAAAGTCCCCACTTCAAACAATTATGTTTTATTCATTGTTTTACAATACAATATATCTTCCATCAAAAAAAAACTCCTATAACCATATTTTTCACAGGTTTTCTGTCATACTGCAGAGAAAATTACACTGAATCCGTTTTAGCGAATTTATGTTAATTTCGTAAATTTGCAGCCGGAAAACAGGCTATACAATAATGAAGTTCCAGATAGTATCAGACTACAAGCCTTCAGGGGACCAGCCTGAAGCGATCAAAGGAATATGTTCGGCACTCGACAGTGGGATTGATGCAGTCACTCTGCTCGGAGTTACCGGCTCGGGCAAGACTTTCACTATGGCCAACGTGATAGAAAGGCTGCAGCGCCCGGCATTGATCCTGAGCCACAACAAGACGCTTGCGGCCCAGCTTTACGGGGAATTCAAGTCGTTTTTCCCGAACAATGCCGTGGAATATTTCGTTTCATACTACGACTACTACCAGCCTGAGGCGTATATTCCCACCACTGACACCTATATAGAAAAAGACCTGAGCATCAATGACGAGATAGAGAAACTGCGTCTGAGTGCCGCTTCTTCCCTGCTCTCGGGACGGCGTGACGTGATAGTCATATCCAGCGTCTCCTGCCTGTACGGAATAGGGAATCCGGAAGACTTCCATTCGCAGACGGTTTACGTGAAAAAAGGAGAAGCCAGGAACATGACACGGTTTCTGTACCAGCTTGTGGATGCGCTTTATTCCAGGACCGAGGCCGATTTCAAAAGAGGTTCTTTCAGGGTGCGCGGCGACACTGTGGACATCTGTCTCGGTAACGGGGACAATGCTGTAAGAATCGAGTTTTTCGGAGACGAAGTGGACAATATATCGGTAATAGACCCTGTTTCGGGAGCATTTCTCGATTCCCTGGAAGAAGTGGCGATATACCCTGCAAACAATTTCGTCACTACCAGGGAGCGCAGCATCAAGGCCATCAGCGAGATACAGGACGACCTCGTGAAGCAGTGCGAATATTTCGAAAGTGTGGACAAGCCACTGGAGGCCAAGAGGCTGAAGCAGCGTGTGGAATATGACCTGGAAATGATCAAGGAGATGGGGTACTGCCCTGGAATCGAGAACTATTCCAGATATTTCGACGGCAGGAAAGAAGGGATGCGGCCGTTCTGCCTCATAGATTATTTCCCGAAAGACTTCATAACCTTCATCGACGAAAGCCATGTCACCCTGCCCCAGATAAGGGCAATGTACGGGGGCGACCATTCCAGGAAAAGTGTCCTGGTGGAATACGGATTCAGACTTCCTGCGGCAGCGGACAACAGGCCTCTGAAATTCGAGGAATTCGAAGAGATTACAGGCCAGACAGTGTATGTGAGCGCCACTCCGGGCGACTATGAACTGGAAAAGTCCGGAGGACTCGTCGTAGAACAGGTCGTAAGACCTACCGGACTTCTGGATCCGCCTATCGAAGTGCGGCCGACAGAAAACCAGGTGGACGACCTGCTGGAGGAAATCCGGAAAAGGGCAGAAAAGGACGAAAGGGTGCTTGTCACCACGCTTACCAAAAGAATGGCCGAGGAACTGGAGAAATATTTCACCAGAATGGGCGTCAGATGCCGCTACATACACTCAGACGTGGACACTCTGGAGAGAGTGGAGATAATAGAGGATTTCAAGAACGGGCTTTTCGACGTGCTGGTGGGAGTAAACCTCCTGAGGGAAGGTCTGGATATACCGACAGTGTCGCTTGTCGCTATCCTGGATGCAGACAAGGAAGGCTTCCTGCGCTCCGGAAGATCGCTCACCCAGACTGCAGGCCGTGCGGCCAGGAATGTGAACGGCCTGGTGATAATGTATGCGGACACCATCACCGGCTCCATGCAGGAGACGATATACGAGACAAACAGGAGAAGGAGCCGCCAGATGGAATACAACAAGAAACACGGCATAACACCTACGCAGGTAGGTATCAAGAAAAACATTCTCGCCGACGGCACACAGGACGCGGACGGAGCCAGAAAACACAATCCGCGCCTGGCCAATACCGTTTCCGGAAAAGTCAGTGCCGCCAACTCATACGACGATCCCCGCTATATCCCTGACCCCAACGAACTTGGGAAAGGCTATGTCTCCGTGGGTCTTGGACATGATTCCAAAAGGGAAACGAACTCTGCTTACGCCGACGGATATATCAGAGCCGACCTGGCAGCTGTCCTTCAGGATCCTGTCATCAGGTCCATGACGCGCGCCCAGGTGGAAAAGGCTGTGGAGACTGCGAAAAAGAACATGCAGAAAGCCGCGGCGGACCTGGATTTCCCTGCAGCGGCGAGATACAGGGACGAAATGTGGGCTCTCCAGGAATATCTCAAGGTATGGAAAGAGGATTAGCTTCCATAAATGTCCGGATACACGGTACGGTTTTTCTGTTTTTTGCATATTTTTTTCTAAATTTGAAAGGAAGTGCGCCAAGAAAGCGGAGGTTATTATGGACAGAACAGAAGAATTGTTCCCGAATTATGACGAAAAAGGAAAAAGCCTGATAAGGCAGGCATACGATATAGCGGAAAAGGCTCTTGAAGGACAGACGAGGGGAAACGGGAAGCCGTTCATGGAACATCCCGTGAATGTAGCCCGGATAGCTTCTGACGAAATAGGTCTTCCGGCAGAATGTGTCGCGGCCATATTCCTGCACGAGGCACAACGCTTTCATCCGGAAACCGATGTCATGGAAGGACATGATTTCGGAAAGGATGTCAGGACCATGGTGGACGGACTGAACAAGATAGCCACCATAAAGCCGAAAGACACCAGACTTGAAGCCGAAAACTACAAGAAACTCATCGTCTCATATTCGAAGGACCCGCGTGTGACCGTATTGAAACTGGCCGACAGGCTGGAAGTGATGCGGTCTCTGGATCTGTTCCCGAAACTGTCAAGAGAGAGGAAAATCCTCGAGACGCTGCTGCTCTATATCCCTCTTGCACACCAGCTCGGACTCTACAACATGAAGAGCGAGATGGAGGACATCTATTTCCGGTATGCGGAACCGGAGCAGTACAGGGCGATAACGAACAAGCTGAAAAGCACCGAAGGCGACAGACAGAAGCTCATGACGCAGTTCATCGAACCTCTTAAAAGCAAACTTTCGGAAGAAGGCATCAAATACAAACTGAAAATCAGGACGAAGACCGCATATTCCATCTGGAGGAAGATGCAGAAGCAGAAAGTGCCTTTCGAGGGTGTCTACGACGTCTTCGCCATCCGGTTCATCATAGACTGCGAGCCTGACCGGGAAAAGGAACACGCGCTTTGCTGGAAAGTGTTCTCCAGGGTTACGGAAGAATACGAATCCGACACGAACCGCCTCAGGGACTGGATATCCAATCCCAAACCCAACGGTTACGAATCCCTGCACATTACGGTCAGAAACAAGGACAACGTGTATCTTGAAGTCCAGATCAGGACCAGGAGAATGGACGAAATCGCGGAAAACGGACTTGCTTCGCACTGGTCCTACAAAGGCATCAGGCACGAAGCCACCCTGGACAAATGGCTGACCTCAGTAAGACATATCCTGGAACATCCGGAAGACACGTCACACGGAGGTGCGTCCGGATATTACGAAGACGATCTGCCAGCACCTCCGGAAAAGGAAATATTCGTCTTCACACCATCCGGCGAGCTCAGGAAACTTGCGGCCGGCTCCACTGTGCTCGACTTCGCATTCGACATACACTCAAACCTGGGAATACGCTGCACCGGAGGAAAGGTGAACGGCAAGGCAGTGCCTATAAAGGAAAAGCTCCACACCGGCGACATAGTGGAAATAATGAGCGGCAAGAACCAGAAGCCTTCCACAGACTGGCTGAACTTCGTGGTGACAAGCAAGGCCAGGACCAAAATACGGCAAAAGCTCAGCGAAGCCGAATTCCAGAAGGCTACAGAAGGCAAGGAACTGCTGGAAAGACGCCTCAAGAACTGGAAGCTGGAACTGAATGACGAGGACATGGCAATCCTTATGAAGAAGACCCAGCACCGGAATGTGAACGCGTTCTATGCCGCCGTCGCTGACGGAAGTATCGACATCGCTGACGTAAAGAACTTTCTGGACCGCAAGACGGAGGACAGACCGGCCGAAGAACCTGACAGGCAGCCGGAAAAGCCGCAGTCTGCCATGCAGAAGAAGCACGAAGGCGCTGCGGACGATATCCTCATCATAGATGCACGGAACGTCAAGTCACTGGACTACAAGATGGCCAAGTGCTGCAATCCTGTATTTGGCGACGATGTATTCGGATTCGTGTCCGTCAAGGACGGAATCAAGATACACAGAATGTCTTGTACGAATGCCGCCCGTCTTATGGAGAAATATCCGTACAGGATCCAGAAGGTGAAATGGAGCGACACCCAGGGCACATCCAGTTTCCAGGTGACGCTGAAAATCGTGGCTGCTCATGAATCATCCGTCATAAACGAGATTTTCGACACCGTGAATACCTTCAAGGCATCCATAAGGAACTTCAATGTCTCCGACAATGACAGGAACGGCACGTATGACATACAGATAAAGCTGTCCGTCCCGAACAACCTCGAACTGGACAAGGTCATATCGCAGATCCGGGTCAGAAAGAATATAATAAAAGTCACCAGAGTATAGACTTTCAATATTATTTTTCAGAAAAAAGATACAAAAAAGGAAAATATTGCAACAAAAACAGAAAAAACTGCATCTTTGCAGTTAAACACGGCCGGAAAATGATTCCGGCAAAACAAGAAGTGTGTTACATTATTTTTAATTATAATCTTAACTCTTATGAAACATTTGACTTTTACAGCCGGATTATTCGCAATCGCGGCTATGGCAGTTTCGTGCCAGAAAGAACAGTCTGAACTGCATCTCGACACTCTTCCTTCTACTGCGGTAATCACCGGAACAGTGAAATACGAAGTAGGAGACTATCAGGCCGAGGCCGGTGGAGCTATCATATCCAACTATCAGCTTCCTGTTGCAGGCCAGACAGTGATGGTAACCATCCCTACATCCGGTTATGCGGACGGCGCCAGCGGGAACCAGTACTTCGAAGCCGTGACTGACGACAACGGAAACTACAGAATCGAGATTCCTATCAGCTCACGCCAGCTCACTGCTTCTGTAGACGTGATTCCTTTCTATACCACCAAGACTCTTGTAAGGGACAATGCCGTAGTGGATATACCGAATGCTCTGTATAACAATACCGAGGCCGGTGAGAATACCACTTCGATAAACAATATCTCACTTGAACAGAAGAAAATAGAAGTAGTGAATCTTCTGGTCAAGAGTGACAATGAATTACCAGTTGCCTTTGATCAGGAAGTGGAAGTGACAGGAGAAGTCCGTGTCCAGGCATGGATAGAAAACGAGGAAGCGAAGGGCAAAGATTCTGACGCATATATCGGTGTTCCTGGATATTATAATAACACAGATTATCCGGGAGAAAGTCTCGCCGACTACCCTGTAACTGTCACGGCTAAAATTGTCAATAACAAAGACAATAAAACCCTTTATGAAATCTCTGTAACCGCTACGACCGACAGAGACGGCAAGTATACTGCCAATATGACTCTGCCGACCAACTGCTATGACAATGGTATCACCACTTCATTTACTGCAAAGGCAGATGCGTCTTTGGTAAAAAATTTCGAGCATTGGTATGCCATAGAAGATACGAGAAACCCTGGCGACTACAATTGGGAATCAGTGGATGTGGAAGTCATATACAATGGTGCTACCAGCAGCCCTGCTAACCTCGGATCAAAACACAAATTGGGCGTTGCCGTAAAGATTCCGGCATTGGACATCTCGACTGAACCGGCTGATGCGGACGCAGAGATACCTGGTGTCAATGTTTTTGAAGACGGAAATGACGATATCGTAAAGAACGATCCGTTCAAATGGGCAAATAGTCTCATCTAAAAAAGAGAACAGTCATGAAAAAATCAATATTACTTACAGGAATCCTTCTGGCTTGTCTGTGCTCTGCAGCCGTCACCGTGTCTGCAAAGGACGGGAAGGAAAAGAAGGACGTGAGCGAATATCTGCCGGAGGCAGGTGATTTCGCTATCAGTGTGAGTGCCAATCCGTTCATAAACTTCATCGGCAACATTTTCAACAATACCGCAGACCAGACCATCGGCACATTCGGAGGTGATCCGTACAATGCCGGAGGCATTAACCAGCCTACAGTGTCCATAGCCGGAAAGTATATGCTGACCGACGAACTCGGACTCCGGGTGAACCTCGGATGGATTCATGATGCCAACACACAGAATGCCTATGTACCGGATGATGCGGAACTGACAAACGATCCTCTGTCAGGAAAGAAACTCACGGACTCATACATCACCAGAGAAAGCGGTGGAAGTTTCAGTGCAGCTATAGAATACCGTGTAGGCAAACGCCGCGTCCAGGGAGTGTTCAGTGCAGGACTCATGTATGCATTCAGCTATGACCGCACGAAATACACATACGGCAACGCCATAACCGAAATCAACCAGAATCCGTCCGTAGCATTTCCGAATTCTGAAGTAACACCGGTTCCGGACGGTTTCTCGTCAATGCGTTATCTCTCGAGATTCAGCGATTCTCCTTCCAACTATGCAGGACTGATACTTTCTGCCGGCATAGAATGGTTCGTCGCACCGAAGGTTTCCATCGGAGGTGAAGTGAATATTTCCGCCCTCTACAACTGGACCAAAGCCACTTACTACACGGGAGAAGGCTTCAATACCCTCAGCAATGCGGTCGAGACATGGACAGAACTTGAAAGTCCGAGCTCTCACGGCTTCAGTTTCGGGACAGGAAACATAGGTTCCAACCTTTCCGTTACATTCTATTTCTAGAATAGCAGGAATTGCAACTAAACGTACAGCCGGATTTGTAATCCGGCTGTTTTTTATTCAATGTTCAGCAATTTCAATATTTAAATAGTTCAGCCGGATTTGTAATCCGGCTGCCCCGATACAGCAAATCCACGTTTTTTATATAAATTTGTGTCCGGAAAAACAAAGCCGACATGAAAACCATTTCATTACCTGAAAAAATCGACATAGAAGAAAGGGCGCAGAACGCCAGACAATATTTTCTTGACGGATATAATTGCTGCCAGGCGGTGCTTCTGGCATTCCAGGACATATTCGGTGCGGATGAAGAAACTTTGGCTACCGTCGCTTCCGGTTTCGGCGGAGGCATGGCAAGGATGCGGGAAGTCTGCGGTACTGTTTCTGCCATGGGAATGGCTGCAGGATTCATATCACCTGCAGTGCATCCGAAAAACATGGAGGAACGCACGGCCAATTATGCTCTGGTACAGGAAATGGCTGGCAAATTCAGAAAGGAGAACGGTAGTATCGTATGCCGTGAACTGCTCGGTCTCGCTCCAAAGGCTGGCAAAACAGAAAATGAAGGACAGCAGGAATCCCCGAGGCCTTCCGACCGTACGGCGGAATACTACAGGAAAAGGCCGTGTCCGGAACTTGTAGCATGCTCTGCAAGAATAATCGCAGAAAAAATTGCCGGACTGATCGACCGGAATTTCCCTGCCCAACCGGCTCTGGAACCTTAGGACTTCAGCCGAATCCATAACGTCCGTACATCAGTAACGTTCGTACTTCAAACGAATCCATAACGTTCAGCCGGATTTGTAATCCGGCTGTTTCCTTATATTCCGGCCACTTTCTGCCGCGCTGTCAGGGCACGCTGAAATTCCCTGGCATTTTTCAGGTGTTCACGGTAAGTGACAGCGAATCTGTGTGTCCCGTCGAACTCCGGGCTTGCGCAGAAATAAAGATAACCATGCTCATCCGGATGGAGCACAGCCTCTATACAGGCTTTGGGAGGGACATTGATAGGTGCCGGAGGAAGTCCCCTGTATTTGTAGGTATTGTACGGGGAGTCTACAGTCAGATGTTTGCGCAGCACCCTGTCCAGCGTATAGTCAAAACAGAAGCAAATCGTAGGGTCAGCCTGGAGTTTCATTCCGCTGTGCAGCCTGTTCAGATACACTCCGGCAATCCTGGGATATTCTTCCGCCTTCAGCGTCTCACCGTTCACGATGGACGCCAGTATGGATGCCTCCATCGGTGTAAGCCCCTGATCTGCAGCCAGAGATACGCGTTCGGGAGTCCAGAAACTGTCATATTCCTTTTTGAACCTTCCCAATATTGATTCCACTGATGCGGTCCAGTACATTTCGTATGTGTCCGGAAGAAAAAGGGCGAAGACATTTTCCGGAGTGAAACCGTAGGAAGCCAGCAGGGTGTCATTGTCAAGAGCCGCCG
>DVIP01000168.1 GCA_018711225.1 Candidatus Cryptobacteroides intestinipullorum | reverse complement strand
CCTGCCGTCCGTCCTGTACGGCACAAGATAGCCCTTGCTGTCTATCTGCTTCAGGGCTTCATCTGCAGAGCCGTCCAGTTTCAGTTCAAAGACATAGATGTGAGTCTCCGTCTTGATTACTATATCGGCTCTTCCGACTGCACTCTTGACCTCGCTTTCGACATAAAGTCCCGTCATTGAAAAAAGCAGATAAAACAGCGTGTGGAAATGTTTCTCCGTCTTGTTGTTCAGATCATAGGGGATTGAAGCGAAGAAGGTCGTGATGCGCTGCATGCAACTTTCGAGATCGTTTCTGCGCAGGTCTTTCACGACTCCTGTTATCAGCGAATTTCTTGCGAAGTTCGGGTCATTGACATAATACGGTATAAGAGACCCTATGAAACCGAGTCGGACTTCCTCATTCGGATATGCCAGAGTATATTCCATATATTCCGGATCATAGTCCTTTATCGTAAGATAGCCGCTTTGGTACAGAACCGGCAGCGGATTGACTATCTGTTCCGTAGGAACATCGAACTGTTCCGATGATGCCGTCACCCCGTCCAGAGACTCTATATCGAAGTCGTATTTCCGGAGCAGCTCTATCAGGAATGTCGGCGTCCCCGACAAGAACCAGTATTTTCCGTATTCTCCGTCATTCAGGGCGTTCAGGAGGCTGAAAGGATTGTATATGTCCTCGCAGTCCGGACTGAAATGATAGCCGTCGTACATTTTCCGGAGATGCGCCATAGCCTCTTCATATGTTTCTCCGTTCTTTTGAGCCAATATCTCGACGTCCGGTCTCAACTGCACTGCAAGTTCTTCCTCCGTAATGCCGCAGATGGCACTGAACCTGTCCTTCATGCTGATGTTCTGCAGGCTGTTCAACTCGCTGAATATGCTCATCTGGCTGAATTTGCTGATTCCGGTGATGAACACGAACTTCAGCATGGCATCGCTCATCTTGACGACACTGTAGAAACTGCGGAGCATGTTCCGCAAATCATTCTGAAGTTCCGGATTCGAAACACTGTCCAGCAGCGGTGCATCATATTCGTCCACAAGAAACACGACCGGCTTCCCTGTCTTTTCGTATGCCCGGCGGATAATGCCCTGAAACCTTCCGGCAGGCGAAACCTCATCAACAGTTTTCCCGTAAACTTTTTCCATCCTCCCCAACTGGATGTTCAGCTGTTCCGACAAATCATCTGTCGTCAGGTATTTCGTCCCGCTGAAATCAAAGTGGAGGACCGGATATTCAATCCACTCCTTTTCAAGCCCGGCCATCGCCAATCCATCAAACAGGTCTCTTTTTCCGGAAAAATATGCTTCAAGCGTCGTGACAAGCAGGCTCTTTCCGAAACGTCTCGGTCTGCCGAGAAAATAGACTTTCCCCGACGTAACCAGATCATATATAAGTGATGTCTTGTCAATATAGACATAGCCTTCCTCCCTGACCCTTTCGAATGTCTGCACCCCTATCGGGTATTTTCGTCTGACTGCCTGTTCCATAATCCTGTCCTGTTTTTTTCCGGAATACGTCCGGATTTTACAAAGTTGCAAAATTATTCCGGCTTTTCCATACAGAATCGGCAAGTACCTTATTAAGATTGTAAATTTACGATTTCTCCGAAATCCCTTTCGAATATAAACGTTCGACCGGATTGCAAATCCGGTTGAACGGAAATGAATCCGGTTGAACGAAAATGAATCCGGTTGAACGAAAAATATTGTCTTATATCATATTTCCCTGAACGATACGGCGAAACCGCCTCCCGGGACAGCCGTCACGGAGATGGTGTCCGAGGCGGTGACCGTTTCCGTGAATATGTCGTAAGCCTGCGGGTTTGAATAGCAGTCCGCATCAGGGGCGTCCCTGTAAATCGTGGCCTCGTATGTCCTGCCAGGCTCCAGGAAATCGAGTCTCACGTCGAATATCCTGCGGTTTTCATCGGTGACACCTCCCAGGAACCACTGTCCCGTACCTTTCGCCTTGCGCGCTATGACCACATAGTCCCCCGGCTCCGCATCCAGATACCGGCTTTCCGACCAGTCCACCGCGACATCCCTGATGAACTGGAAGGCATCCATGAACTTTTCATAGTGCTGCGGGAGGTCTGCCGCCATCTGCAGCGGGGAATACATCGTCACGTAAAGCCCCAGCTGGTTGGCTATGGTCGCATTCACCCTGGAGGTGTTGCCCGTAAAGGTGCTCAGGTCCATCTCGAAGATGCCCGGAGTGAAGTCCATCGGACCTCCGTTGAGACGGGTGAACGGCAGTATCGTCACATGCTTCGGCGTGGTCCCTCCGAATGCCTGGTATTCCGTACCCCGGGCGGACTCGTTGCCTATCAGGTTCGGATAGGTCCTGCACAGCCCGGTAGGACGTACCGCCTCGTGCGCATTCACCATGATATGGTGCCGGGCAGCCTCCGTCACGGCGTACAGGTAATGGTTCACCATCCATTGCCCGTAATGGTGCTCTCCCCTCGGGATGATGTCTCCCACATATCCGGACTTGACGGCATCATATCCGTATTCCTCCATCAGACTGTACGCCTTCTCCATGTGCCTCTCGTAGTTCCTTACCGACGATGATGTCTCGTGGTGCATGATCAGCCTTATCCCCTTCGAATGCGCGTATTCGTTGAGGGCCTTTATGTCGAAGTCCGGGTACGGCGTCGTGAAATCGAATACGTAGTCCTTCAGCTTGCCGCTCCAGTCCTCCCAGCCGATGTTCCACCCCTCGACCAGTACCGCATCGAAACCGTTCGCTGCCGCGAAGTCTATGTACCTGCGGACATTCTCATTGTTCGCGGAATGGCGTCCGTTGGGCCTGGCCGAAGCGTAGTCCGTCTCGCCCAGTTTTACCGAAGGAAAGTCATCCGTATAGGACCACGACCCCGAGCCGGCTATCATCTCCCACCATACGCCCATGTACTTGACCGGATGAATCCATGAGACGTCGTCGTATGCGCACGGCTCGTTGAGGTTGAGGATGAGCCTGCTCGCCAGCATCTTCTCCGCGGAATCCGTCACCTGGACGGTCCTCCACGGACTGTTGCACGGAGTCTGCATGTACCCTTTCCACCCCTGGGCGTCCGGTGTCAGGTGCGCCCTCAGGACGAATGTCTCCGGATCCACCATCAGATGCATGCAGGAGTAGTCCACCAGTGCGGCCTCATGGACATTTATGTACAGCCCGCTGTCCGTCTTCATCAGAAACGAGGTCTGGACCCCGTTCATGGCGAACGGCGTCTGGGATGAATTGCCGCATACCCCCTGCTCGAACAGGGACGGTATTTCCGACAGCCGGCTTTCAGTGTATTCGTATTCCTGTGTGTCATAGTCCCCGGGTATCCACCAAGAAAAATGATCTCCGTCCATCGCGAACTCCGTCATCTCTTCCTTTATCACGAAATAGTCCAGCTTCTGCATCCCCGGAAATTCATACCGGAAGCCCAGTCCGTCGTCGTACAGCCGGAACCGGACGGTCATCAGCTCTCCGGTAGTCTCCTTTTCCAGCCTTACGGCCAGCTCGTTGTAATGGTTCCTTATCTCCGATTCCTCTCCCCAGACAGGCTCCCACACCTCGTCGAATGAGGTCGTATCAGTCCCGAGAACCCGGAATCCGTCGGTAAATGTCCTTTCCGGAAGGGCATCCGTCTTGGTTACCGGATCCCCGTAATTAATTTTCGACGCCTGCATGACTCCGCGCAGGATGAACCCCATGCCGCTCGGCCTCACTACGGTTTCATCCCCGTACTTCAACGAATATTCCGGCTTCCCCGTTCCGTCGACGGTAAATTCCATGGAAAGCATCCCGTCAGGGGACTTCAGAACGGCTACACTTTCCCTTTCCGCCTGCTCCTGACACCCCAAAACCATCATCGCCACGGCAGTGAGCACAATAAAAGTTTTCCTTTTCATAATAATCTTCATAAATATTTGATTTCTGACAAAATTCAATCAACGTTAAATTCTTCGGAAACGAAGTTACCGTAATAGCGTCCCGACATAGCAGTGAACTTGAGTACGCAATAATCGGGATCAGAGATACCACCGGGATAATATTTCGTATCACCGTCGCGCCAAATCATTTGCCGGCTCTCCGTATCGGTCAGAATTTCCATCTGACCACGAAGCATGACTCCTCTGAAAAAACGGCTGTCACAAAAATATACGCATGCCCTATTGTCTGACATGAATTGACGTACACGCATCGATGACGTATTGGTAGTAAAATAGAAAACTTTTATGCCTTCTCTTTTTCTCGGCTGAAGCATGGCTTTGATATTAGGGTAGCCCGACTCATCAACCGAACCGATGAAAGCTGTTTTCAATTTGTCGGCCATCCTGCCGACAATATGCTCCGGGTTTATCATAATTTGCAAATATCTGAAATATACGAAAAATTCTTTTACATCCTGTATTTCTGGCTGCGTCCGGCTCCTGTGGCGGTTATCACCGAATCCGCCGTCTATACCGAGGTCCGCCAGTTCCGACAGACGCCCGTCGAATAAAATGGACTGGGAATTGTCGTATCGTGCGTACCCGCTGTCATTTGAAAACTCATATCTGACACCTGCGGAATTCCGCTCGTCAAACATGTAATTGAACGACATGTTCGGAGACAAATACACCCATTTCTGCGGAGCATACATGGTAGTGACAGATGTCATGACCTTGTCCGAAAATGTCTCTTCGACAGCAGTCTTGTTGTCGGAATGATTCATATACCGGCCGAACATGCTTCCGGTGATTTCCATACCTCCTTTTCTGTAGGACAAGCCCAGCTGGTCCGATGCCGTCCATTTGAAACGGTTATAGATTTCGGCCCTGTTGTCCAGACTGAAACCTTCATCCTTGTTCTTTTTCGTGAAAATGCGGATGACAGACCCTGCCGACGCCTTGTACCGTGCTCCGGGATTTCTCACCAGTTCGACGCTTCTGACATCCGCAGATTCCAGCCTGCAGAGATCCGTGTCATTTCTGACAAGCCTTCCGTTTATATAGACTTCCGTGACGCTGCCTCCCCCGAATACTGACACCTTTCCGTCCTTCACCGATATTCCCGGAATTTTTGACAGCAGGTCTTCTCCTGTCCCGGCCCTCTCCAGCCGGCTGCCCTCGACTATGGTTTCCATCGCATTGCCCCTGACCTGTACCAAAGGCATGGATGCAGTCACGGCAGCATTCCGTATGAGTCCGGTCTCGGTTTCGAGCCTGACAGTCCCGAAACCGGAAGTTCCGCTGCCGAAATGCAGATATCTGTCCCTGTAGCCGACAGATGATACCCACAAAAGTCCGGAAGTCACGGACTTGGCAATGTCGAAACGGCCTGCGGAATCACATGCCGTGCCTGAAACGAAAGAAGAGTCAGGCACGGAAAGAATGATGACACTGGCGTATGGAACCGGAACATCTCCGGTATCGGTGACAGTGCCGGAAAGACTTTGTCCCGGCACAGCCTTGACGGAAATCAAAAACAGGACAACTGATATTGCTCGTTTCATCATAAGGGTACAGCGGTTCGTGTCTGCTTTCAGTTCTTGGTGCATCCCGTGCATCCGAAACCGGGGATTTCATCTATAGTGGCCTGACGTATGCGGAGAATCCGGCAGCTGTGAGGTTCGAGCACAGACTTGAAACTTCCTTTTGACACCCCGATATCATTATGCTCCCACAAGTCCCTGACCATCATGGACTCGCTCTTCCCCACGCCGAGATCATCCGGGAAACTTATCCTGAACTCCTGCTGAATGTCCTCCCTGTTGAAAAGACCCACGATAAATTCTCCATCCCCGATTGTCCCGACCCATACGGAACTCCGCGGGTCATTCAGATCCTGAGTCAGCGGCCTGGCCGCAAAACCGGCGTCATTCAGAGCAAGCAATTCTTCGTTCTTGTAGACGGCTTCGATTTCTTCATCAGCAGTGTCATACTGGTCGGCGATGGCTAAAGCAGAACCGCCCATTATCATCAGGGAAAAAAGAAACCTGCGCTCTGCAGTATTCGCGAGCCTGTTCAGTCTCATGAAGTCCCCGTCCATAATAAGTCTGCCCTTGCCGGCAATATCGGAAAAAGCCACCATTCCGTCGAATACGTTGCCGTACTGGGGCCAGTCATCCTTATGCTGCCCCCGTCTGCGCCCGCTTACAAAATCCCAGTCTCCCTCGAAGCAGTCATCGCTGATACGTATCATATCACCGTATTTAAGCTCGGTCTGACCGTGATTCCAGCAGTTCGGCATAACCAGGCTAAGGAAAATCTCATCCCCCGCCTCTTCGGCAATCCATTTCAATGCCTTTTCATAACGCTCTGTTCCGTAGTTCTTTTCGTAATTTTCCAGAAAATCTATTCTCAGATATTTTGCACCGAGGTCAATGAAATGGCGGACATACCCTTTCACCCATTGTTCGGCTCCCGGTTTGTCCACATCCACCCAGTACAATTCTCCGTTGAAAGCATGATAACCGGTAATCTGCCTCGCCGTGATGCCTCCGGCGCCCTTTACCGGACAGCTTTCCGCGTATGCCGTGCGTGTGAGCCAGAGAGGATTGTAATAAATCCCGGCCTTCATGCCCTTGGACTCTATGTAATCGTTCCAATAGCTGAAGTCATGCACCCAGCCGCTGTTGTATTTCGTGATATAACCGTTGGCATCGACAGTCTGCGCCGCCTCTATCCATCCGTCATTACAGATCATGTCATATCCGTAATCCCGGAAAGTTTCCGCCATCCAGTCGATGTTGTTTTTCCAGCGGAGTTCCGTCATCGGCTTGTTCAGATCATAGCAATATTCGTATGCTATCCAGTATTTCGGGCCTGTCCCGTGGCGGGTGTATCTGCTGTCCCTTGCACCGGCAAGCACCGGTGCAAAAGACAACAACAATAAAAACACTAACCGCAATATGTTTACTCTCCAAGCCATTCCACTTTCAATGTAAGGTTTTCAGTATCGAGTGTAAGTCTGTAATTGCCCGGCTCAGTCACCTTCCATTTAGGATCATCTTCGGCGCTTCCGTCAGGATCCACGGACACGGTCCCGTCCGCTATGCCTTCACTGTTAATCTCCATTCCGGCCGTCGCAGGGCGGTAAGTCTGGCAGTCCCACTTGAATTCGGAGAGTATCTTGATTTCCCCGGTCTTGAGTTCGCCTTCATAAGTATGGATACTGCCGTCCCTCACCATAGGCGTAGGGTTGCCGACCTCCCATCCGTTCGGTGTGGCGTCTCCCACCATATAGAGATTGCCTTCCACCCATTCGATTATTTCAGGATCAGGCAGCGAAGCCAGTTTCGTGGCCGTAAGGGTCTGGTCAGAGGTATTGACTTCAAGCCTGTAGGTACCGCTCTGGCCTTCGGCTATACCGAAAAACCAGTCTTTCAGGTTCCCTACCCCGTCCTTGGCTTCGGATGTCTGCACGAGTTTGTTTACCCCTTCTTTCAGGAATGCATACGCCTGGCCTTCTTCGCAGGCTTCAGGGACGAGAAATTCGGCTTTGTCCCACGTATCTACGGTAAGGCTGAATTTGATGAGCTTGTTTTCCGAACTGCGGATAAGATCGAGTTCGTATGCGAATACATCAGGGTCATCGGTCTTTTCCATCGGCATCGGGTCTGCGGAATCCCAGTGCTGGTTTCCGTCTGCATCCTCGGCTGCCGCGCCGAGCATGTATACCATGTCATAGTGGTGTTCCAGGTCGATTACAGGAGGCTCTTCCTCTTTTTTTTCGCATGAGAACAATACGGCTGTCCCGGCAAGCAGGGCGATAATTGTAGAAATTCGTTTCATGATTCGTTTTGTTTTAATGGATTTGTCTATATTTTTTCATCAATATCCCGGATTCTGTTTCAGTTCGGGATCCGCGTCCACGGTATTCTTGTGCAGCGGGAATATCTCGGTATGGTTGTCGGCATCAGGCTGCTTGTCCCACCAGGTGCCTGTGCAGAATTTGCCGAAACGGATGAGGTCAGTCCTCCGGCGTCCCTCGAAAAAGAATTCCCTTCCCCATTCGTCCAGAAGCTCGGCCTCCGTAAGCGTGACAGGCCCTTCCGGAGCATAGGCATAGTCTGCAAAGTCAGTCTCCGGATAATTCCGCTCGCGCACATCGTTCAGGAGTCTTGCCGCCCCGTCGGTGTCCCCGTCACGGAACTTGCACTCCGCCAGGGTGTAATACACTTCCGCAAGCCTTATTTCCACGTAGTCGGACTCCATCTGTCCCTCGTCTTCATCCATGTACAGAGGATATTTGATGAAACGCCAGCCGGAGCTGTGGTCTCCGGAGGTAACGGTGGAAGTAAGGTCCGACGGCACTTCATCCGGTCCGAGTCCCGCAAATTTGCCCACTGCATCCCTGAGATACAGTTCATACGAACCGGTAGGTGATATCACCCTCTTGGTCTGCCCGTTCTCTTCATATTCGAGATAGCCGAAAAGCATCATGCCTTCACGGGTGTTGTTGCCGAGATTCCTGTAGAGTTTCAGCCTGTAGTCGGCCGGATATTTCCTGAACTTGGCTCCGGGACGTCCGAGTTCGGTAGTATAGGCTGTTCCGTCCGGGGCATAGCTCGGTGCCAGACCGTATTTGCAGTTGTGGTCTCCGTTTCCGGCTTCCGTATCGCCGAGATAATTGGCAATGGTCCTTGCGGGCACCGTCCACCAGTACGTGTCTCCCTGATAGACATATTTTCCTCCGTAACCTGATGAAGACGGAAAGGCGAATATGACTTCCGGACAGTTTTCGTTGTCCCAGTCGAAGACTTCATCCCATGTCTGTCCGAGAGAATAGGCTCCGTAATCCCCGTCGAGAATGTCCTGGGCGACAGTCGCACAGTCATCGTATCTGGCCGTACCGGTCCAGACCTCGGCATTGAGATACAGTCTCATCAGAAGAGCGGCAGCCCCGGCCTTGGTCCATTGGCCCTGTGCCGTACCGTTTCCTGCAGCTCCGGTCTTGGACGGCAGCGCCTTGATGCATTCCTGCAGCTCGGTTTCAATAAAGCTGAAAATCTTTTCCGGAGGCACCTGGCCGACCGAATTTTCCGACACATCGCTGCTTACTGCCAAAGGTATGTTGCGGAATGTGCCGAGAAGCCTGATATACAGCCAGGCGCGAAGAGTCCTCACCTGAGCCTTGAAAGCATCGAATTCGGACTGTTTCATATTGAATTTTGCCGGATCAAGGGTGTTCAGGTCGTCCAGAACGTAGTTGCACTGCATCACACCCTGGAAGCAGCCTTCCCATTCAGTCTTTATCACGTCTTCTTCCGGAGTCCATGTATGGTAGTGCAGCCTGGCCCATTTCCCTCCGTCATACCACCAGTCGTCCTTCTGCCATGTAGCCACCAGATCCGCACTCAGTTCCTCGATGACCTGTCTGGACTGTATGCTGTAATAGCCGTGCTCGAACGGGCGGAATACGGCCCTTACCACATCCATGCGGGTATTGTAGTAATTCTCCGACGACACTGCGCTGTAAAGCGTCTCGTCCAGATCCACGCAGGATGTATATGATACTGCTGCCGCAGCTGCGGCAATCAACAATTTCCAATGTTTCATTTTCAGAATGTTTTAGTCGTTATCTAGAAATCAATCTGTACCCCGAATATGACCTGGCGGCAGGACGGGTAGTACCCTGAGACGGATCCCATCGCCTTGGCAAATTCGACTTTCTTCCCGCTTGCGGACTCGGTCTGCTTTCTGACCGCATCGTCAGTCCTGTTGGCACCGGTAAATGTCGCACCAGGAGTAATGCCGTTGACATCGTAAGAGGCAGGATCCACCCCGCTGAATCCGGTGAATGTCAGGAGATTCTTTCCTGTAATATAGAATCTTATCCTTTCGATGTATTTCTTGCCCAGATTCAGGGTGTAGCCGAGATTGGCCATATCCAGTTTGACCCAGTCACCCTTTTCGAGGAAATAGTCGCAGACCAGGGGATTCTCCTTTATGATCGAATTGGTCGTATAGGCTTTTTCCAGCACATTGCTGACCGCGGCCTGTGTCCCGTAATAGAAGTCATGGAGATTGAATATGTCGAATCCGAAGGCTCCGCGGAAATACAGTGACAGATCCCAGTTCTTATACCTGAACGTATGGGTCATGGATGCCGTAAACTGAGGAAGTCCGTTTCCGACGATTTTCTTGTCCTCGTCATTGGCGTCCAGTCCGGCTTTCAGCTCGCCGTTCTTATCGTAGATGAGCCACTGGCCCTGCTTGTTGAAACCGGCGAACTCATACATGCAGAAATTGCCGATTCTTTCCCCGACCTGCAGTCTCTGGAGGTAATAGAACGGGAACGGGCTTTGGGTTTCGACTTCGTCATACCAATCCTGCCCGCGGTACAGAGGATTGGAGAAACTTACCATCTTGTTTGATATGGTGGCACCGACAAAACCGATGGAATAAGAGAAATTCCCGGTCCGGACCGCATCCCAGTTCAGCTCTATCTCCACACCTGAATTCCGCATGGTGCCGACATTGGCGTATGTGGTAGGGAAAAGATAAGGAGGTACAGGGACATTGTAGTCACCGAGAAGATCCTGCTGGGTCCTGTTATAATAGTTGACCGAACCGGTCAGCCTGTAGTCAAGCAGGGAAAAGTCCAGTCCCACATTCCAGTTGATACCGAGTTCCCATTTGAGGTCCGGATTGGCGTTCTTCGATGCTCCCCATACGGTAAACCAGCTGCCGTCATAATAATATTCTTCGTACCCGGTCATCGTACTTAATGACAGATAACTGTCGAAATTCTGGTTCCCGGTCACTCCGAAATCGGCACGTATTTTCAAATCGTTTATCCATCCGGCGCTGCGCATGAAATTCTCCTGGGATATTCTCCACCCTGCCGAAACGGCCGGGAAATTCCCCCATTTATTGTTGGCTCCGAATTTGGACGAGCCTTCCCTGCGATAAGACAGGGTCAGAAGGTATTTGCCTTTGTAGTCATAGTTGACCCTGCCGAAGAAGGCTATCAGCTTCGAGTCATATCTGGCTGATTTGATACCTGTTTTTCCTTCTTCTCCGGCCCAGCTGCCGGCTTCCAGATCATTGTATGTAAGACCGTCGTTCGGGAAATTCTTGTTCTCGGCGAAAAATTCGGAATGTTGGAAATACTGGTAGGAATATCCGAGCATGACCTTGATATTGTGGTCCTTGATATTCTTCTGCCAGTTTGCCAGCCATTCCAGGGAATACCTGCTGTCCTCGCTGTATTTCTGAGAGGCCTCACCGCCCGACCAGCCTTTGTTTATACTCTCCGTATAAGTCGACGGACGGAACATGCGCTCATAATTCTGTATGTGCTGGTCCGAGAAAGTCACCTGCGTGGACAGTCCCTCCATGATGTTCAGCCTGGCCGTTGCATCCCAGTCGAGATACCTGATATCATGATCCTTTTTCTCGGAATATATGGATTCCACTGGATTGTAAGATGCCTGCTGTCCGAAAAAATTGAAATATTTGGACGGATCGTCCGGATCATGCACCGGAGTGGTAGGATTCGCCTCTATCGCATAGAAGAATACATTCTGGTCCGCATCCACGGATTTGACCACTCTCGGGGCAATGTTTGCGCTGAATGTGAAAAGTCCGCTTTTGGTGGTATGATTGACCGAAGCCCTGGCTCCGTATTCTTCCCTTTCCGACCTTCGGTCAATACCGGTGGCGCTGCGGTAGTCCGCGCTGACGCGGTAGTTGCTCCTGCTGTTTCCTCCCGACAGGCTCAGAGTATGCTGATGCGAAAATCCGACCCTGCTCACTTCTTTCAGCCAGTCGGTATTTCCTCCGTAGTCAGTCCCTTTGCCTTGTGATGACCGGTATTCTCTCCACTGGTCGGCAGTAAGCATGTCCAGCTCCCTTATCATGAAGTTAGCGGTAGTTATGCCGGAGTACGAAGTGTGGATGGAGCCGTCCTGCGAGCCTTTTTTCGTGGTAATCTGAATCACGCCGTTGCTTCCTCTCGTACCGTAGATGGCCGATGCCGCTCCGTCCTTGAGGATGTCAATGGACTCGATGTCATTCTGGTTCAGATTGGCGAGATCCCCGCCGGCTATCCCGTCGATGACTATCAGCGGTTCAAGCCCGGCTTTCCTGGACGATATGCCACGGATCTGGATACTTGCACTGCTGTTGGGATCACCGACACCGGTGTTGGTGATGGAAACACCGGCTACCTTGCCCTGGATGAGCATAGCCGGATCACCTCCGCCCGTTACCAGAAAATCTTCCGATGAAATGTGGGAGATGGCGGAAGTCAGTTCCTTCTTGTCCATCGTGCCGTACCCGACGACGACTGTCTCTTCGAGCATTTCTGCATCTTCCTCCAAAGCCATGTTTATGACAGCCCTGTCATTTTCCACGGCCGCTTCCGCGCTCTTGTAGCCTATGATACTGAATACGAGGACATCGCCGGACGATGCGCTTATGGCATAAGTGCCGTCTGCAGCAGTGCTTGTCCCGGCAGACGAACCTTTTATCATCACGGTCACGCCGACCAGCGGCTCGGAAGTGCCGCTGTCTGTGACTTTGCCTTTAATGGAAATGGTCTGGGCGGAAATGTCCGCTGTCATGCAGGCCATCAGACATGATACGATAAATGCGGTCAGTTTACATGCGGTTCTCATGCTGAAATATTAAATCGGTTATACTTTAGTGCTTCGCAATGCGGAGACCGGATTTGTCCGGCTCCCGGCCTTCCGGCCGGCGGGAACAGTCCGGATTCGCCTCCGTTGCTGACACAAAGTTCATAAACAGAAACCTTTTCAGCTATGACTAAAGATGGAAATTAAGATTCGACAATCACGCATACAACTGACAATCAGAATATTGTCCTTCACAATCAGATGACAGGATTAAGATGGCCTGTTGTCCGTACCGACAGGCAGCCAGGTGCATTGCCGGTCAACGGTCATTGTTTTTTTATCGCCATGACCATGGCGTCAAAGTCTTCCTTCGACACATTGGACCTGGATTTGAGTTTCGTCTTGTAGACGTAAACCGTATTGACGGAAAGATTCAGATACTCCGCGATTTTAGCAGCATTGTCTATGCCGAGCCGCATGAGGGCGAAAATCCTGATTTCCATCGGCAGATGCCCGTCTTCATCGAGGTGTATATGAGCATCGTCCGGGAAGAGCTTGTTGAATTCCTCCATGAAATTAGGGAACAGTTTGAGAAAGGCATAATCGAAAGATGCGTACATCCGTTCACGTTCTTCCTTGATACCGAGGTGGTGAAGCATCATCAGCGCATCGTCGTATTGTCTCGCCATTATTTTTCTGGCGGCGAATTTGGTCTGCTCTTCCACTTCGTTGACGAAAGCGGAATTGCCGTAGAGAGACTGTATGATGTACTGGTCCTTAATCTCGTTGGTTTCCTTCAGTTTGTCGTTCAATTCCGAGAGCGCCTCCGAGGTCTTTTTCAGCATGTCCGAATTTTTCACGAGTTTCCGGTGCACTTCGGAAAGGCGTCTGTTCCTGCGTCTGATCTTGCCGAGCAGTACAACGGTGACTATCAGCGACACCAGTATTGTGGCACCGAATGCCGTGAGCAGGGTTCTCTGCCTGTTTACCCACATGTAGCGGCTGTTTTCTATGACCGGCAGGATGGTGCCAATTTCCACCATTCTCAGACGGGAGTTGTAGAATTCAGCGTCATACAGCGCCTGATGAATGTATTTCGATGCACGGGCTATGTCTTTCTGTCTGTACATGCATTCCGCAAGCACTTTTGCGGATGTGGTCTCGTGAGTGCAGGAGCGGATATCGCAGATGGCGGATATGGCCCTGTAATACAGGGATTCATTCTGTTTCCCGATGGCCGAAAGCGCTGAGGCAAGTATCGAATACTGCTCTGCCTGCGCGTGTTCGCTGATATTGAATCGGGCCAGAAGATTCCTTCGCCCGAAGACGGCAAGTTCATCCGAATAGTTGCCGGCAAGTTCACGTTCCAGGCTTATCCAGGCATATTCGAAAGAATCTTTCTCCGAATATGCGATGGCAAGGTCATAGTATTCCAGCTTGAGGGAATCGTATTTTTCCTGCAGATCCGGCAAGCCCTCCACATAAGAACTGAGATTCTGCCATGTAGATGCGCACTGTATGTAAAATGAGGCCAGAACCCCGTCCGATACGCCGGAAGGGTTGAAACCGTTTATTATTTCCACCGCTTCATTGAAAAATCCGACAGACTTGAAGCAGCACAGAAGCGCCGAACTGGCTACCGCTGAAAAATCATTATCTCTACCCCCCCCAGTGACTTCGCGAGGCTTTCAAGCCGGCGGGCATAAAAATAGGCAGAGTCGTACTGATATATCTTGTACTCCTCGAAAAGCTGATTGTATATATGGAATTTGCGTACAGGGTCTTCCATGCCTGCCAGCCCCGCCTTCAGGTCGGCGATTCTCCTTTCC
>DVIP01000167.1 GCA_018711225.1 Candidatus Cryptobacteroides intestinipullorum | reverse complement strand
AATTGGCGTTCCCGGACATGGCGGGAGCGGATATAGTCATGATATTGTCTGGAAAAATATTGCCGCTTGTATTTATGGCGGCGTTTTCGTGGTCCGCGTCGGCATTGCCTGTCGCAGACGGAGGTCCGGAGGATGTGGAAATAGTGGACGGGGAGCAGAGAGACGGATACCGCTGTCTGCTGGTCGAGTACAGTGCCGATGAGCCGGGTGCCGGAGTGCAGGGTGAAGCTGTCGGGACAGGCGAAAGACTGCGTTCGTATCTTCTTGTGCCTGATTCCGCTTCTCCGGAGAACAGGGTCCCCGGCATAGTCCTGCTGCATGACCATGGAGCAAGATTCGATATCGGAAAGGAAAAGCTTGTCAGACCCCTGTCTGGAGTGCCGGAGAACATACGGCTTTCTTCGGAACAGTGGGTAAGGAACAATTTCGACGGAGTATATTGGGCTGATTCTCTGGCTTCGGAGGGGTATGCCGTCATCGTGCCGGACATGCTTTACTGGGGCGGGCGCAGTTCGGCTGCATGCAGGAAATGGTCTGAATTGAAGTTTTCGGACAGTGGAAACCGGGAACTTCTCGATTCACTGAAAACGGCTGTTTATGATGGGCAGAAAGATGTGTATGACAGTCTCGCAGCGGAAGGGCAGGTCTGGGCATGGAAGACGATGGAAGAGGATGCGGCTGCAGCCAGGGTTCTCGCGTCCATGGATTTTGCGGACAGTTCCAGAATTTATGCAGCCGGATGGTCCATGGGGGCGCACAGGGCATGGCTTCTGACTGCATTCTGTCCTGAAATATCCGCAGGTGTGTCATTATGCTGGATGACTCTTAAGGAGACTGTCGCTTTTCCGTACAAGGCTTCGGACTATGCCATGCTGGTGCCCGGGCTCAGATCCAGGTATGATTTTCCGGATATAGCGATGAAACTGGCTCCCAAGCCTTATCTTTTCCTGAACGGTACCCACGACAAGCTCTTTCCTGTACCTGCCGTCAAGGAGGCGTTTTCCCGGATGCAGGAAATCTACAGGGACAAAGGGGTGGAAGGCAGGCTCCGGACAGAATTTTTTGAAGGCGGACACCATTGCGGAAAGGACGTGCAGCGCAGGATATCCGCTTTCTTCGGCGCGCTGTCTTCATCAGACATTCCCGCCCCGATGTTTTCACGCGAAAAAACAGTACCTTTGTACGAATGACAAAGAATGATGCGGCCGATGACAGGACAGCGTACAATATGGGACCCTCTGAGGAAAAAGGATGTGGCGCACACGCCGGAAGAGGATGTAAGGCAATGGTTCATAATCCAGCTACAGCGTATTATGGGAGTCCCGGGGCACATGATGATGAGTGAAGTGGGATTTTCGCTGGGCCGGAAGAAACTGCGGGCCGACATAGTGGTGTACGGGAGGGATGCCTCTCCTGTGGCTGTGGTCGAATGCAAGCGGCCTGATGTCGCGCTGGACAGGGATGTGCTGGACCAGGCTGTAAGGTACAATATGGTTCTGAATGTCCGTTACATATTCATTACCAACGGGAAAAATACATTTGTCTGCAGAAGGAAGGCCGTAGAAGACCCTGGTTACGAGTTCGTAGGCACCCTTCCTTCGTACGACGAAATGCAGAAATGAAAGAATTGGTTTTATGACAATAACTCAAGGTTTCCTGGACAACAGGATATTCGGCATAATTTCGGAGATTGCGGCCTCTAAAGGGGTAAGGGCTTTTGTGATAGGCGGCTATGTCAGGGATTGCTTTCTGGGCCGGCCGGGCAAGGATATAGACATCGTGGTGGAGGGCAGCGGGATAGAACTGGCCGAGGCTGTGGCCGATGCCGTGCATACCAATGTTTCCGTTTTCCGGAATTTCGGGACTGCAATGCTGCGCTACAGGGGTATTGAAGTGGAGTTTGTCGGGGCCAGAAAAGAATCATACAGAAGGGATTCCAGAAAGCCGATAGTGGAGAACGGCACGCTGGAAGACGATCAGAAACGCCGGGATTTTACGATAAACGCGATGGCATTCAGCCTTCAGAAAGATGATTTCGGCGCCCTGGTGGATCCTTTCGGAGGGATAAGGGACCTGGCTGCAGGCATTATCCGCACGCCTCTGGATCCCGATACCACTTACAGCGACGATCCGTTGAGGATGATCCGGGCCATACGGTTCGCCACCAGGCTGAGTGAGGATGGCAGGGAATTCAGAATAGTGCCGGAATCCCTGGAGTCTATCAGCAGGAACAGGAACCGTCTGGAAATCCTTTCGAGGGAGCGTATTGCGGAGGAATTGAACAAAATGCTGGTATGCAGCCGTCCGTCCACGGGTTTCCGCCTGATGGACGAGACCGGACTGCTGGAGCTGATATTGCCGCAGCTCTGTAAATTGAAGGGTACTGAAAGTGTGGAAGGTCACGGGCACAAGGAGAATTTCTCTCATACTCTCGAGGTCCTGGACAATGTGGCGGCTGCAGAGGAAAAGGCTATCGCGGAAGGCACTCTCAAGGATTATTGTTTCGAAGACGGAGTAATGACCGAAAAAGTCCGGACTGCGCCTGATGTATGGCTCAGATGGGCGGCATTGCTGCACGATATAGGCAAGCCTGCCACCAAAAGGTACGAGCGCGGAACGGGGTGGACATTCCACGGGCATGAGATAGTGGGGGCCAGGATGGTCCCGCGAATCTTCAAGTCTCTGAAAATGCCGCTTAACGAGAAGATGAAATATGTGGAGAAGCTGGTGCAGCTCCATCTTCGCCCTATTGCCCTGGTTACGGAAGAGGTCACGGACTCTGCCGTGAGACGTCTTCTTTTCGATGCAGGCAACGATATTGATGACCTGATGCTCCTGTGCAACGCCGACATTACATCGAAGAATCCGCGGAAAGTGGAGCGGCTTAAACAGAATTTCGAACTTGTCAGGAAGAAGCTTGCCGAGGTGGAGGCCAAGGATGCCATACGGAATTTCAAGAATCCGATAACGGGGGAGTATATCATGGAACTTTACGGGATTCCTCCATGCCGTCAGATCGGCGAGTTGAAGGAATATGTGAAAAATGCCATCCTGGACGGTGAAATCGGGAATGATTTCGGGGAGGCTGATTCCCTGATGCGGAAGAAGGCTGCTTCCATGGGGTTGGTTCCGCGTGCCGGTGTTCCGGATGCAGGATCTGTTTCTGTAGGATCTGTTTCTGCAGGATCTGTTTCTCCCGGGGAGACCGAGGCTGAAAACAGGACAATATCTTCAAAATCATGACTGAAGGGCTGATATCCAGGTATCTTACCTATATTTCGGATGTAAAACGGTATTCTGACCGGACCAGGGACATTTATGCTTCTGCGATGGAAGAATTCCGTATTTTCACCCAGGCTTCGGATGACAGCGAACTCCTGGAGTCCCTTATCCCCAATATCATACGAGGCTATGAGGTTTCGCTGCTGGACAGGAAACTGAAACCCAGGACGGTGAATCTTCATATTTCCGTAATCAGCGGTTTCTGCCGTTATCTTATGAAAGAGGGGCTTCTGAAGTCGAATCCCGTCAGGCTGGTGAAGCGGCCGAAGATGGAAAAGCGCCTGCCTGAATTTTTCAGGGAAGAGGATATTGAGAATTATTTTGACAGGACGGAGGCTTTCGCGTCGGATATACCGGATCTGAATGCCGCGGATTACGTGAGGCGTCTGCATCGGGCCGTAATCTCCACCCTTTACAATACGGGGATCAGACGCTCTGAACTGGTAGGGCTGAGGCGTTGTGACCTGGACTTTTCCAGAAAGGTAATGAGGGTCACGGGAAAAGGAAATAAAATGCGTGAAATTCCGCTTTTGCCTTCTTTTTGTAATGAAATTTCATTATATTTACATGCAGTTGATACGATGGTTGGCGGTATGGATTCTCCGGTTTCGCCTCTGTTCGTCACGGCGAAGGGACGGGCTGTATATCCGGAACTTGTGGACAGGATTGTCCGGCAGGAGCTGGGAAATGCAGGAGGTTTTTCCGGAAGGAAGTCGCCTCACGTCCTGAGGCATACCATAGCGACGGATTTGCTGGATGACGGAGCCGACCTGAATTCCATAAAGGAATTTCTGGGACATTCGTCACTGGCGGCGACCCAGGTCTATACGCACAATTCCATCGACCGGCTGAAAAGTGTTTATAAATCCGCCCATCCACGGGCTAAAAACGGAGGTAAAAATGGAGATTAGAGTACAATCCATCAAGTTCAATGCTGATCAGAAACTGCTGGACTTCGTAGACAAGAAACTGTCCAAGTTGCCTAAATTCTATGATGAGATCATTGGGGTGGATGTCACTATGTCCCTGCTCCCTGAACATGAGAACAAGAATGTGAAGGTTCAGGTGCAGATTCCTGGCAATGATGTTGTGGTAGAGAGGAATGCGAGGACATTCGAGGATGCTGTCGTGGACTGTCTTGACGTATTGAAGGAGAAACTGGTAAGAGTGAAGGAGAAGAAGGCGAATTAGCAGATTCTGCGTCAGCCTGACGCGGACTTCATATTAATCTTCCTGTGCGGGAGACGGAAAGACCGGATTTCAGTCCGGTCTTTTTGTTTTCAGGATATTTCCTTGATCCACGCCTGATAATGTTCGACTAACCGCAAAAAGCCGCGAAAATGCAGTTAGTCTCGCAAACGGTATCTGCTATTCCGATTTTTATTATCTTTGCCCGTCAAAAAATTTCAATATGGGAGGTTTTTTCGGTACAATTGCCAAGGAAAAATGCGTCAACGACCTTTTCTATGGCACTGACTATAATTCACACATGGGCACCAAACGTGGAGGAATGGCCACATACAGTCCTGAAGACGGGTTCAAACGGTCTATCCACAATCTCGAAAGCTCCTATTTCCGAAGCAAATTCGAGGACGACCTGGACAAGTTTTCGGGAAATGCAGGAATCGGAGTCATAAGCGACACCGACCCGCAGCCTATAGTGATGAATTCGCATCTCGGAAAATTCGCGATAGTCACCGTAGCCAGAATCGCCAATATCGCCGAACTCGAAAAGGACCTTCTGGACAGCAACATGCATTTTTCCGAGCTCAGTTCCGGGAAAACGAACCAGACCGAACTCATAGCCCTGCTGATCATCCAGGGCAGGACATTCAGGGAAGGCATAGAAAACGTCTTCGCCAGAATCAAGGGCTCGTGCTCCATGCTCATACTTACGGAGGACGGCATAATCGCAGCCAGGGACAGGCTCGGACGTACCCCTATCGTGATAGGCCGGAAAGGGAACGAAGCGTATGCCGCCACCAGCGAATCCTGCAGTTTCCCCAATCTGGGATATGAAACGGAACGCTATATGGGTCCTGGAGAGATACTCAAACTCTATCCCGACCATGTGGAGCAGATCAAGGCTCCGGAAAAGGAGATGCAGATATGTTCCTTTCTGTGGGTATACTACGGTTTCCCTACATCCGGCTATGAGGACAGGAACGTGGAGCAGGTCAGATTCTGCAGCGGATTCAAGATGGGGAAGACCGACACTTCAGATGCGGATTTTGTCTGTGGCATTCCGGATTCCGGTATAGGCCAGGGACTCGGATATGCCGAAGGAAAAGGTATTCCGTATCACAGGGCGATAACCAAATATACTCCCACATGGCCCAGAAGTTTCACTCCGAGCAACCAGGAGCGCCGCTCTCTTGTAGCCAAGATGAAACTCATCCCGAACAGGGCGATGCTCGAAGGGAAAAAGATAATTTTCTGCGATGATTCCATTGTCCGCGGCACCCAGCTCAAGGACAATGTCAAAGTGCTCTTCGATTATGGTGCAAAGGAGGTCCACATGCGTATCGGCTGTCCGCCTCTGGTATATGGCTGTCCGTTCATAGGCTTTTCAGCCAGCAAGACAGACATGGAACTGATTACCAGGCGCGTAATCAAGGAATTTGAAGGCGACGAAAACAAGAATCTGGAAAAATACTCGGATCCGTCTACCCCTGAATACCGGAAAATGGTAGACCGGATAGCAGAGATGTTTGGGCTTACTTCTCTTAAGTTCAATACGATAGAGACGTTGATTGAGGCCATAGGTCTGCCGAAATGCCAGGTCTGCACGCACTGCTTCGACGGCTCCAGCAGATTCTGAGCCGGTTCAGTCGCAGCGGGACGCTGCAATCAATACTCCGGCAGGCCCTGAAGGAAAATCGCACCGGAGTCCGAACACGTGTACGCTCCCTCCGCCTGCCGAACCTATCCTGCGGCGCAGGTTATCCGTGTCCATCCTTATATTCCTGGCCGTGACTTCGCAGCCGGGATATTTTTTCCCGAATATCTTCACGCTGGCATTGTTCAGAGGCATAGTTTCCAGAATCCTGAAGAATTTTCCGTGCTTGCCGAGTATGTCGTATCCGTCCGGACACCCTTCCGATATATAGTAATGTGTGGAAATCCCCAGCTTTTTCAGAGGGTATTTCCTGCACAGCAGGTTGAATACCCCTGCTTTCATCAAATCCTTTCCGGGTTCGAAAAGCAGTTTCCCTTCCGCCAGGTCATTCCACGAAGAGACAAGGACAGGTGCGGCGGCAGAAATCTCATTCAGACTGAACTGCATCGCGGACCACACATCGGACAGTCTTTCTGTGGATACAGGTCCTATGTCCGCATATTCGCTTATTTTCATGTCTCTCGATGACGAAGCCGCCACTATCCTGCATTCTCCGCTGAAATCCCTGTCCATCAGGACAATAATTTCCTTGCATTCTCCGCCTGAGACCAGGATATGAAGTTCCCTGCATTCTTTTCCGAGC
>DVIP01000166.1 GCA_018711225.1 Candidatus Cryptobacteroides intestinipullorum | reverse complement strand
ATCCTCCTGCCTCTACCGATGAACCGGCAGGGAAGGTGTATTCCTCGTCAGTGCCTTTGTTGTCCTGGACATGGTAGCCTGAAATGTCGAGGGATTCGTCTGTGGAATTGAAAATCTCGATCCAGTCTCCGCCTTCGCCGCCTGAACACACTTCGTTTATGTAAAGTCCTGTGACTGAAGATGATTCTGTCCCTGGTTCGACATCATCCTTGCATCCCGAAAGCATTGCCGCCGAAACCGATATGGCGGCGATAATCATAAATTTTGTTTTCATATTGTCTTTGATTTGGATATTTCTAATGTCATGCGGACGGGGCCCGGAGTCCCGGTTTGGCCGCGTCCGGTGTCACAATGTCCTATGATTCAGAATGAAACCATAAGCCTGAGCTGCAGGATATGGAAATCTATTCCTTCCGGACGGGCTGCGCTGAGCGGCTGGTTCCCTACAGTAATCTGGCCTTTGGAGTCGGCATATTTGTCGTTGTCCATGAACAGATAGTTCAGCCCTACCATAATATTGCTTACCGGATACCAGTTCAGGTTTACGCTGTAGGAATATGCGGAGCCTCCGGTTATCGGGGAGCGCATGTCATGGAAATCATTCAAGTTAAGATGGCTGACTCTTGCCGCAAGTTCGAGGTTTCCGCCCCGCCTGTCTACCCTGACTCCTCCGAATTCTGCATCCTCTCTGCTGTACTGCCTCTGCCTGCCGAGTATCATCCACGATGCATTGGCGTACCATCCTGCAAATTCGGCGTTTTCCAGAGGTTCGCGGATATCCCCGTCTTTCTTGTATCTGTTCAGGTCAGTGAAAAGATATTCGCCGTAAACGAGCAGTTTGCTCCATCTGAAAGCTATTTCGCCTCCGTACGTGGTATAATGGTTTACGTTTCCGACTTCTGCCTGGATGAATCTCCTGCGGTCCGTACGGCTCTCAGGAAATGTCCTGAACAGGACAGTCCTGTCTTCTTCTCCGGTGGAATCCGGTTTTCTCCAGCTTGCGTAACCTCCGATATGCAGGGTGATATTGTCATTGCAGATTACGGGTATGGCAAGACGTCCGGTAAATCCGTAGCCATCGCTGCCCCTGTTCCTTTCTTTCTGGATGATGTCTATCTGCTGCCCGAATACTCCGCCGGAAAACCACCAGTATTTTCCCCACCAGGTGACGGCCGCCCCGAGCCTGCGTCCTCCTGCCAAGGCTTCCACGGCCATAGGACGCTCGTTCGCATTTATGTATCTGGAGCTTGTGACTCTTTCCATGCTCATGGGTTCCTTGAAGTGTCCGGCCTGGACAGAAAGATGTTCATTGAACTTGTACCCGAGGTACATGTCCTTTATTTCGACCTCATTATATGCGAAATCCAGGTCAAATTCCGCGAACCATTTGTCGAAGAGTTCCGCCTTTATCGCGAAACGGGCCCGTCTGACGCTTACACCGTTGCTGAAACGGAATATGCCGTCGTCTTCTTCCAGATCCTTGTTTAGTTTGGAGGTCAGCCCTTCCACGGATTCTGTCGGGATATAGAACGAGGCGTCGGTATAGATTCTGTTGTCGAACCATATCTTGAATTTCCCGTCATTGGTCCCTGCATGGAATTTGCCGTCCTTGAAATACGCCCTGGCCTTCAGCGGCCTGCTGCCGTCGTATTGCAGTGTTTTCTGTTTTTCACCGGTATTGCCGCCGTCGTTGTCCGCGGCTTCGGAAATATTGCCGGGGCAGAGCATGAAAAGAATTGCCGCAGCCGCCGATATTGTCCCTTGTCTGTCCATGTTTTCGAATTATCGGCGCAAAAGTATGTCCGGAAGGTTAAGTATCCGTTGCGTTTTTCTTTCCTTATTGTTTAGATTTTATGGATATTTTGTGACAAACGGATTATATTTGCGCTCACAAACAGTCAAACTCAAACATAATCCCATGAATGACTTCGGAAAACGTCTTTGCACGGCAGTGCCTGTGTTCGCGGCAGCCGTATCACCGTCTGCGCTGAATGCTGCCGCTCCCGCCGATACTGGCAGAAAAGGCAATACGCGTCCCAACATCATTTATATCATGACCGACCAGCAGTGTGCCACTGCGATGAGCTGTGCCGGGAATCCGGATGTAAATACGCCTAATATGGACAGGCTTGCGGAGCGCGGCATCCGTTTTACCAACGCATATTGCGCGATGCCTCTCAGCGGCCCTTCCCGCGGGGCAATGTTCACAGGTTACATGCCTTCGGAGACCGGAATCATCGAGAATGACATTCCTGTTCCGGACACCCTGAAGGGAATCACCTTAGGGTCGCTCGTAGCGTCCGCAGGCTATGACTGTGCATACGCAGGGAAATGGCATGTGAATACTGTATCGCTTCCGTCCGCACATGCGTTCGGCTTCAGGAATCTGCACGGACACGATGACAGGGGCCTTTCGGAAGCCTGCGTGGAATATCTCAGGGAAGACCATGACAGGCCTTTCTTCCTGGTGGCGTCGTATATCAATCCTCACAATATCTGCGAGTATGCACGCGGGCAGAATACCCCTCACGCTTCACTACCGGAATTCACTCTCGAAGACTGTCCGCCTCTGCCGGCCAATTTCGCTGTGAATCCGTATGATGCAGCCGTGCTTCAGTTCGAGAAACGGCAGAGCTATTCCCTTTATCCTTCGCAGGACTTCACTCCTGACGACTGGAGACGCTACCGCTATGCCTATTACCGTCTTGTGGAAGCCGTGGATTCGGAAATCGGGAAAATCCTGGACGAGATAGACAGACAGGGACTCTGGGACAATACTGTAATAATCTTCACAAGCGACCACGGGGATGGCAATGCCGCACACCAATGGAACCAGAAGACCGTCCTCTATGAGGAAGTGGCCAACATTCCTTTCATAATATGCCTTCCGGGCGGGCGGAATGCCGGCAAGATGCTGCCGCAGCTTGTCAACAACGGCACCGACCTTATGCCTACCGTATGCGACTGGGCGGGGGCGGAAGTTCCTGCAGGACGTTCGGGCCTGAGCCTGCGTGATGTGGCAGAATCGGGAGATGCCGCACACCCGTTCAGGGACTATGTGGTGACCGAGACCAACTTCAACCAGACAGCAGGCACTTCAGGCTGGATGGTCCGCACACCGAAATATAAATACGTCCTTTACGACAAGGGCCTCTACCGCGAACAGCTGTATGATATGGAGAATGACAGGGGAGAGATGGTGAATCTTGCAGTGGACTCCGGATACAGGAAGGAGCTTGAAGAGCACAGAGCCATGCTGAAGGAATGGATGGAAACCCATTCGAAACGCCATCTGAGGCACATCCCTGCAAAGTAACGAGATTCAATATCGTTCGACCGGATTTGTAATCCGGCCGTTTGTTTATATTCCGGCAGATTGCAAATCTGCCGGTACTAAAAAATTTGCCGATACTAAAAAATCTGCCGGTACGAAACTCCCGGTCGCGATCCCTTCTGGACTTTTGACCCGGTGCTTTTTAGTCTGAAACCGATGATCGTCAGAGAGTTCCGATTCTGCCGTCCTTGGTATGGAACCCGTAAGGGGACTGCCGGACTTCGTCTCCTGCATCATCTTCAAAAGTTCCGTCAGGTTTTCTGGTTACGAATATCGTGTTCCCGTATTCGTCTGTAGTTTCAAAGCGGCTGGAGAAGAGTACTTTTACCTTCATTGCCTCCGACATTACATAGAGCAGGAGAAGGGGAACCGCATAAAGATATTTCATAGGATAACAGAACAGCAGGAACGGAAGCATGGCAGCTTTTTCCGATGCATGCACGAGATATCCTATCGATACAGGAAGACTGGCCGCAAGCAGCAGCAAGTATGCAATCGGAATATCCCATCCGCTTCCGGAAAATATGTACATCATACCAGCGGCCATGGCGACGATGACAAGAATCAGTTCCAGCCACCTCGGGAATCGCGACCAGGCTCCGCAGAAAAACGCCAGATTGCCTTCCATGACGAGAAGCAGATAGAGCCGCACGAAGATGTAGACGAAGGTCGCGACTCCGGCTGCAAAGCCATGGACGAAATCCTTCGGACTGGTAATGAACCAGAACATATGTTCTTTCACTGACAGGGCATACCAGACTTCGAAAAATGAAAGAAGTACAAGGAAGATATATGTGAAATAATAAAGGAAATTCGGATGACTGAGCGGAATCACCACGTTCAGTACAGTCAATATTACAAGCATTGCAAGTATCGGAAGGAAGGCTGCCGCCATGCCTCTTCTGGCCTCCAGTCCATTGAAATATCCGGCAGAAGTCTCTATTTCGGCTTTCCCGACAAGGCTATGCTTCCATGTAGAGAAATCCATGAATGCCCCGGCATCAGCGTAAAGGATTTCATGCAGTTCGGATACATTCCTTATTTTATTGACTTCGTCAAGATCTATGTAAAGTTTCTGTCCTCCCATATAGTCTACGGTCAGATATTCTCCGCCTGGATCCGCCGTGCCTTCTATGATATTTCCCTTGCTGAAACCGGCAACGCTTTCCGCTCCGGCTTCAGTCCCGTTGTATGCCGCTGCACCGTATTCTCCCGTTACAAGCCACAGGTTTTCCGTGCTTTCCGGCATTCCGGATTTGTATAAGTCTATGAGTTCAAGCAGACTGACACCGTTGTAATACCTGTTGATATGGTCGGAAGCCGCCATCGAGAGGCTGTAGGTGTGTCCGGGATTTCCAGTTGCAGAACCGTTCAGGGAAGCGGTCCCGCCATAGCCGGCAAACTCCAGAACCATGTTTTCGGGCTTATCGGGCAACAGGCTGAAATTCATAGGATTGTCTTGCAGCGTACAGATTCCGTCCAGCCACACCGAATGCCCGTCCGTAGTGTATGAATAGCATTCATAGACAGAATAAAAGATATTATGGAAAAGCACGGCAGTCCCGTTATCATAGAATTTGAATACAGGGGATTCGTCATTGTATCTGCTGTATGCAAGGGTAGCATTGAATACGCAACTGAACGGCTTGGCGAAGAATTCGGCCGAACCCCTTTCTGCCTCGGCGGACCTTGCATGACCGGTGTAGGCAGATACCGGCATTGACAGAACGACGAGGATTGTCAGAAGAAATTTCCGGAACATAACGTTATCGTTTAATAGTTTCATCAAGGTATATGACATTACGATTTCTGCGAAATCTCTTTCCGGTATCGTTCAACCGGATTCCGGTTGTTTGTTTTTATTCCGGCAGATTGCAAATCTGCCGGTACGAAGTTTTCGTGTCACCCCTCTTAAATTCTCCCCTGGCGTAGGGGAGAACTTGCCAGCGGATTCGTTTCCCGAATCCTCTACAGAGGTAGTTCTC
>DVIP01000165.1 GCA_018711225.1 Candidatus Cryptobacteroides intestinipullorum | reverse complement strand
TGGAGAGGTTCGGCAAGCGGCTGGACGAGTGCCGGACGATGACGGAGAAGTGGCTTTATGCGCTGAAGCATGTCGGGACACTGGACCGTCTGCCTGAAAGCCTGAGGATGCAGGCATTCGAGAGACTGTTCGAGGCGTGCGAGATAGCGAAGTTCGAGCCGGAGAGGAAACTGACTTACGAAGAGAATATGATTACGGAACAAGACTACTACAACATCATTGATACCGCCCGGGAAGACGGAATCATTCAGGGTAAAGCCGAAGGCTGTATCGAGGTTGCAAAATCATTGAAAGGTCTCGGGGTTCCGTTTGAGACTATTGTCAAGGCAACCGGACTGTCTGAATCAGAGATAGTGGCATTGTAACTCGAGGCGTGCGAGATAGCGAAGTTCGAGCCGGAGAGGAAACTGACTTACGAAGAGAATATGATTACGGAACAGGACTATTACAACATCATCGATACCGCCCGGGAGGACGGAATCGCCATCGGTATAGCTCAAGGCAGGACCGAGGGTCTCATCGAGGTGGCGAAGTCGATGAAAACGATGGGAATTCCGGAGGAAACTATCTCCCGTGCGACAGGACTGTCGAAGAGAGAAATCGAGGCTTTGTAATTCGAGGCGTGCGAGTAACAGTTTTCATGTCAACATAGCGGTCTTCAATTTACAGCACCTTGTTCAGACGGATTGCAAATCCGTCTGAACGATGGAACAATGAGCCGTCTGAACAAGGGAACGACGAGCCGGCATAACAATATTGCAAGACGGTCCGGAGCTTTCAGGAAACAGCATCCGTAAAAACAAACAAGGCTGCGATGCCTGTAATAACATCGCAGCCAAATTATATAAAAACTTCTTAGTGTAGCCCCGATTATTCAACTCGAATTCTGCTATTTCTAATATCAAGGACAATTTTAGTAATTGTCGTTCTCTCCATCGGGTACCATCTTTTGTTGCTGACATCTGAAGACATTTCCATCCATTCGTTCAGTTTAAGTTCTTTATTATCTTCCCTGCCAGGAGAGAAAGCTGCTACACGGGAAGTAAAATTAACTTCATTATCTTTTTCAGGATCATCTCCCTGGGTTCCCTTGCTTTCATAATTGAAATGAGAAAGCAGCCGGCCGACCTT
Source organism: Candidatus Cryptobacteroides intestinipullorum (assembly GCA_018711225.1). Classification (GTDB taxonomy): domain Bacteria; phylum Bacteroidota; class Bacteroidia; order Bacteroidales; family UBA932; genus Cryptobacteroides; species Cryptobacteroides intestinipullorum. Next base: position 8,577 of record DVIP01000165.1, on the reverse strand, counting down.
AATATTAAAACCGCCACCGTTAAATGTCACACCGTCTTCCTTATATGTTATCTGAGGTATCGACTTGCTACCCTCCCAAACGAGAATCTGCGGATCGGCCAACGATGCATTAAAAGTCATAGCAATATTTGCCTTCCATCCATCATCGCCATTATTAACGTACAGATAATAATCACCTGACGTAATTTCTCTTGACATTACACGGTCTGAAGAATACGCATAATTGAATCTCACAGTTGCAGGAGTATTGAATTCATTCTCTGAAGAATAAATTGTCACAGTTTCATCCGCGGCATCGTAAACGATCCTGTATGTATCGGCAGAAGAGAAAGTCCAGCCATTGCCGGCAGTCTTGCTGCGTGTCACAGAGACAGCCACGCCATCATTGAACGTACCGTCCTCAGGGCAGAGATAGTATGTAGTACCGTCAACTGAAGCTGTAAGATTAACTTCACCTACATTAAGCTCCTGCAGGGCAGCGTATACGTTGGCATCCTCAACTGTCTGAGTAAGTGAAACAGCATCAAATGCGACAGAAGTAGTATAAACGTGGCCTGGCTTGAAATCAAATCCATTCTCTACTACAGCCTTCTGAATAGCATCATCATTCACTGTCACGGAAAGATTTTCAGTGGCAAACGGAGCGACAGCTACATAAAAGTCAGCGGAAGACTCATTGGAAATAGCTTCCGGCTCCAGCACTACAGACGATGCTGTCGGGGATGTCTCGGCCGCGGTAAGTTCGCCTGTCTCGAAATTCAGGGAGAATATTCCGGACATCACGGCTTCTGCATCTGCTGACTGAATGCCGACTTCGCTGACAGTAAGATCGGCTCCTGAATAATTGGCTACATTGATCTTTATTACTGCAGCGGCATGATTCAATGTCACTTCCGGAGAAACTTCACCTTCAGCCGTTGCTTTGCCGTAAAGCGGAGTCTTGATATGAGTGGCAGCGTCAAGTCCGGACTGCTTGCCTGATGAAATATTCACGACAGAACTTGAAACACCGTTTTCTACAGTGAAACCCTCAGTGTACGGATAAAGGACATAATAAGTATAGGAAACACCTTCCTGAGGCGCGAATTCCGCACAAGAGAACGTATTTCCTGCAGCCTTGGTAAATTTGTAAAGTTTAGATTCGGTGCCGTTATCAATAACTACTCCGAGTTCATCGCCGGATTCCCATGTCACGGCGTATGTCTCGCCATCAAACACTGTCTTGGTGCCAGGAGTATTAACCTTAATGGAAAAACCTCCATTTTCTGGAACGATATTGCCTGATTCTTTTGCACATCCTCCCATAACGAGGATTCCGGAAGCAGCGACAGCTGCCAAATAAACGATTTTCTTCATAAGTTATCCTCCTGATTAAAATTCGCCTCCATCATTCATATCCGGAGCATCAATACCGTAAGGACCAGGTTCGCCGCTCGAAGCAAAACCGAATTCCACCGTAACATTGAGTTCCTCCAATGCCGGTGACTGATAGTTGTTTTTCAAAATCATAGTTAATGAATTTATTGGTTATTATGTTTTTCAATAATGTGTGTATACACACAAATCAAATACATATTCTTCTTCTATTTTAGCCAATAGAATAAGTATCAGAATATATTTAGTAAATTTATTATGTGTGTTCGCACACGCAAAATTACTAAATTATCTGTATAAACAAAATTTTTCAATACTTTCTTTTCAGGTTTCCGGCCCGTCGGTACTTAAATGTGGCTCCGGGCCGGATCGTACTTTTGACCTTGCCGTTATTTTATCATCAACTCGGTACAGAGCGGCAGATCGGCTGAAGACGGACCCACCGATATGACAAACTCTCCCGGTTCTGTCACGAATGATTTCGAGTCCACATCATAGAAGGAAAAAGCCTCGCTGTCCAGTTCTACCGTCACCCTTACTGTCTCTCCGGCCTTCACAAAGACCTTCTCGTACCCTTTCAGTTCTTTCAGAGGACGCTTCACAGACGCTTCAGGGTCACCCACATAGACCTGGGCTGTCTCGTATGCATCCATCCCGCCGGTGTTGGTGATATCGAAACTTACAGCCCATATACCGCGGCCATGTTTCTTAACCTCAAGACCGGAATACTCGAAGTCCGTATATGACAGACCGTAACCGAACGGATATCTCGGAGCCGTGCCGGACCGGTCGTACCCGCGGTACCCGACAAAAACACCCTCCGTGTAGGTCACTCGTTTGTTATTGTCATAATAACTCTCGTGTACGGGATTGTCCTCCCATCTGTTCTCTATCGAAATCGGAAGCTTCCCGCTCGGAACGGTCTTTCCTGTCAGGATTTCCGCAAGGGCCTGTCCTCCTTCCTGGCCCGGATGCCAGGCCATCAACACTGACTCTACATCCTCTGACCAGCCGTTGAAATCAACTCCGCCTCCGGCATTGACCGCCACTGTCACCCTGTCATGCAGTGACGAAACCAGATTAATCATACGCACCTGGTCTTCCGGGAGATTGAACGGACGTTCCCAGCCCTCGCCTTCCGTGCTGCTGTTGAATCCGGCACAGTACACCACATCCGTCGCCTCAGTCAGGGCGGATTCCATTTTCTCCCTGTTCAGAATGCCGGCCTCGAATACTACGGTAGCCTCACCGGCATTGTCATAGAACTCGAAACGGAGATCGTACGACTTCCCGGCTTCAACTTCGAAGAATACGGATCGGGTCGTAAGGGAATGATTGCCCCAGTCTCCCCCGAGCCTTTCTCCGTTGACGAAAAGACGGTAACCGTCATCTCCCGCCATTTTAACCCTTACCGTACCGGATGTCCGGGCCTTGTACACTCCCGTCCATCTTACCGAAAATCCGTCATCTGGCATACCGTCGAATGGATGTCCGTAACTCCAGTAGTGCGTAGGGTCCGTTTCCGTCTCTGTCCTGAATATTTCTCCGGAGAGCGTCTTGTTGTTGTAATACTCCGCCTTGAAACCGTTCACGTCAGTGCTGTCGTCTACAGTCACCGACGACAGGATATCTTCATACAGAACATCATCTGAAAGCAACATGACGTTCTCTTCTCCCAGGATATCCGCCAGTCCCCTGTATGGTGATACTGTTTCGTACGGCGTCACGAAACCGCTGCCGCCTCCCGTTGTGATGACATCCGCATTAGGGCCCATCACTGCCACTTTCGATCCGGATGCCAGAGGCAGGTTACCGTTCCTGTTTTCCAGCAGAACGATTCCCTGTCGGGCAAGTTCGAGGGCTATGGCCTTGCTTTCCTCATTGTCCAGTGGAATGGTCTTGTCTTCCGGCAGTTTCTCAAGAAAGCCGAAAGCACTGTATGTCTGAAGGATATGTTTGACTTTCCGGTCAATATCCTTTTCCGTTATGACCCCTGTTTCCAGAAGCGGCTTGATCTTCTCTGGTGTGAAATACACTCCTTTCGGACATTCAAGGTCCAGTCCCCCAAGCACTGCTCCCGGTGTGGAATACACAGATGTCCAGTCCGATATCACTATTCCCTTGAATCCCCACTGCTTCCGCAGAACTTCATTGTTCAGCCACGGGTTTTCCGTAGAGTGTACGCCCCATATCAGATTGTAGCTGTCCATCACAAGTGCCACCCCTGCCTCCTGGACGGCTTTCCTGAATGCCGGGAAATATATCTCGTTCAGTGTCCTTTCATCAACATCGGAACTTGCGCTGTGCCGGATATTCTCCAGCTGGTTGTTGGCCGCAAAATGCTTGATCGTGGCCATGACCCCCTGATCCTGCACACCGAGAATATACTGCTTGGCCGTTTCGGAAGTCAAGTACGGGTCCTCTCCCATATATTCATAGTTCCTGCCGCACATCGGAGCCCTGTAGATATTCACTCCAGGTCCCAGCATGATGCTTACTCCACGGGCCTTGGCATCGGTGCCGAGTCCTTTCCCCATGTCGTAGGCAAGATCCCTGTTCCAGGTGGCGGCCGTCAGTATGCCGCACGGATAAAGTGTGCTTTTGGTATTGTTCCTGACACCCTGAGGGCCGTCTGCAATCCGTATGGCTGGTATGCCCAGCCTTTCCACTCCGCGCAGATAGAATGACCTCTCTCCGGCTATCATCCCGATTTTCTCGTCCAGTGTCATCTGGCGGACAAGGTCTTCCGCCCTTTTCTCGTCTTCTGACGTGATGACGACCTGGGCTTTTGTGAACGTACACGACATGAGCAATGCTGCCATGCCTACTAACAATTTTCTGTTTACAGTCATATTGGTTACATTATATATTATTTCACTGCGTTTCATTTGCTTAAACCGGAATCACTGTCCGAGCATTTCCGAAAGAGTGCGCTTCAAAACATAGTGGTCACGGAAATCATTCCTGAGTTCGTATTGACCGGAACGGTCGACCAGAACGTATGACGGGATTCCGTCCATATTGAATTTATCCCTCAGGTATTTATACTGGTCGGACATCAGCCTGTAATGGATTCCTTTTATTCCGGGTATCATCTCCTTGTATTTCACCAATGGAGAAGATTCATCAGCGATATATATCCATACCATGTCCTCGTCGGCAAGTTCAGCGCTTTTAAGCGGCTCAACGGCTTCGATGGCCCCGCGGCAAGGAGCGCACCAGGTATTCCAGAAATCCACCAGAACGACTTTTCCCTTGTAAGGGGCAATGATGGCATCGAAAAGTTCGGAATCTTCCACGTCAGGCGCTTCCGCCATCTCCGCCAGACCGGAGACAGCCGCCAATGCTTCTTCCGCTTCGGTCTGCATCTTCCGGTATGATTCCAGCCAGAACTTATTGTCCATAGACTCCAGCATGGCGAAATCTTCATCCGTCAGGGCACCGTTCTGCACTTTTTCTGAAAGTCCGTATACCTTTCTCAGATCAGGGACCAGACCTGATTCCACCCCTGCAGCAGCCGCCCAGTCAATGTCGGGATCCGCCACGGACTCGACGAAAGTCGAAGCACTCAGCCCCATGAGAAGTTTGGGATCATTGATATCGAAAAGAGTGCAGAATCTGGCATAATGTTCCGGCCGCAGATTTTCTATCCAGTCGAATTTCTTGCGCCAAAGTGTCCAGTCATTCTTTACGTGCATATAGTTGTGTAGCCGGATATCATACGCCTGTGCCATCGCGATGAGGGCCTCTTCCTTCAGATTTACCAGCTGGAGTTCCTTCAGCATCACCGGAGCTGAACCGGCCGCTATGCTGTCCGCGGCCGCCATGTACTTCGAAATCACATGTTCGGTGTATTCGTCTGCCGACATTTTATAGTCTGCAAATTCTCCGCTGTAGAGGTTCAGCGCGTAATGCCTGCCCCGGCTGTATGTTTCACACAACGCCGTGAGATCGCTGTATTTTCCCGTAGAATAAGTAGTCCTCATGGCCGGCAATTCAGGATAAACTCCTGTTGCCTGCTCCATGGCATGCAGACGGCTGAGCCACCCGGTTATCCTCATATCGAACCATACATCCATATCGTCTCCCGGCGCTATCCAGAAATCACCTCCGCAATAACCGTAAAGGATCACTGCCTCTGCCGAACCGCACTGAAGGAAACGGAACTCGGCCACACCTGTCTCCGGGTCAATCTCTGCAGAGTACTCCGGCTGTCCTGTCAGCATCGAATTCACATAAAGCTGGATCTTGTCCCCCATCTCCGGTCTGTAATTCAGAAGATGCACTCTGATCACGGTCTCCCCGGCAGAAAAATCCGGGTCAGGAAGCGGACGGTTGAAATCAGGAGTCCTCCTGAGCGCGGCAGGGACGCCCCGGGCAGGAGAATATTCCGTTTTCCCTGTCAGGTCAATACCGTAAAACTTGAAACAGTCGTCACAGTCGGATTCTATGAAGTCAAATGATCTGGTCCTTGCAGGCAAAGGCTCGAATTCCAGAGAAAAGGACGCCATTCCGGACTCAGGCATCCAGAAATGTTCGTCAGGCGTTATACCGTCTGTTCCTGTCAGCCTGTACTTTTTCCCGTCAGCCATCAGATACGAATCGGAAGAAATCTGAATCCAGTAATGAGGCACATACTGTGCCTCAACTGAAAGGACCGTGGATGAGTCCGTCAGAGACACTTTCGAAATGCTTACAATGGACGTATTGCTGAGGTCCACCAGAGGAAATTCCACCGTCCTTTCCTCCGGGACAGCACATGAGGCGGTGAGAGCAGCGGCCAGAGCCGGCATCATCAGTTGTTTAATTCTCGACATCATAGGGTTCAGTATTGTTTTCAAAATAAAAATAGCTCAATAAGACGGATTTGCAAACATCGTTCAGACGGATTGGTTCATCGTTCAGACGGATTGGTTCATCGTTCAGACGGATTTGCAATCCGGCTGAACATTCCGGCAGATTGCAAATCTGCCGGTACGTTCCAAATCTGCCGGTGCGAAAAAATTGCAAATCTGCCGGAACGAGTCAGGCTCTTCCGCATAGGCTCTCATTCGAGAGGTACGGCCTCGCAGGAAACGACATCGGTGTATTCTATTTCCGAAGATAAAGTACGCTGCGAATCCGGACCTATTTCCACGACGAAAGTGCCGGACTCCACTACGTATTCGAGATCAGGTGTCCAGAATCCGAGCTCCGCTACCGGCACGGAGAATTTCACTATCCTGCTTTCACCAGGCCCAAGTTCCACCTGGCGGAACCCTTTCAGTTCCTTCATCGGACGGGTGACCGATGCTGCGACATCCCTGACATAAAGCTGTACGGTCTCGGTGGCGGCACGTCCGGAAACGTTTGTCACCTTAACAGATGCCTTCAGGGCCTTTTCCGCGCTGTCATACGAGGCTGTCATATCGGAATAGTCCACCTGGCTGTACGAAAGACCGAAACCGAAAGGGTACAAAGGCTCTATCGGACAGTCGATATATCCGGTCCTGTACTTACGGAACGGAATATGCGGCCTTCCCGTGGATTTCATACTGTAATAGACCGGAATCTGCCCCACATTGCGCGGGAATGTCATAGTCAGCCTTCCCGAAGGATTGTATTCGCCGAACAGCACATCAGCCACGGCATTGCCTCCCTGCAGGCCAGGAGCCCAGGCATCCACTATGGCGGCACAATGCTCGCTTTCCCATTCAAGAGTCATCGGACGGCCGTTCACCAGCACCAGAACCACATCCTTCCCGGTAGCCACAAGAGCTTCAAGAAGACGCCTCTGGGTCGGCTGCAGACCTATCCATGTCATACTTGAGGACTCGCCAGACATCTTCGCGGTTTCCCCGAGCACGGCCACCACCACATCGGATTTTTCGGCAGCGGATACGGCCTCGGCTATCAGACTGTCCGGGTCACCTGCCCGGCCTATATTGTACTCTATCATTCTGGCAAGTCCAGGATTGTCCGTCACAGGAGCTCCCGATGCAAATGCCAGCGAAGATGTATAACGGGAAATGCCGCTCTTCACCGAAACCCCCTCATCCGCCATCGCCGCAGCCCCGGCCCAGGTTCCCATCAGTTCCCAACGGGTATCCGCCAGAGGACCGACCAGAGCCACTTTCGCATCTTTCGCCAGAGGCAATACATTCCTGTCGTTTTTCAGCAGGACAATGGATTTCCTGACGGCTTCCAACGCCAGATCCCTGTATTTTTCCCTTTCGACAGGCTTTCCGGAAAGTCGCAGGTAAGGATTTTCGAACAACCCCAATTTGTATTTGGCTTCCAATATCCTGCGGCAGGCAATGTCAATATCCGCTTCCGTCAGCAAGCCTTTTTCCAGACAATAATCCAGATTCTCCATAACCCCTTCCGAAACCATGTCCATATCCAGACCGGCTTTCAATGCCCTGGAAGAAACCTCTGCAAGACTGCCGAGACCGTGGGCCGTCAATTCCCCTACCGAAGTGTAATCACTGACCGTAAAGCCGTCGAAACCCCATTCGCCGCGAAGCAAATCGGTAAGAAGCCACCTGTTTGCAGTGGCAGGCACACCGTTGATATCGTTGAAGGAAGTCATTACGCTTCCTGCCCCGGCATCCACAGCTGCCTTGTACGGAGGAAGATAATCCTGATACATCCGGTTCAGACTCATGTCCGCCATATCGTAGTCACGGCCGCCTTCAGCGGCGCCGTAAAGTGCGAAATGCTTTACGCAGGCCATTATCGACTCCGGGTTGTCCAGACTTTCGCCCTGATAGCCGCGGACCATCGCCTCCGCTATACGTGAACCCAGATACGGATCCTCTCCGGCACTCTCTGCCACTCTTCCCCATCTCGGATCCCGGACAATATCCACCATAGGGGAATATGTCCAGTCGATACCTTCGGATGCCGCTTCATCTGCAGCAGCCTGTGCGGTACGTTCTATAAGATCCATGTCCCAGCTGCATGAAAGTGCGAGAGGTATAGGCCATATCGTACGGTAGCCGTGCACGACATCAAGTCCGAACATCAGCGGGATTCCCAGTCTGGTCTGTTCCACGGCAAGCTTCTGGATATTGATCTTGTCTTCCAGAGTGCGGACATTGAAGACACCTCCTATCTTACCCTCGGCAATTTTTTTCGCCACTCCCCTGCTCTGGGTCTCCCCTGTCATGAAACTCCGGTCGTATGTCACAAGTGTCAGCTGGCCCGCCTTCTCTTCAACAG
>DVIP01000021.1 GCA_018711225.1 Candidatus Cryptobacteroides intestinipullorum | reverse complement strand
GTCGGAGGTGCGGTAGTGGGAAGTACACTGATCGGCGCCGCGGCTTTCCTGATGCTGGCGGCAGGGGGAAATGCTATCGAGAATTCCTGTGCGGCATTCAATACTTACGGCCGGTACAACAGTGTGACCTTTACTGTAGCTTGCCTGAGACCGTTTTCCGGAGAAAGGACGGATTATAAGGAAACGCTTCTGATAGGGGCTGATCAGAAGGTGGTGGCAGAACTTACGGTTTACGAGACTATGGAGCCGCAGACCGTCACCGTGCCGATAAACGGATGTGAACAGCTTATGTTCTGGCTTGCAAATACAAACAATACGTCAGGACAGTACGTTTTCTACGACATAAGGCTGACCGGGGATGTCCTGCCTCTGGATATTCCCAAGGCGGCAAGACTGTCGGAAAGTATTGTGACGGAGCCTGTCTGGACAGAGAAGAGTGTCGGCATACAGTGGGAAAGACCGGCGTTTTCCGGCTCGCAAAGTGTAGATTCCTATATCTCGGACTGTACCGAGGCATATTCGGAAACTCTCAAGCTCATGGAAGACACGGAGCCTGTGTATAAAATTTACACCACTTATCTCGAAACTGCGTCAGGAGAAGCTTGCAAAGCCGTTTCCATAAGAATTGATGATGAGGAAAGGCTCAACGACGGTGATTATCTGGATATTTCCCAGGAGTATCAGGCATGTCTGGAAGAACTGCAGAGATTGCGCAAACTCGACGCAGACCTGGCAGGGCTCGGCCTTTCGTATGTAAATGCCGGTCTGGGTCTTCCGGAGCTCGGATTAGGAGCCATTGCCTACGGACGGGTACTCAAGACAGGGCGTCAGACAGTAAAGGCGTGTATCGAGGCAGTGAAGGAGATGACCGCGGAAAAGCAGGCCGAGCTGTCCATGCTTGAAACATGGCTGCGTACCGCATCTGTCATAGACGGTATTTCCAGCACCAGGTATACGCTCTTGTGTCCCCTTGCCCCGGGTGAAACGCCTCCGGACGACATGTTGCAGCTCCTCGTGAATTTCGATGTAAGATAATATGCGATTCGGAAAACATTTTTTAGCCGCAGGCCTGGCAGCTGTTGTCCTGATGTCCGTATGCGGGTGTTCCGCTGATAAGGCGCCCCGTCTCGGCCGCGAAGAGAAGGACATCATTGACGGTGACGGGGTCATGAGAGTGCTCACAGTGAGTCACAGAGAGGATTCTCTGCTTCTTCGTTCGGAGTGTGCGGATTTCCTGGGACGGGTATTGCGGACGGAGAGGTTTTCCAGACTTGCCGGAAGGATGATAGAGACTGTTACGGATCCTTCTCAGGACGGTGTCGGTATAGCCGGGCCGCAGGTCGGACTTAAAAGGCGGGTCGTGGCTGTCCAGCGTTTTGACAAGGAAGGAGAACCGTTCGAGGTCTATCCGAATATCCGTATAGTGTATATGTCTGAAGAGAAACAGACCGGTCCGGAGGGATGCCTGTCAATACCGGACATATACGGGGATGTCGAACGCTCCCGGACGGTCATCATCAGCTATACGGACCCTGCCACTCTTGAACCGGTCAGAGATACGGTAAGCGGCTTCACGGCTGTCATATTCCAGCATGAGACGGACCATCTCGACGGTATTCTCTTTACCGACAGACTGTGACCTGAACGGATGCGGATGAAGTGGGGAAAAGGTTGATTATACGGAGATTCGCCCGAAACAATCATGGCCGGTTGTCGCATTATTGGCTCATCGTCTAAGTACCTCCACTCGGTAGAGTTCAAAAAAACAGGCATCCATTTAGGGATAGATGCCTGTCTTATTTTGCTGTAGTCACTACAATATGACATCGAGAATAGAAAAAATCATCCTTTTGATAATTGATTATTTACAATTATTCTCATATGTAATGCGTTCATCTTCTGCCTCTATGCGGGGTGAGGTTTTGCGATGTCAGGGATTTGACCTACGGCAATGTGGACTATCAGGATAAAATGCTTAAATTTGAACAAGACAGGATAAAGAGTTGAAGATATGAACTTTGAAGCATTGGCCAAGCAGATAGGAACTATTCAGCATACCTTGCAGGCACAGGCGGCACACGCTGTTAATCTTGCCCTTACCGCGAGGAACTGGCTGATAGGGTATTATATAGTGGAGTTCGAGCAGAACGGAGAGGACAGGGCGGCATACGGGGAACAGTTACTGAAGAAACTGGAGTCAAGGTTGAATACAAAGGGATTGACTGCCCGGAGATTTCGGGAATTCAGACAGTTGTATCTGGTATATCCTCAACTTAAAAAACCTGTTGCTCAATATCTTATGTCAAATTCGGATATTCGGCAGTCAATGAGTGACGAATTCATAGAGCCAATTCGGCGGTTGGCATCCGCCGAATTTGAAACAGACATTCGGCGGACGGCATCCGCCAAATCTTCTTGTGATGCAAAATGGATGATACCTGCCGACAGGTTGTTTCATAAAATGACTTATTCAAATCTGATGCTTATATCAAGGATTGACAATCCTGTAAAACGAGCATTCTATGAAATGGAAACAATCAGAGGTTGTTGGTCTGCAGCGGAATTAGAGCGTCAGATACATTCCCTGTATTATGAGCGCAGCGGACTGTCGCAGAACAAGGAAGCCCTGTCTGCGTTGGTGCAGCAGCAGGCAGCGCAGTTACAGCCTAAAGATGTCATAAACACTCCTCTCACACTGGAATTTCTCGGTCTTAATGACAGGGCGTTGGTGACCGAAAGCGATTTGGAACAGTCAATACTTGACAATCTGCAGAACTTTCTGCTTGAAATGGGGCACGGCTTCTGCTTTGAAGCCCGTCAGAAACGCATTCTGATAGACGGTGATTATTATTTTGCCGACCTTATATTCTACCACCGCATTCTGAAATGCCATATAATAGTGGAACTGAAAATAGACCGTTTCCGCCACGAATACGCTTCTCAACTCAATATGTACCTCAACTATTACAAGGCGGAGATAATGCAGCCGGACGACAATCCTCCTGTCGGCATTCTTTTGTGTACAGACAAAGGAGATACTTTGGTTAAATATGCTACGGCAGGACTTGACCCCAATATCTTTGTTCAGAAATATATGATAGAACTTCCGAGCGAAGATGAGATAAAGAAGTTCATATCAAGGGAAATGAACGGTCAGGTATTTTAATAAATGCTTGATAAGGATAACAGAAAAATTGACAAGATTATGTCAAAGCAAGGTTACATCCAACGGTATCTGTTGATTATCCGGTTGATACGAAACAACCGGTATATTTCGCTTCCGGAACTTATCCGTGAAGTTGAGGACGGACTTGCATATTTTGATGATGCAGAAGATATCGGTGTTTCCAGAAGGACGATTCTGCGTGACTTGAAAGAAATCCGTTCGGTAATGGGCATCAGCATTGAATACTCCAGGTCTGAGAATGGCTACTATATACCGGATGATGAAGACCAGATATCCGACATCGAAAGGATATTGGAGCAATACGACCTTGTGACATCTCTCCATGCCCGGGAAGAGCTGTCTTCAATCGTCTTTCCAGAAAGGAGGAAGCCCCGTGGTACAGAACACCTGTCTCCGTTGATTCATGCGATCAAACGCAGCCTGATAGTGGAATTTACCTATGTGAAATTCAACAATTCGGTTTCGCGTACCCGAAGTGTCATGCCGTATGCCTTGAAA
>DVIP01000164.1 GCA_018711225.1 Candidatus Cryptobacteroides intestinipullorum | reverse complement strand
GGTGCATTCGCCAAGGTGGAAGGCGAGACGGTCTCGCGGAAATCCTCGGCTTTCGGAAGTCCTCTTCGCGGTCTTGAAGGCACGGTAGCCGGTCTGAACGTGAACACATCCTCGGAAGGCACGACATATCTCATCAGGGGCGTGACTTCCATCAACGCATCTACCGAGCCGCTTTATATCGTGGATGGCGTGGCCATGTCGCGTGACCAGCTTGAAACCATGGTCAATCCCAACGACATTTCCAGCGTGACTTTCCTTAAGGACGCGACGGCGGCATCCATCTGGGGCGCGCAGGCTGCAAACGGTGTCATAGTGCTGACTACCAAGACAGGTACGGGTACGGGAAAACTGACAGTGAGCTACAACGGTTCGTTCACGTTCAAGGGCAAGCCGGATTACGGCTACAATGACATGATGACGGCCTCGGAGTTCATCAGCGCAGCCTCTGAAGTCTTCGACCCGTACACCTATCCGTATTCCGATGTCAGCACCATGACATGGGGCATATCCGGCAATTTTCCTGTCGTCTACCCTCATGAAATCCCGATGTACCGCTATTTCTCAGGCGAGATCTCATACGCTGAAAGGGAAGCCGCGCTTTCAGCGCTTGCCTCTCAGGACGGACGCGGGGATTACGAGAAATACATGATGAGCAATGCTTTCCTGACCGACCATTCGGTTTCGTTTTCAGGAGGCAATGACAGGAACAATTATTATGTTTCCCTCGGATACCAGGGAGAGCAGGGTACGGCCAAAGACAGGTCGGACGAATACAAGATATTCATGAGAGACATGCTTTCAGTAACCAAGTGGCTCAAACTCGACATTTCGCTTAATGCATACTGGTCCAAGGCCACATCACACCTCTCTTCCGGAGATGACGAAGGCATGGATCATCTGACATCCCTCCCTTATGCCGTATTCTACAATGACGACGGCTCCCCGATATCCTTCACACAATATCTGATGATGCCGTCACAGCAGTCTTCGACAGAAGACATTACGGGCATAAATCTGGACTATTATCCGGTCACTGACTGGCTCTCGTCGACAGTCAGCGATATAGAGTATAGCGTCAGGGCCAATGCAGGAGTCACGGTAAAGCTGTTCCCTTTCCTGTCATACGAGGGTCGTTTCCAGTATCTGCGTTCCAGTACCAAAAGCGAATCGTTCTATCCTGCGGATTCCTTCAAGGTCCGGATAGACCGTGCGTATGCCACTGATACGGAAGGAACTGCCTGGCTGCCTTCCTCAGGAGGAAACTTCACTATGGGCGACTCCTATACGGATTCATATACGGTAAGGAACCAGTTGAATTTCGACCACTCATGGCAGAAAACCATGAAGCATCAGATTACGGCCGTTGCAGGTTTCGAGATAAGGGATACGCGTACTGCGGGGCATACCTCCTTCATGAGAGGTTATGACATGCAGACCATGCAGCATATAGAATATGACGACTACTATCTCTCGACTACCGGAGTACGGAATCCGGTACTGCCTATGCTGGCCGGTGCCGCTGCTAACTATTTCGACCCCAACTCCTACGATCAGACCGAGACCGAGTACCGTTTCATGTCCGTATATGCCAATGCTTCCTACACCCTTGCCGACAAATATTCCCTGAATGCAAGCATAAGGGTGGACCAGTCCAATCTTTTCGGAAGTGATCCGAGCGTACAGTTCAAGCCGATCTGGTCCGTGGGCGGTATCTGGAACATAGCCAGGGAGAACTTTCTCGTGCACAGCACGTGGATTGACAACCTGAATCTCAGGGTGAGCTACGGTTTCGCGGGAAATTCGCCGGATCCTGGGCAGGGAGGCCCTTACGATATACTCAGTTCGGCTTCCGATCCGTCCTACAGTGAGTTCGGCCTCGGATATACCGTGACCACACCGGCAAACGACAAACTGACGTGGGAAAAGACCAGAACATGGAATGTCGGTATAGACTTCGACCTGTTTTCCCGCCTAAGCGGTTCGGTCGACTTCTATGACAAATACACTACAAACCTTCTTGCCAGCACTCCTGCAGACCCTACAACGGGGTTCGTCTCCGTCCTGTCCAATGTCGGAGAGATGAGCAACAGGGGAGTGGAGCTGTCCCTGAACAGCATAAACATAGTGAACGCCCATCTTCTTTGGACCACCGGCTTTAACTTCACTTACAATGCCAACAAACTGGTCAGCATGTACGTGAACCCGCCTGATACGCCGAACCTGATGGTGGACTACGAGTATTGGGAAGGCTATCCTTACGGGACGCTATTCGGCTACAGATGGGCCGGTCTTGACCCGGCCAACGGCATGTCGAGGGTGTACAACAGCCGCGCAGAGGCAGTGTCGAGCGTAAGCGATATCGACGATCTCTCGGTAGTGCCGTATCTCGGCACGACAGTGCCTCCGTTCTACGGTTCTCTGACCAATACTTTCAGGATACACGACTTCGAACTTTCCTTCATGTTCGTGTACAATATGGGGCACAAGATGAGGAACGACATCAACACACAGTACACCTACCGTCTGAACGGCGCCCTGCACAAGGATTTCGCCCTGAGGTGGAAACAGCCCGGAGACGAGGCTTTCACTGACGTCCCTGCGTATTACAGGCTGGACGACACATCCGTGAACGAGACAGACATCCTGTCGCTTTACCGGTATGCTGACATCAATGTCCTTGATGCTTCCTATATCAAGCTCAGGGATTTGTCAATAGCTTATTATCTGCCGGAAAAGGCCTGCAAGGCCATTGCCGCCCAAAGTGCTTCAGTAAGGTTCCAGGTTTCGGACCTGTTCGTCATACCGTTCAACGGAGAAGGTATAGATCCGGAGGCATTTTCCCTGAGATACGGCAGCCGCGGCGACAAATTCCGTCCTATGATGACGCTTGGGTTGAGTATTGACTTTTAACAAAAGAGGAATGAGACACAACATTATATATCTGATGACGGCAATATTGCCGCTGTGCGGCTGTACTGACTGGCTTATGGTACAGCCGAGAGGGGTAGAGGTCCCTTCCGGGATAGAACATTACGAGGGGCTGCTCTACGGTACCGAACTTGTCACCATAAGAGAGGTATTCCCTTATATGTGTTTTGAAAATACATGCGACAGGGAAGGTTATGAGAATATGTTCACCCTTGCCGGGGAATCCGCCTGCAATGCCTATCTCTGGAAAGACGACATTTTCCGCAGGGACGAAGAGTGTACCGAATGGAATTTCCCGGCATCAAGCATGTACACGGTGAATGTCGTGGTGAACGGTGTGATGCAGGCGGAAGACGGGACCGATGAAGAGAAACTGGCAGTGCTCTCGGAGGCGAGGATGGTCAGGGCATACATGCATTTCCTGATGGCGCAGTTCTTCGGCAAGCCATACGACCCTGCCACGGCCTCACAGGATCTCTGCGTACCGATAATCACCACGGCTTCCACTACCGAGACCGATTTCCCTCGCAGGACAGTGGAGGATGTGTACGGTTTTATTCTGAAGGAAATGGAGGAATCAGTGGGCAATCTTCCGGACAGGGTACATCATCACAAGCGGGTTTTCCGTACTGCCGGATATGCCATGCTGGGCAAGGTTTACTGGATGATGGGACGCTATGAGGATGCCCTGGAGCCGTTCGGCAAAGCCATTGAGACACTCAGGTCTACTTCCGCGGACGGGATTTTCCTGGATTACAATTCGATGGTGTCCGACGGCAGAATCACATACCCTACCGATGACAGACTGAATCCGGAGCAGATATACAATATTGAATCCATGTATCTCCTTTACCATGCCATGTATCCGACCTATTACGGCTCGACGCTGATATATATCAAGCCGGAAGCCATGCAGAGATATTATACCGATACTGATGATCTGCGCCTGACCTTCATTTCGGGCATGGAAAGCGGTGTTTCCCCATACGGAGGCACTTTCGATATGAATGAAAAATACCATTTTGGAATCAACAGGATAGTCACCAATATCGGCATAACCTCACCGGACCTGTATCTGATGTATGCAGAATGCCTTGCCCGTACCGGACACGAGAGTGATGCCGTGGCATTGCTGGAGGAACTCAGAAGCAGGAGACTGCCTTCCGGACAGGCGGCAGTTCCAGCCGAAAGTTCTTCTGGAGACGCTCTCGTGAAATTCTCTCTGGAGGAAAGGATGAGGGAGAACCTGGGCTACGGGCTGTCTTGGTTTGACATGCGCCGTCTGTGGAATGACCCTCTTTTCCAGGACATGAAACAGATGTATGTCCATACTGACGGGGAGCAGGAATACACCCTGTCCGAACAGAGGCTTGTGATGAGGATACCTCCGGCCATACTCGCATGGCATCCGGACTATACTGACAATGAATAGTCCCTCTCCGCTTTACGATATCAATCATTCTAAAACCTTATTATATGAAACGAATTTTCCATTATGCTGCAGCAGCGGTGATTATCCCGTTCATGGCAGCCTGTACTGAAACCGATGAGACCGTTTCTTCTCTGTCGGCTACTCCGGCATCAGTAACCATTCCCGCTGAAGGCGGTACTGTCAATGTCGTGATCAATACTGACGCTTCTTCCTTCGAATACTCGGGCCAGGCCGAATGGCTTGAAGTCACGCTTGACGGAAAGGCCATGAATCTGAGCGCAGAGGCAAATCCTGACCAGACGCAGCGCGACTGCAATATTTCAGTGACTGCGGGAAACAGGACCATTTCGATACCTGTTACTCAGGAGGCGTCAAGCAAATATCCGGGTTATGCCATGGTGTCCTCATTCGATGCAGAATCCTCGTATTACCAGGGTCTGATCCCGTTCTTCGGCCCGGCAGATCAGAATGGCGGACAGACATATCTGCTTTTCGTTATTGATTCCAGGACTACACTTCAGGTGGAATGTTTCACAAAACTGTTCCAGTCGGCCTCTGAAGTGGAGCTTTCTGAAGGAGAATACACTCCAGGCGAGGATCTCAAGGAAGATGGTATGAGCTATGTCGGCCAGGCTATGACATTTGTTCCGGGTCTTATCAGGGAACTTGATGACGAGGAGGATATTGAGATAATACCTATCGGAACCTTTACTACGACCACACTCAACGGTACCGAAACATACAAAGCCGTAACCGGAGGCAGCATGACTGTTACGGCCAATGACGAAGGCACGGTTACGGTGCTCATGGATTTCACTGCCGCTGACGGAACGGCTCTCAAGTATTATTACGAGGGAGAACTGGAACTTTCCTCTGCCAATGCATCTTTCCCTGGGGTTGAAATCCTGCCGACGGACGTGATTTCAGCAAGCGGCACTTACTACGGTGCCAATGAGGGATATGCTGATTATTGCAATATCGTCCTGACTCTCGCTACTTCAGGCATTCTGTATCCTTCCACTATTGTAGACTTCAATATCCCGTATACCGCATTCGCTGCCGATATGGATCTTTCCGGAACTTATTCCGCCATCGATACCCCGTTCTCGGAGGCTGGTATAAATAAGGGAGCCGGCATGGAGATGGAAGGCTTCTCGTTCGCGACTGGCAGCTATATCTATCTCAGCCTCGACATGACAACGTTAACTGCTGAATACTTCATCGCTGACGGGGCTTCCACAATGACATTGACGAAAAATGACGACGGTACTTATGACATTGCCGCTACATTGGCAAATATGGCAGGCGAGTCATACGAATATGACATCAAGGGTATGAACATAGAACTTTACGACGATACGGCCACCGGGGATTTGGAAGACGAAGAATGGTAGTTGCCGGGTATTCGGAAATTTTTATCGACAATCATAAACAATGACAATGAAGAAAATACTTTTGGCGGCGGTCTCAGGGGCATTGCTCCTGGGCTGCTCATCAGACAAGACTGTTGTCAACGGCCGGATAGAAGGCTACAACGGTGAATTTACAGAATTTTTCCTGCCGGATTCCACTGTAGAAGGCGGTTTCCGGGAAATAGTGGTGGAGGTCAATGAAGACGGTACTTTTACCGCCGAATTTGACTTGCCGGAATCGTATTATGACGCTCCGTTTTTCGTGGACAAGTTCATGTTCCGGACCTGTATCGAGAAAGGCAAGACTTACGAGGCATGGTTTGACGTTACGAAACCGGGAGTCGAGACAGGTTTCGGCTTTACCGGCGAAGGTGCGGCAGAGAACGAGTTTACAAGGGACTGGTGGAACGGTTTCGGCCTGGCAAATCTCTTTATTTCGGAATATTGCGATGAGGTTTCGGACTTTGCATCCTACAAGGCTGCAATCAGAAGCCAGGCCGATGTTTTCAGGGCCAGACTCGATACTGTCGGAAACGCTGGATTTACTGCATATTATGCTCCACTGATTGACAAGGCTGTGGATTCCTACAGTATCTACTATCCTTATGTGGCGGCACGTAACGGACTGGACGCTTTTGCCGACAAGGATTTTCAGGTATACAGGGAAGAGGATATCTGCGCTTCGATGTCTGACAGGGAATATGCGGATTTCTTCAACAGTGTGGCATCCATGATCGCCGGTACATATACAGACATGGATCTTCTGGAAGTAGTCAGAATAGGGGAGAAGACTACCTCGGACCCGTCACGCAACAATTTCGCCATGACTTCGCTTCTGACGACCTACATGAACTACGGCGGACAGACCAACCTGAAGGCGGCATACGACTATTACAAGAGCGTATGCAAGGATCCGAACTATGTGTCACAGGTAGATAACATATACAAGAGCACTTCGGTGCTGGTAAAAGGGGCTGCTGCACCTGAAATAGAGTTTACCGATGCGGACGGGAAAACCTATACGCTTTCGGATTTCAAGGGCAAGGCACTGTATGTGGACATGTGGGCTTCATGGTGCGGCCCGTGCTGCGAGGAAATTCCTTATCTGGCAGAGCTTTACAGGGAACTCGGCCCGGATTCCGACATCCGGTGCATAAGCATTTCCATAGATGAGAACAGGCAGGACTGGGTGAACAAGCTGGCTGAGGAAAATGCTGAATGGCCTCAGTTTATCGTGACTGCCAAAGGGCAAGAGCAGGTGGCCGGTGACTACAATATCCGCAGCATCCCGCGTTTCATGCTGTTCGATGCCGGCGGACGTATCGTTACGGTCAATGCACCGCGTCCTTCCACTCCGGACATCAGGACTATTCTTGAGGACCTGCTGAAATAAGTCTCCAAACGATCTTGAACAAAATTCCATAAACGTTTTGGGATTAATTATATAAACATTGCGGCGGATTTGCAATCCGCCGCAATGTTTTTACAGCCCCAGCTCTACCTGAAACCGCAGACTCCAGCGGTCATCAAGCGGAGCCGGCGTGAACTGGTCACGGTAATTGTACGAAAGGTCCAGCTGGACCTTGAGGCTGTGTCCGATAATATACCGGGTCACACCTATGGTACTCTGATTCCATGTCCTGTATCCCAGGAGCGGGCTGACTCTTTCATCAGGCATCATGGTGGAATTTCTCAGGGCGACTTCCCATTTCCTGTCGAAAAGGTAGCTTGCCTGGACGTTCACTCCGCATCCGGTATAGATGAATGTGCCGTTATCTCCGAAAAGAGGGTTCCCGCTGCCCGGAAGATGGCGCCCCATGTAATCGGCATTTAAGGCGAATCCTCTGTATTTCAGCACCAAGTCCGCATAGTATGAACCTATGTTCCTCGAGGTCCCGTCCGGAAGCATGTCACCCTTGAATCCCTGTGTCAGGACAGCGTTGTGGTTGAACGAATATCCTCCGGCAATCATGAGTTTTACCCGTTCTTCGTATTCGGTATCTCCTTCAGTATATTCGCCTTTCGCATGGAAACGCCCGAATGGGAAAAGCTCAAGCCTGCCTGTATAGTCGAGTCCCGCAACGTCGGAACTGCCCCAGTTCCTGCCTTCACCCATGGTGACAGAAGCGAGGGCCGCCAGGGCGAAACCTTCGTAAGTGCCGTAATGGTATTCTCCGAAGAAGCCGAAGTCCCTGTCTCCGCCGAACTCGCTGTTCACGATACTCCTGTCCACGAACTGGAGTGCGCTTGACGAATTGATTCTGGCCCTGTTCGTCTTGAGTTTGGTCTGTCCGAACCCGAGATTCCAGTCGGAATTGGGCCTGAAGTATACGATAGCATCGCGTATGATGTTCATCTGCCCGTTCGGCCTGTTTTCGGCATCGTAAGGGGAGAATCCGAGCTGGATGGAGTAAATGAATTTCGGAGAGAACAGATATCCGTCAAAACGCAGTCTGAGCCTTTTGATCTGAGCTTCCGTCTCGGAAAGGCTGAACTTGTCGTTAAAGTGCAATCCCACCATATTCTGCATCCTGAACCGGATAGTCAATTCGTAGGAATTGTCCTTTGGCCTGAATGTTATACCTTTTCCGACCTCGATGTTCGGGAGGTTTTCGAGCTGTTCGAGGAGTTCCTGGGTATTGTCGAGCGAATCGGCCAGAAAGGTCTCCAGTCTGGACGTCTGGGCTGAAACCGTGACCGCTGAGAAGACTGCAGCGGCGATAATGGCAGTCAGTCGTTTCATTTTCTTGGTTGTATATTTCAGTTACAGACGGCAAAAATAGTCATTTTTTTATTTCTGCCCGCTGTTTCCGTTTTGTTAAAAAAATGTTAAGCGTCAAAATTTATTTGTGTGGCAGAATCGCGTTTTCAATCTTATTGGAACGAAAAAGAATAATTTTTAATTTTGACTGCTTTTAAGAAGTTGCAGGAATGATAGAGAATTTGCTGGAGCCGCTGGTGGCGGAGCGGTTCAGGACCGACGGGAAATACAGGACAGGACACATAAGGGTGATAAATCCTCTTCCGGGAAGAAGGGTGCTGGGAGTACATATTCCTGAGATGAGGAAACTTGCCCGTACGCTTGCCGCGCGGGAGGATGCGCCGGAACTGATATCCGGTTTTGAAGCTGCGGCAGCCTGTGAGAAACAGTCCGGCCGGAGTGCTGCCGGTGCGCTTGCCCAGGAGGAACTGCTGGTGTGGGGAATGATGATAAATGCCATGAAGACTTCGGACAGGCTTGCAATGCTGCGTGATTTTGTCCCGCATATCGACAATTGGGCCGTATGCGATACATTCGTGCCCGGAGCGAAATGGTTTTCCCGTGTGGACGGGGCCTGGGACATATTATGCGGCTATTTCGCCTCCGACAGGGAATTTGAGGTGCGTTTCGCTGTCATCATGTCCATGTGCCATTTCCTGGACTTGAAGTGGCTGCCGCGCATTTTCTATCAGTTCGACGGTCTTGATTTCACGTCAATCCGCTCGGATTATACGAGTCTCAGGCAGGCCAGGTTTGAGGGTGGCGTGGAAAAGGTGATGGCATCCGGCAGGGGAGTGGCTCCCGGTGATTCTCCCTATTATGTGCGTATGGGAGTGGCATGGTTCCTGGCGACTGCTCTTGCCAAGTTCCCTGACGATACCAGGGCTTATCTCAGGCATTCCCGTCTGCCTGAAGATGTACTGCGTCTGTATGCCCGCAAGGCCAGGGAATCCTTCCGTACCAGAAGTATATCCCCTTTCTGAATACAGCACCCTGAAACCGTGTTTGATACCGGTGCCCGGAACTGCTTCGGGACTTTTCTTTTCCGGGAATCTGAAAAAATCCGTTTTTCCTGTAACATTTCCATACCTGCATCAGTCTAACAAGCGGATTTTAAAATTAAACTTGTTATGGACTTGAATGTTTTGAGTTTCATGAACGATGTCGTTCTGCCGATTTTCATTGTCGTATTCCTGCCGGTAGTCATAGTACTGATTGTGCAGATTTTCAGGAACAGGAATCTGGCCAGGAAAACGGATGTCATCAAACTGGCCATAGAAAAGGGGGCCAATCTGGATGTGAACAAGATGATGGAGGCATTGGAGAGTACAGGAAAACGCAGGAAAGGGCCGGTGGGCAAATCCCAGTATCTTCTGGAGAAAATGACTACGGGCATTATCCTGTTTCTGGCAGGGCTTGCCGTCATCCTCGTCACGGCACTGACCGGATCAATCGTTCCGGAAGGGAAATGGGCCTTTTATCTTTTCGGAACAATCGTCTCCATCGTGGGTGCCGGACTCCTGATAATGTTCTTCGCAGGCCGGAAAATGCTCCCGGAAGACAAGGCTGAATAGGCAGGGAAATGACACGGGAACAGTTCATAGGTCTTGTGGCTGAAGAGCAGGAATCGCTGCGGCGGTTCCTGTGCGTGTTATGCGATGGTGACCGTGTGGCTGCCGATGATCTTGCGCAGGAGGCTCTCCTGAAGGCATACATGTCATACACGAGTTTCGAGGGACGTTCCAGATTCAGTACGTGGCTTTTCAGGATAGCTTATAACTGCTTTTGCGACTGGAAGAAAAGCCGGCGCCTGCCTGTCGGGAAGATGCCTGATGACAGGATTTCCGACGATGCCTCCGACAAGGCTTTCGCGCACCAGAAACTGTATCTTGCCATAAACTCCCTCTCGGACAGGGAAAGGACGGCTGTCCTGCTTTTCTATATGGAGGATAAGTCCGTGAAAGACATAGAAGCCATAACGGGAATGTCGTCCGCTGCTGTAAGGACACTTTTGTTCAGGGCCCGCAGGCATCTGAAGGACTTTCTGGGAAAGGACAGTGTCTGATGTCAATTTGTCGAACCGGAGTTAGAATAAAATAGCCGTTTATGAATACAGATAAGAAAATAAGGGATTTTTTCATGTCTTCCAGACCGGAATATGATGACAATGATGCCTTCATGCGCGAGTTCGAAAGGCAGTCGGCCATGCTTCCGCAGCCAGCTTCCATGAACACTCCCGAGGATATGGAAAAGGCGGAGAGACTTCAGACCCTCCGCCGCGTATCTTCAATGATAAGAAGGACATACCACATCGACGCCGTAGTGACTTCCGCTGCCGCAATAGCGGTATGCCTTCTGTGTTTTACACTGGTCCTTTCGGCCACTATCATTTTTCCATTGTTCTGACCAGATTCACCATCTCAATGGCTGTGGTCATGGCATCGAAGCCCTTGTTCCCGGCCTTGGTGCCGGCCCTTTCCACGGCCTGTTCGATGGAGTCGGTCGTAAGCACGCCGAAAATTACCGGGACTCCGGTTTCCAGCCCGGCAAGGGCTATGCCTTTTGTGGCTTCGTTGGCCACCATGTCAAAGTGTGGGGTAGCACCTCTGATTACTGCTCCGAGACACACTATCGCGTCATATTTTCCTGACTGTGCCATTTTTTTGGCTATGACCGGTATTTCAACTGTCTCTTATAC
>DVIP01000163.1 GCA_018711225.1 Candidatus Cryptobacteroides intestinipullorum | reverse complement strand
GGCCTACTTCGGAATACCCGCCGAGATGCACACGGACTTCAGAGCTGTTGTTTCCTCCCAGAACAGGACGGTCATTCACAAGAGCCACATTGCAGCCCAGCCTTGCAGCCGACACTGCGGCACACATACCGGCGATCCCGCCTCCTGCCACCACGAAATCGAATTCCAAAGTATCTGCCAGGGCTTCATGCCGTGCGAGAAGACTGTCACGGTACACATCGGGAGCCGGTCTGCCTGACGCCATGATATCCGTATCGGCAGTCAGCCATAACGCATCGCAGCGGCCGTCAAAACCGGTCAGGTCCGAAAGGGCCAGGGAAGTCTCTCCGGCCTTGAGTCTGACCTTGCCGGCATACTGCCACTGCCACCCGTTTCCAGTCACGCCTACCGTATTTTTCAGTGTCTTACCGCCAAGTTTTACCTTGAAAGCGCCGGGACCCGGCTTGTCCGTCCACGGGGAGGTCCAGTTGCAGGTCCTGACATAGACGTGCCATTCTCCGGAAACAGGTATCCGGACCGTGGTCTCGGCATCCTCTACCGGACGTCCCATTCCGTGCGCCAGAAGATAAGGAGACCCCATCAGGTCCATAAACTGCTGGTCCGTCACCCAGCCTCCCTTGTCCGCGAAACTCTCGGCCTCCACCAGGATACCGTCAGAGGCGGAATATGCCGCCACCCGGCAAACGAAAACCGAAAGTATGATGAGGATAATCTTTTTCATGACCGGCTGCAGTTATCTTACACGCACTACGGAGACAGCAGCCCAGCCGCCTGCTACCAGAGAGGCCTCGTCCAGGGCCAATTCGATTCCGACAGGAGCCCCGTCCTTCGAAGTGTCCACAATACCGGCGGCAAGAGTATATTTCCCCGCAGGAATATTTTCAGGCACGAATGCAAACTCATAAGAGGTCTCCCTGCCTTTTATCCACTGCGACGGATCGGATTCGGTGTCTATGAACTTTCCGATGACATTGCCGTCGGCATCAATAAGGGCGAAAGCCACTTTATACTTGTAATTCCACTGCTTTATATTGTTGGGGCAATATCCCCAGCCGATGTTCGCCCATTTGTGTCCGATGGAGACAGATTCTCCGTTCCGGATCTTTTCCGGGAAGGAAATTTCGACAGGATAAAGGCGGTAGCCGCCTTCCGCAACAAACCTTTTCACATAGTCGAAAGCATCGTAGAACCACGATGAAGTCTCTTTTCCGGCCCGGAAATCCATCATGTTCACCCTGGCCTCTTCAGCAGTGACAAACTCCCCGATCCTCACATCCTTAGGAGTCTTGTAGCCTGCAGGATCCTGCCACCATGAATGCTGTCCGACAATCCATCCGCCTTCCATGATAATCGGAACCTTGTACGCCCATTTTCTGACGTATGAGCGTTCCCATTCGTTATAGCCCCAGTCCTGATTGTTCATGCCGAAAGAGTCTGCGCGCAGGCCGTACCCGTTGTCAATCGCTATCTGCAGAAGATGTTCGCTGTCATCCTCCACATGGCGGCCCTCACTGACCGGGGCGCCTATGTGACGATGGTAGTTTATGACCAGAGGGACTTCCGTGAATGTCCTGGAATACAGGCCGGTAATCCACTCCATCGTATTCTCCTTGTACCATGCCGTACTGTCGGAAACCACATTTCCAGCTTCATACGCCACGTTATGACCCTCTCCCCATTTTCCGAGTCCATAACCGTCGATGAAGGCAGTCTTGTCCGGATCATTGAACTCTTCGGCGAATGCCTCCACGAATTTTTCATAATATTTTCTGAAGACAGGGTCCTGTGGGAACGGTGTCTTCTGGTCAGGACGCTTCTCGTTCTGCAGGTAATATTTGGCACCGGCGTCAAAGACGAATTCCGGAGTGTTGGCACACTGGTCCCTGCCGTCAACCACTATTCTGAATGCCACTTTCATTCCTCTCTCCATGACACTTTCCAGCAGACGGGAAAGACGACTGTCAGGATCTTTCCAGAAATATTTCCCCTCTTCAGGTTCCATGGAAGCCCATCCTGTCCTGAGATATGCGACGGATGCGTAGTCGGAGACCCTGACTGTAATCCTGCCGCTGTCTGCCGGCATACTGTCATAACCGTACTCTTCCCAGAAATTTTCGGTCTGGCTCCTGTCCCAGTCCCTGCCCAGATACATGACCCATCCGTTCAAAGGGTTGTCAAGCACTCTTGTGGTGTCAGGGACAAAACGGACTGATGATATCCCGTCCGCCGCCTGTAGCGTTGCCTCTTCAGGAATCGCAGCAGAAAGCGTGTGGCCGAAACAGAAGGTAAGGCATAAGCCTCCAATAATGCAGAATAGAGATTTGTTTTTTTTCATACTGTAGAAATTGAATCTGTTTTGAAATAGTGTTATCCGGTACAGAAAATCGTTCAAAATTAAATGTCCCATATAGGTGTGTGCGTACACACTCCCAAAAATAACGAGTTTTTCAATAAGGACAAAAAATATTTTCCTGATTGGGAATTTTTTCAACACACATCCGTCAACAGCAAAATATCAGGAAAAAGAAATTTCTTAAAAAAAGAGAAAATAATTTCCGGATTTTCTTTTTCTTATATCCGTCACCGGACCTTATTCATATCTTCACCACGGAAAGAAACCTGTCTGCAGACCGGCAGTCAGACATCGGATACGGAAAACAGTAAAATCATATATACAGTAAAATCATATATCATGAATACAGAAAAGGAATTTTCGGGAAAGACCGTTCCTTCAGCAGACGCTTTTCCATCTGCACATGGAATCATACCCTCCGGGGAAAAAGTCAGGCGCTATGTGGATATCCTCTCCGATGCCGGGTTCAAGGCAGTGTTCGGCGAGCAGAGGAACAGCGATGTGCTCATAGACCTTATCAATGTCCTTCTGCCTCCGGAGCGGAAAGTCATGGAGATCTCCTACATGACTACCGAACTTCCGGGCTTCACCCCGTTCAGCAAATCGGTCAGACTCGACCTCAGATGCAGAAGCCATGACGGGACCGTGTTCATAGTCGAGGTCCAGTGCTATCATCAGTCGAACTTCTTCAGGCGATGCGTCCTGTATGCCTCGAAGGCATACGGGTCATCTTCACAGCGTGGAGACAGGCAGAAGTATGCCATTCCGCCGGTATATTTCATCGGACTGCTCAGCGGCGGACAGTCCGGTCCTTCCGATACAGAGGACAGGAGCGATGATATATGGAATGACAGGTATATATCCGAGTACACGTTCCGGGAAAAGTTGTCGTACAGGGTACCGGATGAAACAATATTTTTTATTTTTGCAGAACTGGAGAGGTTCGGCAAGCGGCTGGACGAGTGCCGGACGATGACGGAGAAGTGGCTTTATGCGCTGAAACATGTCGGGACACTGGACCGTCTGCCTGAAAGTCTGAGGATGCAGGCATTCGAGAGGCTGTTCGAGGCGTGCGAGATAGCCAGGTTCGAGCCGGAGAGGAAACTGACTTACGAAGAGAATATGATTACGGAACAAGACTACTACAACATCATTGATACTGCCCGGGAAGACGGTAAGACCGAAGGTCTCATTGAGGG
>DVIP01000162.1 GCA_018711225.1 Candidatus Cryptobacteroides intestinipullorum | reverse complement strand
GTGAAGAGCATTATATCTACCTGGATCTTTCAGACGGAAATAAAGTGACATTACCGCCGTTCGAGAACTATATAGGGTTCAGTACGAATTCTGAAGATATAGAAAGCCAGTATGAACTTTTCCTTTCGAGTTATGGAATGTTTGCCGAGATTGAGCCGTATCACGTGTCAATGGATTCATATCTGCTGATTCAGTATCAGGATGAAAATTATTCATGGTTGCAGGGGTTAGGGTCTTGTCAGTTCCGGATCGAATTCGAAGTTCCGGGCGGCACCGGGTTTGACAATAGCGGATCGAACGAAAGTTTCGAGATCGGAGACGAAGTCCAGTGGCAATAATGCTGCCCTGATTACTTACAGTTACGTACAGCCGGATTTGTAATCCGGCTGTTTTTTATTCCGGCAGATTGCAAATCTGCCGGAACGTGTGGAAATTTTATTATTTTTGCGGGAATTAACCGGATATTAAATTGTTTGATAATATGGATAAATTAGGAAAAATGATTGCATCTTTCGGTACGGTGGCAGTGCTTGCCTCATGCGGGAACAGCGGACAGAAATCGGACGCCGGTTTCAAATATCTGATAGACGAATTCGCGGATCTGAAGATTATGCGGTATCAGATACCGGGCTGGGACGAATTGACACTGCAGCAGAAAGAATATGTGTATCACCTCGGGGAAGCGGCCAAATACGGGCGCGATATCATCTGGGTGCAGAATTGCGAGGTGAACCTGCCGATAAGAAAGGCCGTGGAGACTATTATCGAAAATTATGACGGAGACCGTGAATGCAGGGAATTTCAGGATTTCACAGTCTATGCCAAGCGGCTGTTCTTCAGCAACGGCATACATCATCACTATGCGGAAGACAAGTTCTTCCCTGACTGTCCGAGGGAATATTTCGCATCCCTTCTGGATGCGACAGGGCTGTCCGCCAGTGCAGACACCCTTCTGGATGCCATCTACAATCCGGACCTTTATCCTCAGAGGAAGTCCACGGACAAGACCGGTGACATAGTGGCAGCTTCGGCAGTGAATTTCTACGAGAATGTCACCCGTGCGGAAGTGGAAAATTTCTATGCGAAAATGGCGGATCCGAATGACCCGGAGCCGATATCATACGGCCTTAACAGCAAACTTGTCAAAGGCTCCGACGGGGTCATCAGGGAGGAAGTGTACAAGATAGGAGGACTGTACGGACCTGCGCTTGAAAAAATCGTGGCCGAACTCGGAAAAGCACGCGAAGTGGCGGAGAACGCTACCCAGAAGAAATACATAGACCTGCTTATCGAATATTACAGGACCGGCGATCTCAGACTGTGGGACAAGTACAATATCGAATGGGTGAACGACACCCTCGGTACCGTGGATTTCGTGAACGGTTTCGTCGAGGACTACAATGACCCTCTCGGCAGGAAGGCTACATGGGAAGGCCTGGTGAACATAAAGGACCATGCAGCGTCTGAGCGCACTGAAATCATCAGTGAAAACGCCCAGTGGTTCGAGGACAATTCTCCAGTGGATCCGAGGTTCAGGAAACCGGTAGTCAAAGGAGTGTCGGCGAAAGTCATTGACGCCACCACCCTTGCCGGTGACTGCTATCCTTCCACACCTATCGGAATAAATCTTCCGAATGCTGACTGGATAAGAAGGGATTACGGTTCCAAATCTGTAACCATCGCCAATATCACCCACGCTTACGATCTCGCTGTCCAGGAATCGCCGAACAGCACTCTCAAGGAATTTGCATGGTCTGAAGAGGAAGTCGCTGCAGCGAAGAAATACCTTTCCCTTACGGACGAAATACATACTGACCTTCACGAGTGTCTGGGCCACGGTTCCGGCCAGCTGCTGCCCGGAACTTCGCCTTCCGCCCTCGGAGAGTACAGTTCTACTCTTGAAGAGACCAGAGCCGACCTTTTCGGACTTTATTATATCGCTGATCCGAAACTTATCGAACTGGGGATAATGCCGGATTCCGAGGCTTACAAGCCGCAGTATTCTAATTATATCAGAAACGGTCTCATGGTCCAGTTCACAAGAGTCGAACTCGGGAAAAAGAATACCGAGGCCCACATGCAGAACAGAAAGCTGATAGCCGAATGGTGCTACGAGGCAGGTATGGCGGACAATGTGATAGAGAAGAAAGTGCGTGACGGCAAGACTTATTTCGTAGTCAATGACTATGAGGCCCTCCGCGGACTTTTCGGCAAACTGCTGGCTGAAGTGCAGAGAATCAAGTCCGAAGGGGATTATAAGGCCGGAAAGGCTCTCGTGGAGAAATATGCCGTGGATATCGACCCTGAACTTCACAAGGAGGTTCTGGAGAGATATGCGGCTCTCAACCTCAAGCCGTACGGCGGTTTCGTGAATCCTGAAATCATTCCGGTGGAGAAGAACGGGAAAATAGTGGACTATCGAGTGGAATACACTGACGACTATCTCGGTCAGATGATGGAATACGGCCGCAAATACTCTACACTTTAGATGCTGGTCCCGGAACAGATAATACCGGAGTACGGTTCGTACCTGAGAATCGAAAGAGCGATGTCCGACAATACGGTTTCGTCCTACCTGTCAGATGTCAGGCATTTTTTCGAGGCTGTGGAATGCAGCCCGGAGGCAGTGACATCCGATGACATCGTATCTTATTTCTCTTCCAGAAAACGGATATCAGGAAGGACGCAGGCGCGCATACTGAGCGCCCTGCGTTCTTTTTTCAACTATCTCATACTCGAAGGCTACATCACTGACAATCCCGGTGACAATGTGGATGCGCCCAAGACAGGACGCACACTGCCCGGCGTATTGTCGGAAGAAGAGGTGGACGCCATCATATCATCGGTTAGCCTGTCGGACTGGAAAGGCCTGCGTGACAGGGCTTTGCTGGAGGTGTTGTACGGCTGCGGACTCAGAGTCTCGGAGGCTGTAGGACTGAAAATATCGGAAATATATTTCAAGGAAGGCTTTGTCAGGATAGTCGGGAAGGGAAACAAGCAGAGACTGGTGCCGCTGGGTGAAATGGCTTCCGAGGCGCTTCAGACATATCTGCAGGCAAGGCCGGAACCGGCGGATGACAGGTATTCTGACTATGTGTTCCTGAATGCGCGCGGGGGCGTATTGTCCAGAATCTCCGCCTTCAATATGGTAAAGGACAGGGCTTTGTCTGCGGGAGTGACCGCGAAAATTTCCCCGCATTCATTCCGACATTCATTCGCCACGCATCTTCTGATGCACGGGGCTGACCTGAGGTCCGTGCAGGAGATGCTGGGACACGAGAGTATTCTGACTACTGAAATATACACCCATATTGACCTGAATACGTGGCAGGCTGCCATTCTTAAAAATCATCCGCGAAACCGCTGACTACGGTTCCACGTGTTCCGCGGCGACCGCCTTGTTGTAGCAATGCCGGCACAGTGGTTCATACATCTCCTTTTCGCCCAGGACGACCAGGCTGTCATCGGATGAAAGACGGTGTGAATTGTTGGCAGGGCTTCCGCATTTCACACAGATGGCATGTACTTTCTGGACATCTTCCGCGACAGCCATGAGTGCCGGCATAGGTCCGAACGGCTTTCCTGAAAAATCCGTGTCCAGACCGGCTATTATTACCCGTATTCCTCTGTTGGCAAGGGTCTGTGCCACTTCCACGATAGTATTGTCGAAGAACTGGGCTTCATCTATCCCGACCACATCCACGTCGCTTGAAAGCAGAAGCATGCTTGCCGGAGTGTCGATAGGGGTGGACGGTATACTGTGCAGGTCATGCGACACCACCTGATCGTCAGAGTACCTGACATCTACAGACGGCTTGTATATCTCCACTTTCTGATTCGCGAACTGTGCCCTTTTGAGCCTCCTGATCAGTTCTTCGGTCTTTCCCGAGAACATGGACCCGCAGATTACCTCTATCGAACCCGCTTTTTTTACGCATTCTGAAAACATTTCACTATTTTTGTACGGAAGTGCAAATATACGCAGAAGCCGAGAGCAATGCAAACGAACTTGTTCGATTTGCATTGTATAGCTTTCCGGATGTTTTGAACAAGAAAATGGGAGGAAAACTTTATATTGTCCCGACACCTGTCGGAAATCTGGAAGACATGACCTTCAGGGCTGTCTCCGTTCTCAAGTCAGTGGATCTGATACTGGCTGAAGATACCAGAACCAGCTCCGTACTTCTTAAACACTATGACATACACGGGCGTCTCGAATCGCACCACAAGTTCAATGAGCACAAGACCGTCTCTGTCATAAAGGAAAGGATTCTGGCGGGGGCGGATGTGGCTCTTATAAGTGATGCGGGAACTCCCGGCATTTCCGACCCCGGCTTCCTGCTGGTGCGCACATGCGTGCAGGAGGGCATTGAAGTGGAGACCCTTCCAGGTGCGACGGCATTCGTGCCGGCGCTTGTAAGTTCGGGCTATCCGTGCGACAGGTTTTGTTTCGAAGGCTTTCTTCCGGTCAAAAAAGGCCGTATGACGAGACTTGCGGAACTGGAAGAAGAGAACAGGACCATGATATTCTACGAGTCTCCTTATCGACTGGTGAAAACACTGCAGCAGTTCATGGAGCATTTCGGGGAAGACAGGGGCTGCTCGGTAGCCAGGGAGATATCGAAGAAATTCGAAGAACACAGACGCGGTACATTGAAAGATGTGGCTCAATGGTATTCCGCTCATGAGCCGAAAGGCGAAATAGTAATAATTGTGGAGGGGGCGCCTGAAAAGGCAAAAGTGCAGGAGAAAAGAAAATGGAAAGAAGAAAATCCGGAGACGGAGGAAAACACGGACTGAAATCATCCTTTGCGGCAGGTGTGGCTGCCCTTGTATTTCTGGTAATAGGCTATCAGTCAGCCTTGTTTATTCATAAGGCGTCAGTACTCGGAATACTGGAGAAGAAAGATTCTCCGGACACGGTGTTCGTTGTAGACAAAGAACTTGCCGAGTCCCTGCTCGCGTCTGTCCCGGAAGAAAGCAGGAAGGACCTGCTCGTACCGGTGCGCGGACGCGAGGCCTATGCTGTCAGAAAAGAATCTTCCCACCACCCTGAAATATCCGCCGTAAGAAAAAATGCCGCGCCGGGGAAAACCGAGACATTCCGGTTCGATCCCAATGCCGTCTCCGTGCCGGATCTTGTCAGGCTCGGTTTCTCCGAGAAGCAGGCAATGGCGATAGACAATTACAGGAAAAAAGGCGGAATATTCAGGCGCAAGTCCGATTTCTCCCGTTCGTTTGTCGTGGCCGATACCGTATATGCCAGACTTGAACCATATATCGACATTCCCCTTATTGACCTTAATCTGGCTGACTCGGCGGATTTTGACCGTCTTCCCGGCATAGGCGGCTATTTTGCGTCCAGGATGGTGGAGTTCAGGGAGAAACTGGGCGGTTCGTATTCGTACAAGGAGCAGCTTATGGATATCTACCGTTTTGACAGGGAGAAGTTCGACGGCCTTTCAGACTTGGTTACAGTGTCGCGGGAGAGTGCCAGGCCGTACCGTCTGTGGTCGCTTCCCGCCGATTCCCTGCGGCTGCATCCGTATATCGGTTCGTATGCAGCAAGGGGGATTGTCCTGTTCAGGGAGAACAATCCGCGGCAGCAATGGACTGTAGAGGCTCTGGATGCTGCAGGCATGCTTGATGAAGGCATGGCGGAAAAACTTTCGCGCTGCCTTATTTCATCTCCTGATGGCAATTAACGTTCCGGTATGTCGAAGAGTCACGTTCCGGCAGAACGTGTTTGTATGGAATTATTTCAGGAACATCCTTATGAGTCTGTCCTTCAATCCTGTGAATGGCTGGTAACGCATGGGGAGATCCAGCCAGTACGGCTTGTCCACAATGCTTTTCAGATGGGAGAATGTCTCGAATCCGTATTTCCCGTGATAATGTCCCATGCCGCTTTCCCCGAGACCTCCGAAAGGCAGGTTTTCGGATGCCAGGTGTATAATGGTGTCATTCACACATCCTCCGCCGAAATGCAGCCTGTCCAGCAGCTTTTTCGCGGTCTTCCTGTCTGATGTGAAAATATATGTGGCGAGAGGCCGCGGATGTCTGTCGATATAGCCGACGGCTTCTTCCGTCTCCCTGTAAGTGAGGACCGGCATCAGAGGTCCGAAAATCTCTTCCTGCATGATTTTCAGACTGTCGGTTTCAGGTGCGGAAATGCTTTCCAGACTGTATACCGAAGGCTCGATGCGCAGATTTTCCGTATTCGCGGATCCTCCGAACACGCATTTGCCGCGGATTTCGTCCATTATACCGCAAAGCCTGTCGAAATGTTTACGGTTTATGATTTTTCCATATTCCGGATTCTGCAGGATGTCGAGCCCGTACATTCCGAGAATCTCACGCTTGCAGGCGGCGATGAAACTGTCCCTGATACTTTCATGTACGATGACATAGTCCGGGGCCACGCATGTCTGTCCGCAGTTCAGGTATTTCCCGAAAACGATTCTGGCTGCCGCCACCCTTATATCGGCAGACGGATCGACGATGACCGGACTTTTCCCTCCGAGTTCCAATGTGACGGGGGTCAGCCGGACGGCCGCCTTTTCCATGACAAGACGCCCGACAGTCTTGCTCCCGGTGAAGAATATGTAGTCGAAGTCCTGTTCAAGCAGGCCGGAATTTACGTCACGACCGCCTTCCACTACGGCGGCAGTCTCCTGCGGCAGGGCTTTCTCCACGATTTTCCGTATGATTGCGGAAGATGCGGGGGAGTAGGCGCTCGGCTTGACGACTGCAGTATTGCCGGCTGCCAGTGCACTGGCGAGAGGCGAGATACACAGCAGGAACGGATAGTTCCACGGGCTCATTATCAGGACATTGCCGTAAGGCTCCGGTATTATGAAACTTCTGGCAGGGAACTGAGCCAGCGGTGTACTTGTCCTGCGCGTCCTGCTCCATTTGCGCAGATTCCTTATTGCGCATGAAAGTTCCGAAAGGGCCATGCCCACTTCCGTCATGTAGGCTTCAGTGGCGCTTTTCCCCAGGTCTTCCTTCAATGCACCGAGAATTTCGGACTCGGACGACACTATGGTTTCGCGCAGCCTTTTCAAGCACTCCAGCCTGTATCTGACCGGAAGAGTCCCTCCTGTACGGAAGAACTCTTTCTGTCTTTTTAATATTTCCGAAGAAATGCCGGTATCGTGTATGTGGCCCGTTTCCATGTTCCTGTCAGAATGCCTTGAATCCTACGGCCTTCTTTACGAGTGACAGGGTGGCGGAAGCGCTTGCCCGTGCCCTTTCCCTGCCGGAAGCGACGACTCTCGAGAGATATGCATCGTCGTTGTAGATGGCGTCGATTTTTTCCTTTATCGGGAGGGTTGTCTTGCAGATATCTGCGGCAAGCTGTTTCTTGAGGTCACCGTACCTGATGCTGCAGTCATTCCATTTTTCCGTGAAATAATCCACTGTGGACTGGTCGGAAACCAGCTTCAGGAGGGTAAACAGGTTTTCTATCACTTCAGGCATAGGAGAGTTCGGCTCTACAGGGCCGGAATCCGTGACCGCCTTCATCACCTTTTTGGTAATGGTCTTCTCGTCGTCGTAGAGGTAGATGCCGTTTCCGTTGCTCTTGCCCATTTTCCCGCTGCCGTCCAGTCCGGGAACCTTTACGGCACTTCCAGTGAACACCAGATTCCGCGGCTCCGGGAAGATTTCCTCCCCGTACATGTTGTTGAACCTGCGGGCATAGACCCTGGCGAGCTCGAGATGCTGCTCCTGGTCCTTGCCTACGGGCACCCACTGAGCCCTGTGTATCAGGATGTCGGATGCCATGAGCACCGGATAGGTGAGAAGCCCGGCATTCACGTTGTCAGGATTCTGCCTGACTTTTTCCTTGAATGTCACTGTCCTTTCCAGCTCCCCGACGTATGCCAGCATGTTCAGCAGGACATACAGTTCGCTGATTTCAGGTACGTCGCTCTGGATATAGATGGCAGACTTCTCCGGATCCAGCCCGGAAGCCAGATATTCCGCCAGTATTGTCTTGACGCTCGCATGGAAATCCGAAGGGTGCGGATGTGTGGTGAGCGAATGCAGGTCCGCTATGAAAAAGAAGCATCTGTACTGCTCCTGAATCCTTACAAAATTCCTTAAGGCTCCGAAATAATTCCCCAGATGGAGATGTCCCGTAGAGCGTATTCCGCTTAATACCGTATCCATAATCTCAGTCCTTCATTTTTGACATGGCTTCCCTGATCTTTCCCTCTATTTCCTCACTCAGTTCCACGTTGTCTGTAAGAAGCTGTTTTACAGCCTCGCGTCCCTGTGCGAGCCTGGTGTCGTTGTAGCTGAACCAGGAGCCGCTTTTCTTGATGATGTCGAATTCCACTCCGAGGTCGATGATTTCACCGATATGTGATATGCCTTCTCCGAACACTATGTCAAATTCGGCTTTCTTGAAGGGCGGAGCGAGCTTGTTTTTCACGATTTTCACCCTGGTCCTGTTTCCGAGGGCTTCGTCACCGTCCTTGATCTGGGTGGTCCTTCTCACGTCCACACGTACTGACGCATAGAACTTGAGCGCATTTCCTCCGGTAGTGGTCTCCGGATTCCCGAACATCACTCCTATCTTGTCCCTGAGCTGGTTGATGAAAATGCAGCAGGTATTGGTCTTGCTTATGTTGGCTGTAAGCTTTCTCAATGCCTGGCTCATGAGCCTGGCCTGCAGACCCATTTTCGAATCGCCCATTTCCCCTTCGATTTCTGCCTTCGGGGTAAGTGCAGCCACGGAGTCTATCACGATGATGTCGATGGCTCCGGAGCGGATAAGGTTGTCTGCTATTTCCAGGGCCTGCTCCCCGTTGTCCGGCTGGGAAATGAGCAGTGCTTCCAGATTCACTCCGAGATTCTTCGCGTATGTCCTGTCGAACGCATGTTCCGCATCTATGATGGCCGCTATACCTCCCTGTTTCTGGGCCTGCGCTATGGCATGGATGGCAAGTGTGGTCTTACCGCTGGACTCAGGCCCGAAAATCTCTATCACGCGGCCCCTTGGATAGCCGCCTATTCCCAACGCATGGTCCAGTGCAATGGAACCGCTCGGTATTACTGACACTTCCCATTTAGGCTGGTCTTCCCCCATCTTCATGATCGCGCCTTTTCCGTAATCCTTCTCAATCTTGTCGATGGTCGCCTGCAGCGCTTTCAGCTTCGCGGCGTTCACATCGGCATTTTCCTTTTCTACTTCTTTAGCCATAAATGTCTGTTTTTGTTCTCGTTTCACGGGCCCGGACTTTCCGCGGCACCGTATCTTGACAAAGATAATGAAATTCTGCGGAAATGCCACTTGTTTCCGGATTTGAAATGACAATTTGGAAAAGGAAATCCGGCGGAATCCCGAAAAAAGGAATATCTTTGCCTTATGAAGATAAAATTATTGGGGAAGACCCCGGAAGAATTGAAGAAAATAGCCGTGGCGGAGGGACTGCCCGCCTTTACAGGTGCGCAGATGGCGAGATGGCTGTATGCCGCCAAGGTCCGCACAATAGATGAGATGACGAATATCTCCAAGGCGGGAAGAAAGGCCCTTTCGGAAAAATACGAGACAGGCGTGACTCCGTATTCCGGAGTGCAGATGTCTTCGGACGGCACCAGAAAATACCTTTTCCCCGTGACCTGCACCGGCCGCAGGGGACTTGCGCTTGCGGACAATCTCCAGGTTCCCGAGGACAGTATGGAGCAGGGCGCGGTAGAGGCCGTAATGATTCCGGACAATGACAGGGCGACACTCTGTGTTTCCTCCCAGTCCGGCTGCAGGATGGGATGCAGATTCTGCATGACGGGAAGGCAGGGATTTCACGGACATCTTTCCGCAGCGGACATATTGTCCCAGTTCCTGGCGGTAGACGAGTCCGACAGGCTGACCAACGCGGTCTTCATGGGGATGGGAGAGCCTCTGGACAATTATGAAAATGTCATGAGGGCCATAGAGGTGCTTACTGCGGAA
This sequence comes from Candidatus Cryptobacteroides intestinipullorum, assembly GCA_018711225.1. Classification (GTDB taxonomy): domain Bacteria; phylum Bacteroidota; class Bacteroidia; order Bacteroidales; family UBA932; genus Cryptobacteroides; species Cryptobacteroides intestinipullorum. The sequence continues at coordinate 23,161 of DVIP01000162.1, read as the reverse complement.
TGGGGTTTCGGATGGAGTCCGAAACGCATTACCCTATCCACAATAGGAGTGATACCTGCATTGAAAAGATATCTGGACGAATGCCGGTGCCATCTGGCTGTCAGCCTGCACGACCCTTTTCCGGAAGAGAGGCTTTCTCTCATGCCTGTGGAAAAGGCATACAACATAAAGGATATAATTTCATTGCTCAGGGAGTATGATTTTTCAGGACAGAGGCGCGTCAGCTTCGAATATACCATGTTCTCCGGACTCAATGACTCCATACGTCATGCCGATGCCCTGAGCCGTCTGCTGAAGGGGCTGGAATGCAGGGTAAACCTTATCCGCTTCCACAGGATTCCGGATTTCCCGTATGACTGCCCTCCGGATGCCGTGATGAAAAGATTCCAGGAGCGCCTTGAAAGCAACGGCATACTGACCACGATAAGGGCATCCAGGGGTGAAGACATCCTTGCAGCCTGCGGCATGCTCGCCGGGAAACACTGACAACCAGTAATGGACATTGACGAAATTTCCATGTCGTTTTTCCATGCCGCGAGGTTTGGTTTTCCGGAAAATTAGTAAATTTGACTTCCATGCGGGTCAAATGTCCCTGCTGGTCCGGAGGACGGGAAACCGACGGCAAAATGCTTCCTGTCCGCCAATGTTTTAGGAGAAAGAGAAGAATGGGATTGCATAACAGGATACTGGTATCAGTAGTGCTTTTTTTCGTTGCGGCCGCGGTTTCTGCAGCTCCGTTTGCGGATGCCGGGCCGGCAATGTCTGCAGTGCCATATCCGTTTTCACATGCGGATTCCCTGTCCATGGAGAAAATCAGGAGCAGGATGGACAGTATTCGCAGCCACAGGCCTGCGGTCGCCCTGGTGCTGAGCGGTGGCGGTGCCAAGGGAGCGTCGCAGATAGGTGTAATCAAATATCTTGAATCCATCGGTATGCCCATAGACATGGTCCTGGGTACGAGCATGGGCGGCCTGATAGGAGGAATATATGCCCTGGGATATTCCGGGGCGCAGATAGATTCCATCATCAGGACTGTGGACTGGACCCAGACCATGAGTGATGCCGTGCCGAGGGAATATGTTTCGTATGCGGAGTCGAAATACAGGGAAAAATACGTGTTGTCCATCCCTTTCTATTACGATACGGAATATTACAGGGCGCTTCTCCAGGACGAGATGAAATACGTCGACACCAAGAGGCATGACGAGCAGATTTCCCTGGGCGCGGATTCGGACAAGTCAGGAAACATGATCAGGAACAACCTTCTGGGAAGTCTCCCGTCAGGCTATATTTTCGGCCAGAATGTATATAACCTTATCAACGGACTTTCCGTAGGATACCAGGACTTCACACTTTTCTCGGACCTTCCGATACCTTTCGTATGTGTGGCCACGGAACTGGTGAGCGGTACGGCCAAATACTGGCTTAGCGGCAGCTTTTCGACAGCCATGCGTTCCACTATGTCCATCCCCGGCGTATTCGCTCCGGTAAAGGTGGACGGCATGGTGCTGGTCGACGGGGGCATGAGGGACAATTATCCTACCGCCCTTGCCAGAAAACTGGGTGCGGACATAGTCATAGGTGTCGAGGTGTCCACTGACCGCAGACAGTACAACGAAATCAACAATATCGGCGACATCATAAGCCAGGGCATAGATATGCTCGGACGTTCCGTATATGAATACAATATGACCCTGGCTGATATCAACATACATCCTCATCTCCCGGAATACGACATGATGAGCTTTGACCGGAAGAGTATCAGCGACATAATAGCAAAAGGCTATGATGCGGCTGTCATGAACGGAGATACGCTTGCCGCCATCAAGGCCCGTATAGGCAGGGATTCGCTGGCGCTGCATAACAGGAAGGCGGTGGACATCAATGTCCGGCCCGTGGCTGTGGCCGGTGTGGAGATAAGGGGTGTCAGTGATAAGGAAAAGGCCATCCTGATGCACAGGATAGACATAAGTCCCGGCGACAGTGTGAGCCGGCAGGATGTGGAGCATATTGTAGCGGGGATTTTCGGCACCCAATGCTATGACTATGTTACATACGAGATGGAGGGTGAGGAAGAGCCGTTCAATCTGGTGTTCAACTGCAAGCCTGGTCCGGTGCACCAGCTGGGAGTGGGGTTGAGGCTTGATTCCGAGGAACTGGTCTCCGTGCTGCTGAACCTGGGTCTGAACGCCCACCGCCTGCACGGTTCCAAATATGATTTTACAGGCAAGATAAGCGTGAATCCGTATTTCCAGTTCCATTATTCATACGACGCCCCCAGAACCCCGACTCTTAACGCGACGGCGTATGTGAAATGGACGGACCTGAGTTTCATGAACTTTCTGGACAACTCAGAGGCACGCATGGATCTGCGTTATCTGAATGTGCGGGAAGAATTTTATCTCTCGAACCTCAAATGGTCCATGTTCGATATGAAGGTGGGCATCAGGAACGACTATTTCAATGTGCGGTCGGCCCTGTCTTCCGAAAATATTTTCGGGAATTACGACATGGACCAGCTTACCAATGACTATGTGTCCCTGTTCCTTGATGCCAGATGTGATTCTTTCGATGACGGCTACTTCCCGACAAAAGGCTATTCTGCAGGACTGTCATACAGCTGGACCTTCGCGGGGTTTCCGTACAGGATAAACAATTTCCATGCAGTGCGTCTCGATGCGAAGGCGGTTGTTCCCGGAGGCAGGGTCTTCACGTTCATCCCCTCCCTGGATTTCCGCTTCCTTTTCGGAAATGACGTGCCTCTGGCATACATGAATGCCGTGGGAGGAAGTATGGCCGGCCGCTATGTGAACCAGCAGATACCATTTGTAGGTATCAACAACATATCCGCCATGAGAAACATCCTGACTGTATTCAGGACGGACTACCGTTTCAGGGTGGCGAAAAACCATTATATAACCGGGATTCTGAACTACGCCAGGGACAGCAACGATTTTCCGGGATATACCCGCGGACTCGGCTATTTCGGGGCAGGGCTTGAATATTCCTTCGATGCCGTTTTCGGTCCCGTATCTGCCGATGTCCACTGGTCGAGCCTGACAAAAAAGGTCGGCTTTTACATCAATATCGGTTATTATTTCTGATAAAATCATTTCATTGACGATGGACGGAAAATACAAGGCATTGCTTGACAGGATGATGGTATTGTGCTCGAAAAGGGAGTATTGTGAGTCGGATATCAGGAAGAAACTGTCTCAGGCCATGGCGAAGGATGACGGTGAGCCGGATATTGCCTCGGATATAAGGGCGGCGGACGAAATCATCATTGCCCTTAAAAAGGACAGGTTCCTGGATGACAGGAGGTATGCGGAGGCTTTTGCGAGGGACAAGTCGTCGATATCGGGTTGGGGCAAGGTCAAGATAAGGCATGCACTTGCGGCCAAAGGCATCGGGCGTCCCCTCATAGAAGAGGTTTTGTCCGGTATTGACGGGAATCCTGGGATGGAAAAGCTCGAAAAGGCTTTGAAAAAGAAATATTCTTCGCTTAGGGATGACCCCCAGTGCAAGCTCAAGCTTCTGCGGTTTGCCCTCGGGCGGGGGTATGAGTATGATGAGGTGCGGGATATGGTGGATGCTGTCATTGCCGCGGAAGTCGCCCCGGAGATGTCGTAGCCTGGCCCGGTACCGGCAGATTTGCCGTAAGGATTGGGTCAAAAGTCCCGAAGGGACCGCGACTGGGAGTCGCACCATCCCCCTAATAGGGGGTGCAGGGGGTTAGGATGGGTCCAGTCTTTCGAAGAAAGACGTTTGAGGGTGACCAAAAGTGACTTTTGGTCACCCTCTACGAAGTTTTCGTGTCCCCTCTGAAATTCTCTCCTTTCATTTCATCGAATTTACATTAAAATAACGCGAATTAGGTTAAATCAGGTCATTGCCTGTCGAAAAAATTTGCCAGGATATTGGAATAAATGTAATTTTGGGACCTGTTCCGGACAATATTCCGGAATCCGCTGCTTTAATTGTTTCGGTTATGAAAGTTGCTGTTTATCTGAGAAACAGGCGTCTCGAAAACGATGCACGCTATCTTGGGCTGATAGGGAAGTTCGTGTCGGCAGGCTGTGCCGTGTATGAGATGAAGGACGACGGCCGCATAGAGGACGATACGGATATTTTCGTGAGCGTAGGGGGCGACGGCACTTTCCTGTCTTCTGCAGTACTGGTGGGGGACAGGGGAATACCTGTTCTCGGCGTGAATCTCGGAAGGGTGGGCTTCCTTTCGGAGAACAGGCCGGATGAAGTAGTAGATGCGGTGCTTTCCGGAAAGTATACGATAGAGGAAAGGACATTGCTTCAGGCTGTATTCGGAAATATAGATGACGGGCTGGAGAATATATATCCGTATGCCCTGAATGAGATTACCATACACAGGGCTGGGCCGGCGATGCTGGGCGTGGATGTGAGTATCGACGGAAACCCTCTCCCCACCTATTGGGCCGACGGCCTGCTCGTCGCTACTAGTTCCGGCTCTACAGCCTATTCACTCAGTGTCGGCGGACCTATTGTGATGCCTGAGTCGAAGGTTCTGATAGTGTCTCCAATATCTCCGCATAACCTGAATGTCCGTCCTCTGGTAGTGCCTGACACCTCTGAAATAACACTCTCGCTCAGGTCGAGGGAGGAAAAGGTGTTCTTCACCATAGACAACAGGAGTATGGAAGTGTCTACTGACCTGAAAATGAAGGTTTCGATGGCACAATTTTCGCTTAAGCGAATCCGCCTGGAAGGAGCCAGTTTCATCAAGGCACTGACCACGAAGCTGTTTTGGGGTGAAGACATCAGGAACGGAAGGTAGGGATTTCATCGCACAGTCAATCATTGTTGAACTTATGGAAAATATAGAAAAAGTACCTGTCCATGTGTCCATAATCATGGACGGGAACGGCAGATGGGCCGGAGAGCACGGTATGGAGCGTGCTGCCGGCCACATCGAAGGTGTGGAAAGTGTCAGAGCATGTACTGAAGCAGCCGTGAAATACGGAGTGAAATACCTTTCGCTGTATGCATTTTCGGAAGAGAACTGGGGCAGGCCCAGAGAAGAAGTGGAGGCTCTGATGGCCCTGATGTTCAAGTCCATGCTGGCCGAACTGCGGAATTTCCTGGACAACGGCATACGCTTTATTGTCCTCGGGCACAGGGAGAGACTGGGAGATGAACTTAACAGGGCGATAGACGACTGTATGGAAAAAACCAGAGACAACGGACGACTTACCCTGGTCATATTCCTGAGTTACAGCGGAAAATGGGATATAATGCAGGCTGCCCGCAGGTATGCGATGGAGATTCTGGAACATCCCGATGAAGCCGGAGTCAGACTTGAAATGGACCCGGACGGGTTTGACAGATATCTGGTCACTGCCGGCATACCTGATCCCGATCTTATCATCCGGACTTCCGGTGAAATGCGCCTGAGCAATTACATGTTGTGGCAGGCGGCCTATTCCGAACTCTATTTCACGGACATCCTGTGGCCTGATTTCAGGGAGAAGGAATTCCTTTCGGCGCTCCTGGACTATTCAAAAAGGGACCGCAGGTATGGGAAAGTTAAATAATTAATTCGTATATTTGCAATTTTGAATTTTGTTTAAAGACAATGAGAATGGGGCGATTCTTTTCTTTCATGCTGTTCCTGGCACTTTCCGGTATGTTAGGGTTCCAGACCGCGGCCCAGGAAAGCGGGGAGAAGATAACAGTGGATTACAACAATCCCGCGAAATACGTGATAGGCGGGATTTCCGTGGAAGGCAACAAATACATAAATTCGGACCAGATCCTGAAGATTTCAGGTCTGCAGCCCGGACTTGAGGTCACTGTACCGGGTGAGGAATTTTCAGCTGTCGTCACCAGGCTCTGGCTCCAGAGGTATTTCGAGGATGTGACGATGGTCATTGATTCCATCACGCCGTCCAGGGATACGGCCTATTTCAAAATCCGCGTAGAGGAGCGTCCCAGAGTGTCCCGCTGGACATTCTCCGGCGTCAAGTCAGGCGAACAGAAGGAGCTTCAGGAGCGTCTGAACCTCAAGAGGGGCGGGGAGTTCTCCGATTATGTCGCCAAGACATCCACTGACATCATCAAGAGATATTATAAGGAGAAGGGTTTCCTGCAGGCTGACGTGGATGTCACGACACACCGGGATTCCCTTATCAAAAGCGCCATAACGGTCAATTTCGGCGTCAAGCGCGGCCCGAAGGTCAGAATCCAGAAAATAACATTCGGCGACAGTCTCAGCGTGAAAGAGGGGAAACTCGTAAGGTCCATGAAGAAGACGAAGGACAAGAGGCTCATAAACTTCTTCAGTTCCAAGAAATTCAATGAGAAGGAATACGAGAATGACAAGAAGAACCTCATAAGTGCATTCAACGAAGCGGGCTACCGCGATGCCAGAATCATCAAGGATACGATATATTATCTGGAACCCGGAAAACTCGAGATAGACTTCACGATTGACGAAGGGAAGAAATATTATTTCAGGAACATTACATGGACAGGAAATTCCGTCTACTCCACCGATGACCTGAACAGCATCCTCATGATAAACAAAGGCGATGTCTATGATGTTGTGACCATGGAGCACAGGCTTTTCGGCGGCGGCAAGCAGAACGAGTACGATGTTTCCAAACTTTACAGGGACAACGGTTATCTGTTCTTCAACATACAGCCTGTGGAACTCAACATAGACGGGGATTCCGTGGATGTCGAGATGAGGATTGTCGAGGGCAAGCCTGCCACGCTGAACAATATCATAATAAACGGCAATGACCTGACCAATGAGAGAGTGGTGAGGCGTCAGATATTCACACGTCCCGGCTATCTTTTCAGCCAGACCGATTTCGAGAGGTCGATAAGGGAGATCGCATCAATGGGTCAGTTCGATCCGGAAGCCATAGCGGATCCGACCAAGGGATATTCCATAATCCCGAACCAGCTGAACAATACTGTGGATCTGGTGTACAATGTCACCGAGAAGCCGTCCAGCCAGCTGGAACTGTCCGGCGGATGGGGCGGAAACACTTTCGTGGCGACAGTTGGCGTGAGCTTTAACAATTTCTCCACCAGAAGATTCTTCGACAAGTCCGCATGGCGGCCGGTGCCTCTGGGAGATGCCCAGAACCTGGCTGTCCGTTTCCAGACGAACGGTACATATTATACCAGCCTTTCCGCAAGCTTCATGGAACCGTGGCTTTTCGGCAAGAAGCCTACCTCGCTCAGCATATCGGCATATTATTCGAGACAGACCAACTCGATGCCTATATTCGACGTGTTCAGGAATGACGAATTTTTCGAGGTGTACGGTGTCGCTGCCGGTATCGGAAACCGGCTCAAATGGCCTGACAACTATTTCGTCCTGTATAATCAGCTCAGCTGGCAGACCTACAGGCTCCAGCAGTGGCCGGGCAGCTTCATATTCGATACGGGAATATCGCACAACCTGAGTTACACCATAAGCCTTTCGAGAAATTCCACCGACCAGATCATCTATCCGCGTCAGGGATCCGAGTTCAGCCTTTCTCTTCAGCTGACCCCTCCTTATTCTCTGTTGAGAAAGAAGGACAAGGGTGTCCTGGACGACAACGGCCGTCCTACGAGGGTTTCCTCATGGAGGGATATCGACTACAATCTCCAGAGTTCGAGTGACAGGTACAAATGGATAGAATACCATAAGTGGTCCTTCAAGGGGACGATATATACCAAACTTGTCGGTGACCTCGTCCTGATGGCAAGGGCGCAGTTCGGATATCTCGGCTATTACAACAGGAACTGGGGGTATTCTCCGTTCGAGGGCTTCCTCGTCGGTGGTGACGGTATGTCGGGCTACAACACATACGGACAGGAAGTGATAGCGCTGAGAGGTTATGAGAACTACTCTCTTACTCCGTATTCACTGACACAGTACAGCTCCCAGGGTTCGGCGTATTCGGGAAATGTATACGACAAGTTCACGGTGGAGCTCCGTTATCCTGTGATACTGCAGCCGCAGTCCACCATATTCGCGCTTATCTTCCTCGAAGGCGGTAACTGCTGGTCGGATATACGGGATTTCAATCCGTTCCAGATCAAGAGGTCTGCCGGTGTCGGCGTGAGAGTATATCTTCCTGTGGTCGGTCTGCTCGGTGTCGACTGGGGATGGGGATTCGATGATCCGGTATACGGAGGCAGCCAGTTCCATTTCGTGATAGGCCAGCAGTTCTGATATTGCAGGAATTTTGTTATATTAGCAGAATATTTGGAAAGCCGGTACGGTTTCCTGGAAATTTGTTTGGAATAAATAACAGACTTTTGATATGAAAAAAACACTTTTGATCGCTGCTGCCGCTGCCTTGTTCAGCGTTGCAGCCACAGCTCAGACTAAATTCGCACACGTCAATTTCGGAGAACTCGTCCAGCTCATGCCTGAGGCCGATTCAGCTATGGTACAGCTCGAAGCTGCCAACAAGGAGGCGCAGGAGACTTACGCGAGCATGGTGACCGAGTTCCAGTCAAAATATGACCAGTTCGAGGAAAAACAGGCTACCTGGACTCCTGCCGTCAGGGAAAGCAAGCAGAGGGAGCTCATGGACATACAGACCAGGGTACAGGAGTTCCAGCAGGCTATCCAGCAGGATATGAACCAGCTTCAGAATACGCTCATGGCCCCTATTTACCAGAAGGCTCAGGATACAGTCAGAACCCTCGCCGAGGCCAAAGGCGTAATCTATGTGTTCGATTCCTCTACTCTTCTTTATGTAGACAGCGCACAGAGTATTGACATCACTTCCGAAGCCCGCACGGCTCTCGGCATACCTGCCGACAAGACGTTGGAATCCGTCATGGCTGCACGCCAGGCTGCATCACAGCAGAACCAGTAACAGCGTATAAGAGAAATTTATCGTACAAGGTAATTTTATCGTACAAGGGACTTTTTATCGTATAAGAGAAATTTATCGTACAACCGGATTTGCAATCCGGTTGTTTTTTTATTATTCCGGCAGATTGCAAATCTGCCGGAACGAAAATGATTTAAGGTCCGGGATATGAGATCCCGGACAACGTTTTTTCTCGGACAATTTTATACCGGCGGTCATGTGCGGACTTGTGGAAAAGTTTTCTGACCCTGCGTGAAAGCATGTGAAAAATTTTATAAATTTGTAAGAATTGTAAAAAACGAACTGAGACATTTAACTTAAAAAAAACAAGAGATGCAACACAAAGTAATTGACGTAGAAGATGTTGTCATACGTTTCGCGGGAGACTCCGGTGACGGTATGCAGCTTACCGGTTCTCTGTTCGCGAACATGTCGGCCGTCTACGGGAACGAACTGTCCACTTTCCCGGACTTCCCTGCCGAAATCAGGGCTCCCCACGGGACAGTGTCGGGTGTATCGGGCTTTCAGGTGCACTTCGGGTCCGGACATGTCACTACTCCGGGCGATTACTGCGACATGCTGGTAGCCATGAATCCGGCTGCGCTCAAGTCGAACGCCAGATGGCTCAAGCGCACCGCCCTGGTCCTGGTGGACGAGGACACTTTCAATGAGGACGGGCTGAAAAAGGCCGGCTTCAAGACGGACAACCCTTTCACCGAACTCAAGATAGACGACAGGACAGTCATCGTGTCGCCTATTACGACACTTACCGAAGAAAGCCTCAAGGACAGCGGACTGGACCTGAAGACTATTCACAAATGCAAGAACATGTTCACGCTCGGCATGGCCTCCTTCATCTACAACAGGCCTGTCGGGCATATTTATGAATACCTTGAAAAGAAGTTCGGAAAGAAACATCCCGAACTCATCGCACCGAACAGAAAGGCGCTGGACGACGGTTACAACTATGCCTCCAACATCCAGGCCGTAGCCAATACCTATACGGTAGTCCCGGCGCACATGAAAAAGGGACTTTACCGCAATATTACTGGCAACCAGGCCATAGCCTGGGGCTTCATGGCCGCTTCCGAGAAATCCGGGAGGCCGCTTTTCTGCGGATCATACCCTATTACACCGGCTACAGGCATTCTGGAGGAACTTGCCATTCACAAGTACCTCGGAGTGAAGACAGTGCAGGCAGAGGACGAAATAGCGGGTATCTGCACCGCCATCGGCGCCGCGTTTGCCGGAAACCTGGCCGTAACCACGACATCAGGTCCGGGCCTTTCCCTCAAGTCGGAAGCCCTCGGCCTGGCCGTGATGACTGAACTGCCTCTGGTGGTAGTGGACGTGCAGAGGGCGGGTCCTTCCACCGGCATTCCTACCAAAACAGAGCAGACGGATCTGGCGCAGGTGCTTTACGGACGCAACGGCGAATGTCCGATGGTCGTGCTGGCAGCACATTCTCCGGCACATTGCTTCGATGCCGCGTTTATGGCGGCAAAGCTTGCCCTGGAGCACATGATGCCGGTCGCACTGCTTTCCGAGGGTTTCCTCGGAAACGGTTCTGAGCCGTGGCATATCCCGTCCATGAAGGATTATCCGGAGATAAAGCCTCCGTATGCCACAGCTGAAGACGCTCCGTTCCGTCCATTCGTCCGTGATGAAAAGACTTTTGTCCGCAAATGGGCGGTTCCGGGACAGAAAGGTCTCGAACACAGGGTAGGCGGACTGGAAAAATCCCCTCAGGGAGTGTTGTCATCTGATCCGGAGAATCATGAACTGATGGTCAGAAACCGGGCGGAAAAGGTGGCAAGGGTGGCAGATGCCATACCTCTTCTCAGTGTGGACGGTCCGGCTTCGGGAGAGCTTCTGGTAGTCGGCTGGGGAGGCACTTACGGGCATATCCTGTCTGCAGTCCATGAGATGCGGAATGCCGGAGCCGAGATCAGCCAGGTGCATTTTGACTATATCAATCCTCTCCCGAAGAATACGGGGGAAGTGCTTTCCGCATTCAGGAAGATACTCGTCTGCGAGCTGAACAGCGGCCAGTTTGCAGACTGGCTCAGGGCCAGATATCCGGGACATGACTACATCCAGTGCAACAAGGTCCAGGGGCAGCCGTTCCTGGTCCATGAGATTACGGATGCCATAAGGAAAGCTTTGGAAAACTAATCGGAGGACAATCATGACAGAATATACATTCCAGGATTTCAAGAGCGACCAGGAAGTGAGATGGTGCCCTGGCTGCGGAGATCATGCTGTCCTGGCAGCGATGCAGCGTGTAATGCCTAAGGTAAGCGAGGCTCTCGGCTGCAGGAAAGAGGATTTCGTGGTGGTATCAGGCATCGGATGTTCATCCAGGCTGCCTTATTACATGAATACTTACGGATTCCACAGCATACACGGGCGTGCCACTGCCATCGCTTCAGGCATGAAGGTGGCGAATCCGGACCTGGTGATATGGCAGGCTTGCGGTGACGGGGATGCCCTCGCCATCGGAGGAAACCATTTCATACACGCCATAAGAAGGAACGTGGATCTCAATATCATACTTTTCAACAACCAGATATACGGTCTCACGAAGGGGCAGTATTCCCCGACATCGAAGTTCGGAGCCATAACCAAGACTTCCCCTTACGGGACCGTGGAACATCCGTTCAATCCGGGAAGTCTTGTCCTCGGGTCGAAGGGCACATTCTTCGCCAGGAGCCTGGACAGCGAACTGAAACTGAATGAGGAAATCATGCTGGCTGCAGCCCTGCACAAAGGGACTTCGGTGATGGAAATGCTGACGAATTGCGTGATATTCAATGACGGAGCGCACAAGGCCATTGCCGACAGGGCGGTCAGAGCGGACAGAACCATTGTCCTGAGACATGGTGAGAAGATGATTTTCGGCAAGGACAGGGACAAGGGAATCGTGCTGGACGGACTCCGTCTGAAAGTGGTGAAAATCGGAGAGGACGGCGTGACGGAAGACGATATACTGACGCATGACGCGCACAGCGACAATATTGGCCTGCATACCATGCTTGCGGACATGAAATATCCTGACTATCCCGTGGCTCTCGGAATCATCCGGGACGTGGAGGATGTCACATACGACAGTGCCGTGAGGGAGCAGGTGGAGAAAGTGACGGAAAAATCCGCTGTCAGATGCATGGACGACCTGCTGAGAAGCGGCTCCGTCTGGGAGGTGAAATGACACCGCCGGTGAAATGACACAACCAGCCGTAAAGGCACTAAAAATAATCACATTTTATGAACACATCAGAAATAATGGCCAGACTGAAGGTCAAGCATGCAAATGAAAAGGAATACTTGCAGGCAGTTCAGGAAGTTCTCGAAACCATAGAGGATGTATACAACCGGCATCCTGAGTTTGAGGAAGCCAGGATCATCGAACGGCTTGTGGAGCCTGACAGGATTTTCACTTTCAAGGTGACGTGGGTGGATGACAATGGCGAAATCCAGACGAATACTGGTTATCGCGTACAGTTCAACTCTGCCATCGGGCCTTACAAGGGAGGCTTGCGTTTCCATCCTTCAGTGAATATTTCAATACTCAAGTTCCTGGGATTCGAACAGATTTTCAAGAATGCGCTCACCACTCTGCCTATGGGCGGTGGAAAAGGCGGTTCCGACTTCAACCCCAAAGGCAAGTCCGATGCGGAAATCATGCGTTTCTGCCAGGCGTTCATGCTGGAACTCTGGAGAAATATAGGGCCTGACACTGATGTGCCTGCAGGTGATGTGGGTGTCGGTGGCCGTGAGATTGGATATCTGTTCGGAATGTACAAGAAGCTGGCACGCGAACATACCGGAGTCCTGACGGGAAAGGGCATGACATGGGGAGGCTCGCTTATCCGTCCGGAAGCTACGGGCTTCGGTGCCGTTTATTTCGTGCAGCACATGCTCCATCTGCAGGGAAAGGATATAAAGGACAAGAAGGTAGCCATTTCAGGTTTCGGCAATGTGGCATGGGGTGCAGCCCTGAAGGCCACACAGCTCGGAGCTCATGTCATAGCGATTTCAGGTCCTGACGGTGCGATATACAATCCTGCCGGAATGACCGATGAGAAGATAGCGTATATGCTGGAGCTCCGCAGTTCAAACAACGATGTCGTGGCTCCTTTCGCCGAAAAATTCCCTGATGCGGTATTCTATCCGGGAAAGAAGGCCTGGAGTATCAAGTGTGATATCGCCATGCCTTGCGCCTACCAGAACGAACTGAACGGAGACGATGCCAAGGAACTGATGGCAAACGGCACATGGTGCTGCGCAGAAGTGTCCAACATGGGATGCACGCCTGAGGCTATAGCCGAATTCCAGAAAGCGAAGATACTTTTCGCCCCGGGAAAGGCCGTAAATGCCGGCGGTGTGGCTACATCAGGTCTTGAAATGACACAGAATGCCATGCATATCAGCTGGAGCGCCGAGGAAGTGGACAGGAAACTGCATGAAATCATGTCCAATATCCACAGTTCATGCGTAAAATACGGCACGCAGCCGGACGGCTACATAAACTACCTTAAAGGTGCCAATGTGGCCGGTTTCATGAAGGTGGCGACAGCCATGCTCGAGCAGGGTGTGATATAGTTTTCCGATATGGCACAGGCAGAGCATTCCCATATCAACGTGAAGCATGTCATACTGCTTCCGTTGGTCATAGCCGTGACCCTGATACTGTGGCTCGTCCCTGCCGACTTTTACGGTATCGACGGGCTCACGGTAGTGGAACAGCGGACGATAGCCATCTTTGTGTTCACTGCACTGATGTGGATGTTCGAGATTATCCCGACCTGGACCACATCCGTGATTTCCATAGTGATCATGCTTCTGACCATCTCAGACAGCAGTATCTGGTTCATGCGAGGTTCCGGAATCCCTGCTGAAATGGGTACTTTCGTCAGTTACAAGGCTATTCTTGCAACATTCGCGGATCCTGTCATAATGCTTTTCCTGGGCGGTTTTGTCCTGGCGATAGCCACTACCAAGGTGGGGCTGGATGTCCAGCTGGCGAAAGCCCTTCTGAAGCCTTTCGGCAAGCGGTCGGAGTTCGTGCTTCTCGGATTCCTGTTCGTGATAGGGATCTTCTCCATGTTCATGAGCAATACGGCTACGGCCGCCATGATGCTGACTTTCCTGGCCCCTGTCCTCAGGACATTGCCTCCTGACGGCAAGGGCAGGATCGGCCTTGCCCTTGCCATACCGATAGCGGCGAATCTTGGAGGTATCGGGACCCCTATCGGCACTCCTCCTAATGCCATTGCCCTGGGATATCTGAACGATTCCCTCCACATGGGCGTCGGATTCGGGGAATGGATGCTGGTGATGGTGCCCTACGTCCTGGTGATGCTTCTGATTTCATGGGGGCTGCTGCTGTTTTTCTTTCCGTTCAAGCAGAAAACCATCGAACTGAGGATAGAGAATACCCACAAGAAGACATGGCGTACATACGTGGTGTATGTGACCTTCGCCGTGACTATTCTGCTGTGGATGCTCGACAGGGTGACCGGAATCAATTCCAATGTCGTGGCCATGATACCGGTGGGCGTATTCGCCGTGACCGGAGTCCTGACGAAGGATGACCTTAAGGAAATCAACTGGAGTGTCCTATGGATGGTGGCCGGCGGCTTCGCTCTCGGTATTGCCCTGCAGAGTACCGGACTGGCCGAGCATCTGGTAAATTCCATTCCGTTCGGGGAGTGGCTCCCGGTTGTCGTAATACTTGTGTCCGGCTTCATAGGCTATTTCATATCCAACTTCATTTCGAATACGGCCGCTGCCAATCTGCTGATACCTATCATGAGTGCGGTCGGAGTCGGTATGGGGGATTCCCTGCTGGCTGTAGGAGGACTGAAAACACTACTTGTGGGTGTGGCCCTGTGCACATCGCTTGCCATGCTTTTCCCTATAAGCACCCCGCCGAACGCCCTGGCGCATTCCACTGGACTTGTCACTACGAAGGACATGACGAAAGTGGGACTGCTGATAGGCGTGATAGGATATGTCCTTGGCTATGTGATGCTCTTTTTTATCGGGATTTAGAAAAATTTGGATATATTGGCACCGGAAATTTTGTGCAGACCATGAAAAAGAAGTTAATTGCAGTATTGTTTCTTCTGGCTGCGGTTCCTGCGGCGATGATGCAGGCAGCCGGAGACGAAGGGAAGAACGCCGGTGCCGGAACTGAGGCGGGCGGACTGAAGAACCATTTCAAGTTCTACGGTTTCATCAGGAACTATTTCGCTTTCGATACCAGAGAAAGCGTGGCCGGTACGGGTGACCTCTTCTATCATGTACCCAAGGATGTGCAGATGAACGAAGACGGATCTCAGGACCTGAACAGCAGCAATTCTTTCCGTTTCCTCTCCCTTACTACCAGGCTGGGTGTCGATGTGTACGGATACCAGGTGGGGAGAACGGCTTTCGGAGCCAAGGTGGAGACGGATTTCTACGCAGGTCTGACCGACAAGATAAACGGTGCGGCACAGCTCCGTCTGCGTCAGGCTTATCTGACGATAGACTGGAAAGACCTGCCTATGGGGAAGGAAAACATGGCTGCCGTCGGCCTTAAGATAGGCCAGGCATGGCATCCTATGGCAGCAGACCAGCCTCATGTGACTTCTCTGGAAACAGGGGCCCCGTTCAATCCGTTCAGCCGCACACCTCAGGTGCTCATGGACGCCTCTCTGGGCAAACATTTCATGATTTCGGCTGCCGCTTTGTGGCAGATGCAGTACATGTCTGCAGGACCTGACGGAGCTTCGTCAAAGTATATCAAGTATTCATGCACGCCTGAGGCTTATATCGGACTCACATACAAGACTGCCGGAGGCTTCCTGGCCAGGGCCGGAATGGATATCCTCAGCATCAAGCCGCGCCGGACAGGTACGGACAACGCCGGCAACACAGTCATGGTTTCCGACAGGATTACCACCATGAACTATTATGTCTATCTCCAGTACAGGAAGGGAAAGTTCGAGGCTAAGGCCAAGAGCGTACTCAGCGAGGCCGGCGAGCACATGTACCTGATGGGAGGATACGGTGTCTCATACAAGGGTCCTGACGGACACTGGGAATACGAGCCGTTGCGCACCTCATCCACATGGGCATCCGTATCATACGGTACGAAATGGCAGGTCATGCTCATGGGCGGTTACATAAAGAATCTGGGCACAGCCTCCCCTCTGGTCGCTGACGTGGTTTATCAGGGCAATGCATATACCGATTCCGGAAACCTCTATTTCAACGGCAACGGGTTTTCGAATCTGAACGAGATGTGGCGCATTATCCCTACCGTAGTATACAATTTCGGAAAACTTTCCCTGTCTCTCGAGTGGGATATCACCAGCGCACGCTACGGTGATTACTATGACTTCGACGGAAAGGGAGGGAAATACCTCGATGCGGAGACCGGTCTGGCTTCCGGGAATCTTCACTGGGTCACAAATCACCGTATACAGATGATGGTCAAATACACATTCTGACGGTTTACATTGACGTAACGTCATGTGCAGTCGGAGAACCTGCACATAAACAATAAAAACACCGACAATGAAAAGATTTATTATTCCGGTCCTTCTTCTGGGAAGTGCCGGCGTGTCAGCCGCACAGAACCTGCAGCTGCATTACGATTTCGGAAAAGCTCTTTACCGGTCTGAAGACAGAAGCCTTGAATACAGGCCCCAATTGACTACGACGGTAGAGATGTTCCGGCCCGACAGATGGGGCAGCACATTCTTTTTCGTGGACATGAATTACGGAAGCCGTCCGGGGGACAGAGGCGTTCTCGGAGCGTATTGGGAGATCTACCGCAATCTCAGATTCTGGGATATCCCTGTCTCCGTACATCTGGAATACAACGGCGGCCTGGATATCCAGGGGCCGGGAAGCGGCACCGGCGCCTATGATGATGCCTGGCTGGCAGGTGCAGACTGGTCCGTCGCAAGCAGTGACTACTCCAGGACCTTGTCCCTGGCGGTCATGTACAAGGCCATTCCGGGAAATCTCAAGAACCCGCACAATTTCCAGATTACGGCCGCATGGAACGTATGGTTCTGGCAGAAACGCTTCCTTTTCTGCGGATTCGCCGACTTCTGGATGGAAAACAGGCCGTGGCAGATTACAGGTCGCAGCGGAAACGATGGTACGGACTTCATTTTCCTCGCCGAACCGCAGCTGTGGTATAATTTCAATACCATAAAAGGCCTTGAGCAATTCAATCTGAGTGCCGGTTCGGAAGTGGAAATAAGCAGCAATTTCGTCAGTGCGGGATTTTTCGTGATACCCACCCTTGCCTTGAAGTGGACTTTTTGACCTATTTGACAGTCTGTCAGTACATTTTTACAGTTTGGCTTGTTTTTTTATTTTTTATTGCCTAACTTTCGCAAAGTTATGAATCATAAAGTCTAACAGATATTAATTACAACAAACATGAAAGAACTTGTAGATCAGATCAAGGCAGAGTATGAGGTATTTGCAGCAAATGCTGATGCTCAGGTGGAGAAAGGAAACAAAGCCGCAGGCGCCCGTGCCCGCAAGGCAGCGTTGAACATCATGAAGATGATGAAAGAATTTAGAAAAGTCTCTGTTGAGAGTTCTAAATAATAACTTTTCCGCAACGAAATCAATTTATTGGTGGGAGTGTGCCAAAATGTAAATTTTGCTGCGCTCCCATTAAGGTATGTCAGAACGGATAACCTGTTATGACACACCGCCATGTATTTTGAGGGAACTGCATCGGATACCGGTGACAGTTCCTTCGTTTTTACTGTCCGGATTTGCAGCCTGGTTGCATAAGCTTTACTGTAATTTTGCCCCGGAAAAACAGTGGATGACATGAGTGAAAGCAGAATAAAGAAAGATACTTTTCCTGTTCTGGGAATGAGTTGCGCCGCATGTGCCATGAGGGTGGAAAAGACACTTTCCAGGCAGGCAGGAGTGAAGACGGCAGCCGTGAATTATACTGCGGCTACGGTATATGTAGAATACGACGCTGACACCTGTACTCCGGAAACGCTGCGAGAGGCTGTAAGGGGGGCTGGTTACGATATTCTGACAGACAAGTCGGGCAATCCGGAAGATGAGGCCGAAAAGGTCCATGCGGAAAAATACGCTTCCCTGAAGCGCCGTACGATATGGGCCGCAGTCCTTTCCCTGCCTGTAGCCGTGACGGGCATGTTCTTCATGGATATGCCGTACGCCGACATCATAATGTGGGCCTTGTCCACTCCTGTAGTCTTCTGGCTCGGCAGAGGTTTCTATATCAGTGCATGGAAGCAGCTGAAACACCGTACGGCCAATATGGACACACTGGTGGCGGCCAGTACGGGAATCGCATACCTGTTCAGCGTCTTCAATGTACTTTTCCCCGGCTTCTGGCTTTCAAAAGGAATAGAGCCTCATGTATATTTCGAGTCGTCAAGCGTGATTATCGCCTTCATCCTTCTCGGCAGGCTTCTGGAGGAAAGGGCAAAAGGGAATACTTCCGATGCGATAAGGAAACTAATGGGCCTCCAGCCGCGTACTGTGACTCTGGCGGACGATGCCGGATTCAGGACTGTCCCGATAAGTGCGGTGAAGCCCGGTGACATCATATCCGTAAAGCCAGGAGAAAGGGTAGCCCTGGACGGGACCGTTACGGAAGGCTCGTCGTATGTGGACGAGAGCATGCTCAGCGGAGAACCTGTCCCTGTGGCAAAACATCCGGGAGACGGTGTGTTTGCAGGTACGATAAACCAGAAGGGCAACTTCCTTTTCAAGGCGGAAAAGGTCGGAAAAGACACACTCCTTTCCAGGATAATCGCTATGGTGCAGGATGCCCAGGGCAGCAAGGCTCCCGTACAGAAGCTTGTGGACAGGATAGCTGCTGTGTTCGTCCCGGTGATAATGGGGACGGCTCTGCTTTCGTTCATCCTTTGGGTTGTCCTGGATGGCGGAAACGGTATCACACACGGGCTGCTTGCCATGGTTACTGTCCTGATTATAGCCTGTCCGTGCGCACTGGGTCTGGCTACCCCTACGGCGATTATGGTCGGTATCGGAAAAGGTGCCGAAAGGGGAATCCTGATAAAGGATGCGGAAAGTCTGGAAGTAGCCAGGAAAGTGGACGTGCTGGTATTGGACAAGACAGGGACATTGACGGAAGGACGGCCCGAAGTCTGTTCCTGCAGCTGGGCTTGCGACATTGTCCCGGAAAGAAAAAAGGTATTGGAAGACATTCTGGCTGGTCTTGAACGGCTTTCCGAACATCCGTTGGCCGATGCGGTCGTAAAATATCTGCAGGAGGCGGGAAATGTCAGGATAGAAGGGTTTGAAAGTATTACCGGGGAAGGAGTGAAGGGCATGTATGACGGGACGACGTATTTTGCCGGAAACAGGAAACTTCTGGAAGCAAACGGCATTCCTGTTCCTGCCGCTCTGGAAAAAGAGGCGGCCGCTATGGAGGCCGGAGCCAATACTGTAGTGTGGTTCGCCGACAGTTCCAGGGCATGGGCGGCAATCGCTATTACGGACAAGCTGAAGCCGGGTTCCGCAGAAGCCGTGGCTGCACTTGCCGGACAGGGGATAGAGGTCTGGATGCTGACCGGTGACAATGCAAGGACAGCCGCTGCCGTGGCTTCGCAGACCGGCATCCGCAATTTCAAGGCAGGCATACTGCCTCAGGAAAAGGCGGGATTCGTCAGGGACTTGCAGGAAAAAGGGCACAAGGTGGCTATGGCCGGAGACGGGATAAATGACAGCGCCGCCCTCGCACAGGCTGACCTGAGCATAGCCATGGGTGGAGGAAGCGACATAGCGATGGATGCGGCCATGATGACCGTCATATCCTCGGATCTTTCCAAAATCCCGGAGGCCCTCCAGCTTTCAAGACTTACTGTCAGGACAATACGCCAGAATCTGTTCTGGGCATTCATATATAATATTATAGGAGTGCCGATTGCTGCAGGCATCCTGTATCCTGTAAACGGATTTCTTCTGAACCCTATGATAGCCGGGGCTGCAATGGCTTTCAGCAGCGTGAGCGTGGTCAGCAACAGCCTGAGGCTTAAAGGAAAGAAGATAGGAAGCGACAATACTCCGTCCGGCTGCTGTTCCGGAGCGGACCTGGCGGACGGATACTGCAGGGTGGCATCGGAAACGGAAAACGAAGTTTCAGAAAAGGTAATGATTATGAAAAAGGAATTCAAAGTGGAAGGCATGATGTGCAATCATTGCCGCATGCATGTGGAAAAGGCGCTGAATGCGCTTGACGGAGTAAAGGCTGTCGTTACGCTCGAGCCTCCGGTGGCTGAAGTCGAATTTACTGGAGACAGGACCTATTCCATGGAGGAACTCCAGAAACAGATTACGGAAGAGGCCGGTGAATATATCTTGAGTGAAAAGTGATGCGGAATCAGAGCAGGCTTTTGAAAATGGTGCAGGACGGCTTGCCCATGACATTGGGCCAGCAGCTGGAGCTTACGGTACAGCTGAGTATTCCTGCCATCATTTCCCAGATTTCCTCCATCATGATGCAGTTCATAGACGCGTCCATGGTGGGGAGTCTGGGTGCTGAAGCCTCAGCTTCCATAGGTCTGGTGTCCACTACCACATGGCTGTTCGCCGGGATTTCAGTCGCTTGCGCCACCGGATTCTACGTCCAGGTATCGCATCTGCTCGGCTCGAAGGATACGGTGCAGGCGCGCAGTGTCCTCAGACAGTCACTTGTGTCTGTACTGCTGTTCAGTCTGGCAGTGTCTGCCATAGGTGTCGCACTCAGCGGCCCGCTTCCCCGATGGCTGGGCGGGGACGAGGCGATAAGGCATGATGCCTCCATGTATTTTCTCATCTATATGCTCACTCTTCCGTTCCTGCAGATGAACATGCTTTCCAGCGGCATGCTGAGAAGCAGCGGGAACATGTATACACCCAGCATGCTTAATGTCATGATGTGCATACTGGATGTCATATTCAATTTTTTCCTGATATTCCCGACGAGGACAGTGGATATCGGAGGTATGGCGCTTACTGTGCCCGGGGCAGGACTGGGCGTGACCGGTGCGGCCCTGGGCACTGCTCTGGCGACTGTCATCGTGGCTGTCATGCTCCTTCATTCCCTGTGCGTCAAGTCTCCGGAACTGAACCTGAAACAGGAGAAGGGCAGCTACAGACCGACGTTGAAATGCCTGAAAAACGCTGTCGGGATAGCCTTGCCCATGGGCTGCGAGAGGATAATAATGTGCGGCGCCCAGATCATGTCCACAGTCATCATCGCCCCTCTCGGGACAATAGCGATAGCCGCCAATTCCTTTGCCATCACTGTGGAGAGCCTCTGCTATATGCCCGGACACGGTGTGTCCAATGCCGCCACCACCCTTGTGGGACAGAGTATCGGGGCCGGAAGGAAAGACCTGACGTGGAGGTTCGCGCATATTTCGGTATGGATGGGAATAGCCGTGATGACGTTCATGGGCATTGTCATGTATGTGGGGGCTCCTGCGATGATGGGAATCATGACCCCGGATGCGGCTGTCCAGGATCTGGGCTCCAGAATATTGAGGATAGAGGCTTTCGCGGAACCCATGTATGCGGCTTCGATAGTGGTGTACGGCGTTTTCGTGGGAGTGGGCGATACCCTTGTGCCGAGTATCATGAATCTCGGCAGTATCTGGGCCGTGAGACTGTCTTTGGCCGCTCTGCTGGCACCGGAACTGGGCCTGGAGGGTGTATGGATTGCCATGTGTATAGAACTGTGTTTCCGCGGCGCCATCTTTCTGGTGCGCCTTTACCGCAAAAAGTGGCTCGGGAAACAGATTTAGAATCCGTACCTGCGGGTGTCTCACGTATTTTACAGGTTTTTTGAAGATTTGTCCATGCTTCCAGGAAAATGACGGCGTATTTTTGCAGTGTTGTCCGGAATTTTTCCGGCCCTCATGACAGACTGCATAATATGAACACTTTACTGGAACGGATCATGTCGGTAGCCGGGATTCTGGCCTCCGTATCGGCATGTGGAAAAGACGAAGGGGCCGGTGATGCCCCTGACAGGGACGAAATACCCGTGGAAAGGCCGGTGGAACTGGTCACGGATTCCTATACCGCATATCCTTCCGGTGCCAATGCCTGTGCGGACTCCTATCTTACTCTGAAATTCGCTTCCGAACCGCGGCTGGGATCCTCCGGCAGAATCAGGATAATCGGCGGTGACGGTACCGTGACGGATATGATAGACATGGCTGATGTCAGTGCCGGCAGACAGCAGATGACGGACCGGACCCCTTTCAATACCGCAATGGATGCGGTGGGGTCGTTGTATACCGGGTATTACAGGATAGTCTGGTATGATCCGGTATATGTCGATGGCAATACAGTGACCATAAGGCTTCATTCGGACAAACTCGAATATGAAGGCACTTACAGCGTGGAGATAGATGAAGGGGTCATCGTGGCGGACGGTTTCGGCGGAATAGAGGCCGGGGAGTGGACCTTTTCGGTAATGCCGCGTCCCGAAGACGATTCCAGGGTGACCGTAGGCAGCCGGGACTGCGATTTCATGACGGTCCAGGGTGCGGTAAACTTCGCCTGCAGCTGCGGCCAGAGCCGTGAAGTCACCGTTGCAGTTTCGGAAGGTGTCTACCGCGAACCTCTGTATATCCGTTCGAAAAACAATCTTACAATCGAAGGCGAGGGAAGGGACAGGACCATAATCATGTTCGATAACTGCAATGACTATTCAGACGGAGTAGGCAGCGGTGTGAAAACAGTGCCGGAACCGGGAGAGCCTGTCGGCAGTGCCGGAGGCAGGTCTGTAGTGCTGGTGGAAAACTGTGACATGCTGCACTTCAGGAATATATCGGTGGAGAATACTCACGGGCACGGAAGTCAGGCGGAGACAGTCTATTTCAACAGCAATGACGGGCGCATGACGGCTGTCGGCTGTAATTTTACCGGTGAGCAGGATACTTTGGAACTGAAGGGCTGGTGCCTGTTCAGGTCGTGTACTGTGACTGGCGATGTGGACTTTATCTGGGGCTATGCAAAAGCCGCCCTTTTCGAGTCCTGCGAAATCCGTTCATGCGAGAACGCTAACGGAGGATATGTGGTGCAGGCGCGCTGTGCAAGCGGTGACAGGGGCTTTGTGTTCCTGAATTGCGAGCTTACGGCGGAAAGCGGGGTAGAGGACGGATCCGTATGGCTTGCCAGATCGGGAGGCAGCGCCTCGTATTATGACAATGTGACATACGTGAATTGCCGTATGGGAGACCATATCGCCGATGCAGGCTGGTATGGCAGTCCTAGTCCCAATC
>DVIP01000161.1 GCA_018711225.1 Candidatus Cryptobacteroides intestinipullorum | reverse complement strand
AATTGTGCTCGCACAAATTGCCGAAGTGAGGATAAGGAAAAACTTTTAGTTTAACCTGGACCCATCCTAACCCCCTCTGCTCGCTTTCGAATGTCCACAGGACATTCTCATAAACCGCTCTCGACCCCTATTAGGGGGATTGTGCGACTCCCAGTCGCGGTCCCTTCGGGACTTTTGACCCAGCCACACAAGAACGGGATTGCAAATCTGCCGGAACGACACTATCGGTACGACATTGCCTGTACGGAACTGCCGTTCATTTCATCGGGCCGGTGTTTCTTCAAGAAACAAGGGCGCAAAGATATAGCAATCTCTTTAAAGTTTTGCTATCTTTAGAAAATATATCAATATCCGACCCTCCTTTTCCTTGATGATATGTGTGGAAAGGCGGATACGGCATACATACGGAACGATGGCGGACAAGACAGTGGAATGCGTCCCGAATTTCAGCGAAGGACGGGACAAATGTAAAATACGGGAAATCGCACGGAGTCTCTCGGAGGTTCCGGGAATAAGGATTCTGGACATCAGTTCCGGAGAAGCCGCAAACAGGACAGTAATCACCTTCACGGGAGACCCCGAGGCTGTGGCTGAAGCCGCATTCCGCGGAGTGAAGACGGCAGCACGGCTTATAGACATGAGGCGGCAGCATGGCACGCATCCGCGAATCGGTGCCACTGACGTGCTTCCGTTCATCCCTGTTTCCGGAATCACATTGGAGGAATGTGCGGAAATGGCCCGCAATACGGCGGAGCGCATATACAGGGAGCTTGGAATCCCGTGCTACTGCTACGAAGCTGCGGCATTCAGGCCGGAAAGGAAAAGACTGGAAGTGTGCAGGCATGGTGAATACGAATCACTGGAGCGGAAGATTGCCGATCCTGAACAGAGACCGGATTTCGGGCCGGACAGTTTCACGGAAACGGCAGCCGGAGCCGGCGCCACAATAACGGGCGCCCGGAATTTCCTGATAGCCGTGAATTTCAATCTCGCGAAAGGCTGTTCCGCCGCCACTGCATCTGAAATCGCCAGGGATGTCCGGGAAAGCGGCAGGGTGGTAACGGAAAAAGACGGGACACGCAGGCGTATTCCAGGCACACTGAAAGGCTGCAAGGCGATAGGATGGCACATAGAAGAATACGGCATTGCACAGGTGTCGATGAATATCACGGACATCGGTGCCGTACCGCTGCACAAGGCGTATGCCGAGGTATGCAGGGCCGCCGAAGCCTGGGGTGCTCATGTCACGGGGACGGAAATCATCGGACTTGTACCGAAAAAATGCCTGCTTGACGCAGGACTTTATTTCACCGGGCAGAAAAAACCTGCTGCCGGGGACCTGACTGAAGATGAGCTCATGGCAGAAGCCGTCAGAGCCATGCGGCTGGATGATCTGGGACCTTTCGACCTGAAGGCCAAAGTACTCGGATGACCTGCTCAGGCTTTTCCGCTCAGATACCACGCCCTTATGTATGACGGTACTGCAGACGGATGCTTTACAAGATTGTGGAACAGGTAATAAAGTTTGCTTTTCAGGTATTCCCGTCCGGAAAAATATTTTCTGAAAAAGATTCTGTTGGATTTCTGCACCATGATTTCGCGGTCAAGGCTTTTCCACAACGACGAAGTGCTGCCGCCGCCGAGATGGAATATCACGGATCCTGCTTCCCTGACCGGAATACCCTGTTCCATAATCCGGTAAAACAGGTCCAGATCCTCAGCGAAAAGGAAATAGTCTTCGCACCAGCCTCCCAGACGGCGGAAATTCCGGGAGGAAATAATGACCGATGCGCCCTTGTACCAGTACCGGGCCTTCGGGGAACCCATATTCCACAGCATAATATCCCGTAATACGGGCAACGGCATCCTGTCATTCTCCATTGAACCGTCCCTGTTCACCAGAGGATTGACATAGACGGCATCCGGATGTTTCAGAGCCTCGGCATAATCCTGATCTATGCCCTGCTGCAGTTCAGTGTCGGGATTCAGGAAATGCAGGATTGTTCCGGACGCCAGGGCTGCACCCATATTGTTGGCCCTGGAAAATCCGTAATTCCTGTCCAGCCGCAGCAGACGGAATCTGCCGTCATTCCAGAAATCCGCGCAGCAGGATATGGAGCCGTCGCCGGAATTATTGTCGGCCACGATTACCTCGAAACCGGTGCCGGCATTGGCCTTTATGCTTTTCAGGCAGTTGTAGAGCAGGTTTCCCGTGTTGTAATTGACTATTATTATGGAGACTTCCGGAGTCATAAAATCATTTTTTCAGTTTCAGTAATTTGAGCAGAGCCGATTTGACATCTTCGTATTCGTCGTTTCTGTATACCGTCTCATACGAAAGGACAGTCAGCCCTGCTCCTGCTGCCAGCTGGATGCCAAGTACCGCCCACTGGGGCAGCGGCAGGAACGACAGGCAGAAAACGGCGGCGGCCATGAATGCAGATACGAGGAAATACGGCAATATATCTTTCAGCTGCGACATGACAGGATAATCCACCGATTTCGACACCTGCACGGCGTAGACCAGATAAGAGACGGCAGACACGGCCACAGTGCACCACAGCAGGGCTTCAATGCTGTAGAATATTCCGGCCAGAACCGGAATTGCCGCGAGAAGGGTCTTCATTATTTCCAAATAGAGAGTGGTATCGGACCTTCCGTTGGCGTTTATGATATTGGCACTGCATATCATCAGAGGCATGAACAGACCCGAAAGACACAGAATCCGCAGATAGCCTATGGCCGGAATCCACTGGTCGCCGACAAGGGTCAGGACGAATGCCTCCGAGACGGCGGCAAGCCCGAGCACGGCAGTGAATGAAATCAGGACAGTAGTGCGTATTATCTTCCGGTAAGCCCTGCCCTGCCTTTCCTTTTCGTCCCTGATGGATGACAGGACAGGATATGTGACTCGCTGCATCACTATGCTCACATTCGAAGTCACCATATTCCTGAACTTGTCCGCCCTGGAATACTGGCCCAGAACTGACGGGGCATAGACCTTACCTATTATGAACGAATATATTTCCGACCAGAGAGTACTTATTATCGCCGTCAGAAGAAGCCTCCCGCCGAAAGAGAACATCTCACGGAAAGAGTCCGTGGAAAACATGAATGACGGCATCCATCCGGAAAAAAACCAAAGCAACACCGTCGTCAGCGACAGGCGGACAAGCTGCATCACGACCAGGCTCCATACCCCGTACCCGGCTGTCGCAGTCCATATACCGGCCGCGCCTCCGAGAACTGCCGCAATCACAGAAACCACTGCCTGAGTCCTGAAATCTATCTTCCTGACCAACAATACTTTCTGGACAATACTCAAGGCAGTAACAATAAGTGACAGTCCCAATATCCTGATTACCGGCACCAGTATCGGCTGGCCGAAAAATCCGGAAATCAGTGGTGCTGTAAAATAAAGCAGGAGATAAAGACAGACCGAGGTCAGAAGGTTGAAATAGAAGACTGTATTGAGGTCTTTTTCGCTTACTTTCTTCTTGCGGGTCAGGGCGCCGGTAAAGCCGCTGTCCACGAGAGAGGTGGAAAGCGTTATGAAAATCGAGGTCATCCCTATGATACCGAATTCCTGTGGAGAAAGCAGGCGGGCAAGGACGAGATTGACAATGGCCAGAATGCCTGTCCCGCCCAGATTGTCAATAAATCCCCACTTGACCCCTTTTGCCGTTTTTTCCTTCAGACTGTCTTCCATAAGATCATATATGCGCCATGCCGGAGACTTTCCTGTATTCCTCCGTCATCGCCGCCACATTGTTCTTCCATTCGTAACATTCCTGCACCCTCTTCCGGCCGGTCTTTCCCAGAGAAGCCCGCAGTCCCGGATCAAGAGCCAGACGCAGCATGGCATCCGCGGCCGCCTCCACATCGTTTCCAGGAACGATTATCCCTGCTCCGCCTTCCAGGATTTCCCTGAATCCGTCCGCATCCGAAGCGATGACCGGCACCTCACACGCCATGGCTTCCAGGGCTGAGACACCGAAGCTTTCCTCCCTGGACAGAAACACTGCCGCATCTGTTCCGGAATATATCCGGGGCACATCGTCATGTCTGACTTCCCCGAGGAACTCCACGGCAGAGGAAACACCCAGCCCGGCAGCCAGTTTCTCCAGTCTGTCACGGTCCGGTCCCTTCCCCGCTATCACCAGCGCTGTTTCAGGCCCATCGGCCGGCATTCGTCCGCGCATCAGCGCAAAGGCACGGATCAGCCGGTCTATTCCATATTTTTCGGACAATGTCTTCACGGTCCCGAAAACCACTCTGCCGCTTTCTTTTCCGACAGCCGGATATTTCCTGAACACTTCCGTGTCCACCCCGAAAGGTGTGATACCGATATCCTTCCGGCAGTAGTGCAATGTCTCCGCCGCCATAGCCCTGCTGGTGGATAGCACCCTGTCCGCCTTTCCCAGTACATAGGTTACGGCCATTTTGTTTATGGGCGACAGTTTCGGAAATTCATACACGTCACTGCCCCATACTGACACTATCAGAGGATGGAAACCGGACAATGCGGCCACCAGGCTGTAGCTCGTGGCATAATGTGCATGAAGTATATCCGGCTTCTCCGCTTCGAGCACCCGTTTCAGCTCCCGCACGGCCTCTGCATGTGAAATGACCGGAGCGAATATGTTTTTCTCTTTCCTGTCATTGTTTTTCTTTTTCTTGTAACTGAACAGGTCGAAAACATATACCTTTATATTTTTTTCACGATAGAAACCGTCATCTGCCGGAGTTATGGAAAACAGTACGGTATCGACTCCGGCTTCAGACAATGAAGCCGCCCACCTTCTGGTATGTATACTCCCGGCATCCGAGACCAACAGCACTTTCATATGAGGATATTCCGTTATCAAAAGATGAAATTTCCGCTAATTTAGGGATATAATGATATTCATGAAAGATTTTTCGGCAAAAAATCCTCCTGCATAAAAAAGGGCTTATTATATTTGCATGATGTACAAATTAAACTTATTCAGATGGAAAAGATTAAAGCAGCCGTTGTCGGATATGGGAATATCGGCAAATATGTGATAGAGACACTGAAGGTCTCTCCGGATTTCGAAATAGCCGGAGTAATAAGAAGGCACGGGGACGAGAACCGCCCTGCGGAACTGGAAGGTATTCCGGTCGTGAAAGATGTGAAGGAGCTCGGGAAAGTGGATGTCGCCATCCTGTGCACACCTACCAGGAAGGTCAGGGAAAATGCGTTGCCTCTTCTGGAAATGGGTATCAATACTGTGGACAGTTTCGACATACATACTGACATTGTGGAACTGCGCAAATGTCTCGGAGAAGCGGCCAGGAAGCACAATGCCGTTTCGGTGATTTCCGCAGGCTGGGATCCGGGAAGCGATTCCGTAGTACGCGCCCTGCTTGAGGCCATCGCTCCCAAAGGCATTACATATACCAATTTCGGTCCGGGAATGAGCATGGGGCATACTGTGGCCGTCAAAGCTGTGGAGGGTGTGAAGGCCGCCCTGTCCATGACAATACCTACCGGGACAGGAGTACACCGCAGAATGGTCTATATCGAAGTGGAGGACGGCCATGATTTCGGGAAAGTGGCCGCAGCCATCAAGGCTGACCCTTACTTCGTGCATGACGAGACGCATGTCATAAAGGTGGACGACGTGGATGCCCTCATAGATATGGGGCATGGTGTCAACCTTACCAGGAAAGGTGTATCCGGAAAGACCCAGAACCAGCTTTTCGAGTTCAACATGAAAATAAATAATCCCGCATTGACGGCCCAGGTCATGGTATGTGCAGCCAGGGCATCGTTCAGGCAGGCAAGCGGATGCTATACCATGATAGAAATACCTGTAATCGACCTGCTTCCGGGAGACAGGGAGGATCTGGTAAGGAAACTGGTATAATATTTTATCGAATTACGCGTTCAGCCGTTCAACCGGATTTGCAATCCGGTTGTTTTTTATATTCCGGCAGATTGCAAATCTGCCGGAGCGGTATACTTGACAGCCGGATTTGCAATCCGGCTGTTTTGTTCAATTGTTTTCCAGTTCGTTGTGTTTCAACACTTTCGCATCAATATAGAAAACGATTTCCTCGGCGATATTGGTCAGATGGTCACCGGTACGTTCGAGTTTGCGGAAAACGCCTCCGAAACCCAGGCAGAAAGGTATGGCATCAGGATTTTTCCTGGCATATTCCGCAAGTATTCCTGCCGACATCTTGTTTATGCTGTCCAGCTGCTCATCCTGTGAAAGGACAGCCGTAGCCTTGGCGGCATCCTCTTCACGCAGAGCCTCCTGCAATGTTCCCAGCATATTCAGGACGACGGAGAACATGGTCTTTATCTGGAGACTTTCAATGAGTTCAGGATCCATGTCCTTCATGTCGGTATCACGCACGAAACGGGCGATACCGTCAGCATAGTCACCGATTCTCTCGAGGTCACCGTTTATCTTGAGCATGGCAAGGACGAAACGCAAGTCCACGGCCACAGGTGAGAAAAGTGCTATGAAATCCTCGACATCACTGTCTATTTTCAGTTCATACGCATCCACCCTGCGCTCGCGCACCATAATCTGCTGCGCTATCGTGCGGTCCAGGTTGAGGACAGCTTCGCGCGACTGCTCCATCTGGTTATAGACCAGAGTCCACATCTGGTCCACTTCACGTTTTATCTGAGTAAGTTCTGATTCGACAAATTTTACCATGGCTTCATCGTTTTAATGTCAGTTCTACGAATGTATGGATTACAGGTACGGCATCCTAACCGAACCTTCCCGTTATGTAATTCTGCGTGGCTTCCTTGTGTGGATTGGTGAAAATCACCTTCGTATCGTCGTATTCTATCATTTCACCCATATAGAAGAAAGCCGTCTTGTCGCTCACGCGGGATGCCTGCTGCATATTGTGCGTGACAATAACTATCGTCACCTTGCCGCGCATGTCGCTGATGAGTTCCTCGATTTTTGCCGTGGATATCGGGTCAAGAGCCGATGCCGGTTCGTCCATCAGCAGGACAGACGGAGAAACTGCCATTGCCCTGGCTATGCAAAGGCGCTGCTGCTGTCCTCCGGAAAGGGCGTATGCGGAAGCATTAAGCTTGTCTTTCACTTCATTCCAGAGAGCCGCCCCCTTGAGTGCCTCTTCGACTTTATGGGCGATAAATTCCTTGTCCTTGATACCGTTTACGCGGAGTCCGTATGCGACATTCTCGAAAATGCTCTTCGGGAACGGATTCGGACGCTGGAATACCATACCCACCTCCTTTCTCAATTCATCCACCTGGACTTCAGGGGCATAGATATTCTTTCCGTCGATAAGAATCTCCCCGGTCAGTCTGGCTCCTGGTATCAGATCGTTCATTCTGTTGAACAGACGGAGGAATGTGGATTTCCCGCACCCGGAAGGACCGATGAAGGCCACGACCTTGTTCTGAGGTATATCCATCGATATATGCTTCAGGGCATGGAAGTCGCCGTAATGGAAATCGACCTCTCTTGCTTCTATTTTTTCCATAATAATATTGGTTCGGCAAATTTGTTATACTGATGATTTCTAAAGCCTATCTCATTTTCAGGCCTTTCTCAAAATGTTTCCTCAACAGGCCGGCCAGCAGATTTATGACAAGCACTATCACTATGAGCACAAGAGCCGTACCGTATGCGATAGGCTGCTGTGCATCTATGTCCGTTCCGCTCGTGGAAATGACATACAGATGATAAGGCAGAGCCATGCACTGGTCGAATATGGAAGTCGGCAGCTGCGGGAAGAAATATGCGGCACATGTGAAGAGGATAGGCGCAGTCTCTCCGGAAACCCTTCCCAGAGAAAGTATGAGGCCCGTTATTATCCTCGGCATACCCATCGGAAGCACCACCTTCCATATAGTCTGCAGCTTCGTTGCACCCAGGGCAAGACTTCCTTCCCTGATTCCGTCCGGAATATCCTTCAGCGCCTCTTCAGTGGTGCGTATGACCAGCGGGAGGGATAGCAGGCCGAGGGTAAGCGAGCCTGCCAGTATGCTGTCTCCGAAGCCGAGGTATTTCACGAAAAGCGCCATTCCGAAAAGTCCGAAGACAATAGAAGGGACTCCGCTCAGGTTATTGGTCATCAGCCTGATGAATTTCACTATCCATCCTCTGGAGGCGTATTCGTTCATATAGATTCCGCTCATTATCCCGACAGGGAAAGCGACTATCGCACTGCCCAGCATGAGAAGCAGAGTGCCGACAATCGCAGGGAATATACCTCCCGAAGTCATTCCGTCCTCAGGAGCCTTTGTAAGAAAATCCCAGCTGATGACTCCGGCCCCCTTTATTATGATGAAGCCGAGAATCGCGAACAGGACCAGCACAATCAGCAGGCTGAGCACCCTGCATATGGTGAAAGCGACGGTCTGTGTCCTGCGTTTGCGGGCGCTGTAGCCCTTCGGATATGCAGGTGTTTCCATATACTATCTGTTTTTGGCACGGTTGCGCGAAGAAATATACTCCACGCACATGTTGATGATAAACGTAATGAAGAAAAGTATCACTCCCAGAAGGAAGAGGGACTGGTAATGCGCCCCGCCTGCAGGAGCCTCGCCGAGTTCTGCGGCGATGGTGGCCGGGATTGTCCTGAGAGGCTCCAGTATGGAGGAAGGGATGACGGCAGCATTTCCCGTAACCATGAGAACGGCCATTGTCTCCCCTACTGCACGGCCTATTCCCAGTACCACGCCGGAAGCTATTCCCGACATGGAAGAAGGAATCACCACCTTGTATATTGTCTGCCATTTGGTGGCTCCGAGAGCCAGGCTGGCTTCCCTGAGAGTCCTCGGGCAGTTTCGCATGGCGTCTTCAGCCACAGTCACGATAGTAGGGAGGGCCATGATGGCCAGAACCAGACTTCCTGCAAGTCCGCTCTCCCCTACCGGAAGTCCGAACACCTGCTGGAGCATCGGGACTATTACTATAAGGCCGAAGAAGCCGTATACCACGGACGGGATTCCGTTCAGAAGTTCTATTACCGGTTTCAGGAAACCTCTGACACGTTCCGAGGCCACTTCCGACATATAGACGGCAATACTTATCCCGAAAGGGAGTGCGAACAATATGGCGAAAAGGCTGACCCATATCGTTCCGGCCAGAAGAGGCAATATGCCGAAAAGAGGGGCCGGTGTGGCTGTAGGGAACCATTCCCTGCCTCCAAGCACTTCGCCGGGAGAAATATTCCCGCAGTCCATGAAATTCAGCCCGGAGTTCTCGGGAATCATGGATTCCGGCACGAAGGCCACCATTCCGGGACGGGATGCCACAAGCCCGGCTATGGCGTCTCCGGCATGTTCATATTGCGGTCCGAGCTGTTCTTCGGTGAAGTAGTCGTATGCATCTTCCAGACGGAATGTCTCTATCGGCATGTCCGGTCCTCCGAGTTCCTTCCAGTTTGAAATATCCTCGTCGAAAACGGCCTTGATTTCTTCAGGAGTCATATCCGTCACAGGATTCTCCCCGTTGACTGCCAGCACGTAGCCTTCTTCCACTACCGGTTCGCCGAAAAGTCCCGCCCCTTCGGTAAACAGGAAGCCTATAATCAGCAGAATCACGACACTGGTCACGAATCCGCTGCATGTCAGTATCCACCTGACTGCGTTTTCCATTATTTTCTTCATAATTCAGGATTCTGTTCAGAACTGCCCTTGTCTTCTTCCAGTGAAACAGGGATAAACCCCTGCTCCAGTACCGACTTCTGACCTTCAGCGGAAAGCACGTATGAGACAAACGGCTCCACCGCAGACTCATTGGCCGCATTGTAATAATAATAGAGAGGGCGCACTATCGGATAAGAGCCGTCGGCAGCCGTAGAGACAGACGGGGCGGCATAGTGCAGGCCGCCGTCGTATGATACGGACAGAGGTTTCACATACTGGTTCAGATAGGCAAGTCCTATATATCCGACAGCACCTTTCGTCTGCCGGACAGACTGTATTATGGCCCCTGTAGCCGGCATGGAAAGTATGCTGCTCATATAGTTTTTGTTGTCCAGAACACTTTCCTTGAAAAATTCGTATGTGCCTGATGATGTCTCCCTGGAATATACCACTATCTTGCGGTCATCGCCGCCGACTTCCTTCCAGTTCGTTATCTTGCCCCTGAATATGGCTTCCAGCTGTTCCCTGGTAAGGCTGTCTACCGGATTTCCGGGATTCACGATTACGGCAAGCGCGTCGTACGCGACTATTACTTCCCTGGCATCGAGCCCGATTCCGGCGAATTTCATCTTTTCGCTGAACTTGATGCGGCGTGACGCCATGGCGATATCGGTAGTATTCTCAGGCAGGGCGGCAATACCTACTCCAGACCCGCCTCCGGTAACTATGATTTCGGCATCGGGATGTTCTTCCAGATATTGTTCCGCAAGTTCTTGTGTAAGAGGGAGCAGAGTATCGCTTCCCTTGATACGCTGAGCATAAGAGACACCCTGAAGGAACAGGGCGCAGAGAATGGATAACAAGACGGTTCTCTTCATATTTGTCCCGGCAGTTTTTTAGCCGGCGCAAAGTTATGTCCGCCGGAAATATTTTCCAACAATCAAGACCTCCCCGAATGTCGATTTAACTATTCCTTAACAAATCCAGTCCCGACGGCCTCTGGAAAACACGGAGTCCGAATTCCGGAACAGAGGCTATGATATGTTCGAGAATATCGGCTGCCACGTGTTCATGTTCCGGCCATGTCTTGTCCGAAGTGAAGAAATATATCTGCAGCGGAAGTCCTTCGGATGTGGGTTCCAACTGCCTTACCAGCAGCATCAGGCCGGAATTTACATCCTTTCTTCCGCGCAGGTAGTATTCCGTGGCTGCCCTGAACAGGCTGAGGTTCACGATACGTCCGTCCTTTTCCAGACCTTCCGCCCATTTTTCCCCAGAAAAGCGCTCCAGTTCCTCTTCAGTGCAGAACCTTATGGAGTTCATGTCGATGCGTATCGCCCTCGACACCCTTCTTCCGGCGCTTTCACGCATCCCCCTCCAGTTCTTGAAAGAATCGCTTACCAGAACATGCGGAGGGACTGTCGTCACGGTATTGTCCCAGTTCCTGATCTTGACTGTATTCAGTGTGACTTCCTGTACTTCGCCGTTGATTCCGTATTTGTCCATCATTATCCAGTCTCCGGGACGCAGCATATCATGGGCCGAAAGCTGCACCCCTGCCACCAGTCCCAGTATCGTGTCACGGAAGATAAGCATCAGGACGGCGGCTGAAGCGCCGAGTCCGGCAAGCAGGGTGGTGAAGTCCTTTTCTATCAGCACGCCTATTATCAGGATTACCCCCACGCATACGACTATGACCTTTATCATCTGATAGACCCCTTTCATCGGCTTGTTCTTCAGAAGCTCCGATTCGTTGGACAGGGCATACATGGAATTGACGAAAGCGCAGACCAGATTGCAGGCCACTATTATGATATATATGCTGAACGCCTTGTAAAGGAGGGCGCTCCATTGCGTGGCCTCCGGGAAAAAGATAGGCAGCGCCACCATGAATGTCACCGGAGGAATCAGGTGGAATACATTGTGAAGGACGTTGCTGTCCGTGATATAGTTGTCCCATCTGAAGGAAGTCCTTGCCGCCACTTTCCTTATCAGCGGGATCAGCAGCTTGCAGCAAAGGAAATCAATAAGGTATGCGGCCACGATTATGGCGCATGATACTATTATCCGCACTTGCGGGCTCATTACTGCAATCCCCGCGGTACTCTGTTCTATCATATTTCAAATCATTTCTTCATCAGAAAAAGGTACTCCTTGTGCACCCTGTCGTTCTGGTTCGTCCATTCCCTTGTCCTGGAGAAATCCGACATCACGTTCTTCCTGTAATCTATCTCCCTGACGGAAAGCAATGTCCCGTTTGAACTCATAATGTCCGCCAGTTCTTCTCTGCCGGCTCTTCCTCCCGAACTGTAGGACAGCAGGATATAATCCGCGTCGGCTTCCGATATGAGACGGTCTATGGCACTCATGGCAATGAACTTGCCGTCAGGCCCCCTGCGGAATTCCTCAAATATGGAGCCCGATTCGGAATCATGGGTGTCATCCCTCCTGTTTGCCTTGCCGAACAGCCTGGGCCTGTCATTCAGTATGACCGTTTTCCAGAAATGGTAATACGAGGCATAGCGCACTCTGCTCGGAGGCATTTTCTCATTATTGGACCCGTAAGGAGGATCCAGATAGACCAGGTCATGGTGGCTTTTCACGGCATCGAAGGCATCTCCTTTCAGTACAGTGTTCCGGGTCCTTATGGGGAATCTCGCGGGAAGTTCCAGTTTCAGGTCACGGTACGACCGCCTCGACCATCCTGACAGATATGAGACGAAATGCCCCAGGGTATTGTCCACGGAATCCAGCGCAAGTATCAGGCTGGTCAGTATCACGCATTTGTCCACCCATTCCAGCCCCAGTGTGTCGATGCAGTCACGTATGGCATCCAGTTTCCTGGCATTGTGCATCTGGAACGGTCTTTTCCCTTCCGGACCGGTACCGCCGTAGTTCTCGGAAAACCACCCGTCATAGCCTTCCAGCGCGTTCAGGCCGTCTATAATCTCCTGATAGAATCTGTCCTGCCCCGATGAGACCAGATAGCAGTTTCCGAACACTTCCGACCACTCCGATATGTCATTGGCGGTAACATCATATCCCGACTGGGCCAGCGCCTGGGATACCCGTGTGGTCCCGCTGAATGCGTCGAGCACATCACGGATTCCCGTCCGTTCTATTTCTCCGACAATATAGGGAAGGAGCCTGAGTTTGGATCCTGTATATTTTATTCCTTCCGTATGGTGGATTCCGGCATTCATGTATAGTATTCTCTGCATTGTCGGGCATCCAAAGATAGGAAAAAATAAAATATAATCATTATTTTTGCATGTATGGGCGGCCGCAGGCAACTGTCCCGAAAGGGCCGCTGCCAGAAACCGGCACAGCCTCCGCAGACAGACCAAACCGATTGTTATGAAATATCTTATGTTTGCATTGGCACTGGCATGCGGGATCATGACATCCTGCACCGGTGCACAGAATGAATCCGCAATGGAAAAGAATGAAACTCTTGAAAATCTGAAAACCAGAAGATCCATCCGCGCCTACGAAGACAGGATGCCGCCGAAAGATCTTATTGAAAAGGTCCTGGAAGCCGGCACCTACGCGCCTACAGGCAAAGGCAGCCAGTCGCCTGTAATCGTAGCGGTCACCGACAAGGCCACCAGGGACAAACTATCCAGGATGAACGCAGCCGTGATGGGTATGGATTCCGATCCGTTCTACGGAGCTCCCGTCGTGGTCGTAGTCCTGGCGGACAGGAAGTTCCCGACCTATCTGTATGACGGCTCCCTGGTAATGGGCAATCTTCTCAACGCCGCACATGCCGCAGGTCTCGGCAGCTGCTGGATACACCGTGCAAAGGAAGTATTTGACAGCGATGAAGGAAAGGCCCTGCTGAAGGAATGGGGCATAGAAGGAGACTATGAGGGCATCGGGAACTGCATCCTGGGATATCCAGCACAGGAAGCTCCTGCACCAAAGCCGAGAAAGGCCGACTACATACGGTTCATAGAATAATCCCAGAGGTCACGCATGTCTTACACTAACTTTGGAGACCATGAAGAAGCTTGTTTTCATTGATGCCACCATGAGGGCCGAATCCAGGACAAGAAGGATAGCGGCTCCGCTCGTCTCGGAACTCGGGAAAAGATACGATATAGAAACCATCAGCCTCGACGGGGCAGGTTTTCCTGCCGTAGGAAGCAGAATACTGCATGACCGTGATTGCGGCATCGTTCCTGAAGAATATGCCGCCATGTCCAGAAGAATAGCGGCCGCTGACAGGATAGTCATAGCCGCTCCGTTCTGGGATATGAGTTTTCCGAGCGCACTGAAGGTTTTCTTCGAGAACATATCCCTTTTCCATATCACATTCGACAGCGATGACACCCGGTGCTACGGACTGTGCAAATGCTCGAAGGTTCTCTACATTACCACCAGGGGCATGAACATACATACCGGGGATCCTCTTGAACAGGCCACGCCGTACATAAGGGCACTTTCCAGTCTGTGGGGTCTGGGCGAACTCTACGTCGTCTCGGCTGAAAACATGGACTACAGCAGTCCGGAAGAAATAGAGGGGAAAATAGCCGCAGCAGTTTCGGAAGGCATGGAAATCTGCCGGACATTCTGAGTATCCGCGGCCCTGGTCAGTTCCTGTTATTATTCAATATTATAAGGGCTGCGATTACGCCCGGAACCCATCCGGCAAGCGTAAGCAGCAGAACAATCAGAAATGACCCGCACCCTTTGTCGCATACCGCTATGGGCGGGAAAATTATCGACAGCAAAACTCTCCAGAAAGACATGATTTTCCAAGGTCAGTTCGACGGATTGTTATACTTGGCATCAGGGGATTCGTCGAACTTTCGCGGCGGATTCCGACGGAACCCTGCCGTATCAATCCCCGGCAGCTTCGCGACCACAATATATTCAGCGCCCGTCAGCGGGAAATACCACACCGGTCTGGCGGCGTATCTCGTCTACAATCTCCATTGTCAGCAGTGAATTCCGGAGACTGTTGGTCTCGGATTCCCGTTTTCCGGCGAGCACAAGGCTGATAAATTCGGAAACTTCATGATAGTAGACATCCTTGTCCGAAAGGACGGTCCAGTCTTCCTGATGCGTCTCGCCTCTGCGGTCGGCATCTCCTGAAGTGACCCTCGGAATGAAGGAAAGATGCTTCATCCGGCTGATATGGTCTATGATTATGGTCCCGTCTTCTCCCTGTATTTCCGAAGGCAGATAGGAATCGGATATTTTCGAATAGGCTACCGAAGCCTCCATCCCGTCCGCATACCCGAAAATCACGGAGCCTTGCCCGTCAGTACCGGAAGACAGCAGGGTCGCCGAGGCCCTTATCCGGTCAGGCGCCCCGAACAGCACGACCATAGGATATATTGTATAGACCCCTATATCCATTACGGACCCGTTGGAACAGGCCGGATCGAAAGTGTTCACCCTATTGCCTGACTTGAAAGAATCGTATCTGGACGAATACTGGCAATAGGTGGAAGAATAGCGGCGTATTTTCCCCGCCTTTCCGATATTTTCAGCCAGCTTGCGGAAATTGGGCGTCAGGGTGGACTTCATCGCCTCCATCAGGGTCACGCCGTATTTTTCTGCCGCCTCAGCCATCAGGCGCACTTCAGCCGCATTAGAGGCAAGAGGTTTTTCGCAAAGGACATGTTTGCCCTTGCTCATGCAGAGTATGCTCTGGTCTGCATGCCTGAAATTCGGTGTTGCGATATATACGGCATCAATGGCGTCGCTTTCCGCCATTTCCGCGAGAGATGTGAAAATATGGGGTATATCGTACCTGGCAGCAAAGGCTTCCGCCCTTTCCTTCGTTCTGGAACAGACCGCGGCCAGCTCGAAACGGCTGTCCTGTACAGCCCCGGCCAGCATCCAGTCTGTAATGAAATTGGTACCGACCACCCCGAAACGTACTTTTTCCATATTGCGGTAGTTTTGACAAAGACAAACTTACATATAAATTGCGACTTATACCGGTGCCGCCATCGTTTTTTTATAATTTTGCACCGGAACCGGATATTCCGGACTTGAATCATGACCGGCATTTTCAGCATACGGGCATCACGGGCAGAAGACCTGGACACTATCCACCGGCTGGCTTCAACCGGGATTGCCTCCGGAGTAGCCTCGGCCTGTATCGGCTGGTGCTGGGAACGGTCAGAAATCCGCATTTACGCAAATCGACGAATCATATACTCAAATAGAGGATATTTCGGCTCCAGTGATTCATATATTTGTTCCAGCGACTTTTGCACCTCGGATAAAACATGGTGCGGATTATCGTAAAAACCACAACAGCACACTAACACATTCTAATGGTCAATTTTATGAAACACTTTGCCACAGTAATCCCATCGGCTGCAGGTTCCGGCAAGTCCCGGCCATAATACCTGCCATCAGATGCGGGAAGGCAACAGCTGCCTTTTCCCGGGAGTTTGCTATGCCCGACAGGCATGGTAAAGATTGCTTTACCCTAAAACCTATTCCGGATCCCGGCAGACTGGCCGCGATCAGATTTGTCAACCATATCAATAACACTTAAAAATTATTTTATGCAAAGAAATTTACTTGTGCTTATCATGTCGATATGCATTCCTGTCATTGCACAGGCGCAGCAGACGATTTCCGGTACGGTAGTTTCTGCCAAGGACGGTGAAACTCTGATAGGAGTGAACATCGTCGAAAAAGGCTCTGCAATCGGAACGGTCACTGACATCAACGGAAATTTCTCCATTGAAGCAGATGTCCCTTGCGAACTCGTGATCTCATACGTCGGATTCCTCGACAAGACCGTGACAGTAAACTCCTACACCCCCCTTATGATTTCTCTTGAAGAAGACACGGAGCTCCTTGACGAAGTGGTCGTGGTCGGATATGGCGTACAGAAAAAGAAACTGGTGACAGGATCCACCGTGCAGGTAAAAGGCGACGATATCCAGAAACTGAACACGGTGAACCCTCTCGGCGCACTCCAGAGCCAGACTCCGGGTGTAGACATCACCCAAAGTTCAGGTATGCCGGGTGAAGGGTTCAAGGTCGTCATCCGAGGCCTCGGCACCGTCGGCAGTTCTGGACCGCTCTACATCATCGACGGTTCTGCGGGCGGTGACATAAACAGCCTCAACCCTTCCGACATAGAGTCCATTGACGTCCTGAAGGATGCAGCATCGGCAGCCATCTACGGTTCCCGTGCGGCAAACGGAGTCGTGCTCGTAACCACCAAGCAGGGACGCGTGGGAAAACCTGAGATTTCATTCGATGCATACTACGGATTCCAGAATGTCTACAAGATGCCGGATATCCTCAATGCCCAGGAATATGTCGCCATCATGAACGAGACAAGGCTCAACGACGGACTTCCTATATATGACTGGGCCAACGAAATCCCGAACTGGGCGGATATCGAAAGCGGGAAGAACAAGGGAACCCACTGGCTGGACTATTCGAGAAACAAAAACGCTCCTATCCAGAACTACGCACTGAATGTCACGGGCGGCACACAGCAGTCCGTATATTCCATCGGTCTGTCATACACCTCGCAGGAAGGTATTCTCGGACGGCCTGTGGAGCCTCATTATTCCAGATATACGGCCCGTGTCAACAGCGAACACACGCTTATCCGCTCAGGAGACCTGGACATCCTCAAACTGGGTGAAAACATTACATATTCATATACCACAAAGACCGGAATATCCATCGGTGACATGTGGGACAACGATGTCCGCAACCTTATCAAGGCCAATCCGCTCCTTCCGATGTGGAATGAAGCCGGAGACGACTATCATGAATCCATAGCCTACGATGTCAAGATGGCCAACCCTATAGCCGTAATGGAAAAGAGGGCCGGCAACATCACTACAAGCCACAGGCTCAAGGCCAACATCTTCCTGACCCTCCAGCCGATAAAGAACCTCGTATTCAAAAGCAATCTCGGCTACGTCCTGAGAGGGACTTCAAGACGCGGCTACATGCCTGAATACTACCTTTCCCTCATATCCCAGAACGGTACGGAAAGCGTTTCCCAGAGCATGAGCCTCGGATACAGCCTGACTTGGGAAAACACTCTGTCCTATTCGCACTCTTTCGGAAAGCACAACCTGAGCGCTCTCCTGGGACAGTCTATTGAAAACAACAGCATAGGAGAAGATCTTTCTGCCGCAAACGGCAATCCGCAGTTCCATGATCTCGACCATGCGTACATCGACAACGCCCCTCTTGCAGGATTGAACAATGCCACATCCATGAGCGGAGCCCCATGGGGAAGGAGCGCACTCGCATCATTCTTCGGAAGAATCAACTATGACTACGCGAACAAGTACATGCTGACCGCCGTGCTCCGCGCCGACGGCTCTTCAGTCTTCGCCCGCGGGAAGCGCTGGGGTATCTTCCCTTCCGTTTCCGCAGGTTGGGTAATAAGTGAGGAACCGTTCATGGCACCTGCCAGAGACGTCATCAGCTTTATGAAAATACGTGCGAGCTGGGGACAGAACGGTAACCAGGACATCGCACCGTTCCAGTATCTTGCCACCATTTCGAACGATGCCTCCTATATTTTCGGAAGCGACAAGTCCACTCCGGTTCTCGGAAGCTATGCGGACATTCTGCCTAATGAAGACCTTACATGGGAGACTTCCGAACAGGTGGACGTCGGACTCGACATGCGTTTCTTCGCAAGTCGTCTCGGACTGACATTCGACTACTACCTCAAGAACACGAAAGACTGGCTGGTAGTGGCGCCGCAGCTTGCCTCATACGGTACCGGAGCTCCTTACATCAATGGCGGTGACGTACGAAATGAAGGTGTCGAGCTTGCTCTGGGATGGACGGATGATGCGCTGGGAGGTGATTTCACATACAGCATCAATGCCAACATGTCCTGGAACAAAAACACCGTAACTAGGCTTGCCAATTCCGAAGGTATAATACACGGCCCTACAGACGTGCTTTTCCAGGCATCCGATGAATGCTACCGTGCTCAGGTAGGCTATCCTATCGGATTCTTCTACGGGTACAAGACAGCCGGAGTGTTCCAGAGCCAGGAAGAAGTGGACAATTACAAGGGCGCAAAACTTGCCGGAGCACGTGAAGGCGACCTCATCTGGGTCGACGATAACAAGGACGGTAAAATCGACGAACTCGACCGCACAATGATCGGCGACCCTCATCCTGATTTCCGTGTAGGCGGAAGCATCAGTCTCGGATGGAAAGGCATAGACCTCTCGATAACCCTCAGCGGAGCCTTCGGACATCAGATTATGAAATCATACCGTTCATGGAGCGACAGCCCGAAAGAGAACCACACATCGGACATCTTCGGCAGATGGCACGGATACGGGACATCAGACAGACTCCCACGGCTCAGTTCCAACTATTCCACGAACTGGGGATGGGTATCGGACATCTATGTCGAAAACGGGGATTACATGCGCATACAGAACATCACCCTCGGCTATGACTTCAAGAGCCTGATAAAGTCCAATGCCATAAGCCAGCTCAGACTCTACGTTTCCGCACAGAATCTGTACACATTCACCAAATACACCGGAATGGATCCGGAAGTGGGATACGGCGGGTACGATGACTGGTCTTCCGGAATCGACCTCGGTTTCTATCCGAGTCCCCGCACTTGGATGATCGGATTAAACATCAAGTTCTAAAGGAGCAGACAAATGAAAAAGATATTATTTATCCTTTCGGCTATCGCAGCCTTTATAATGACCGGATGCGAAAACTTTCTTGACACCGAGAATCTCACTCAGAAAGACACATCCAACTATCCTGAAAACCAGCAGGATGCAAACGATCTTCTTACAGGAGTATATTATTCCACACGTCTCATGGCGATGGACGAGAACGGCTGCTGCTCGTTCGTGGTTTCTGAAATCCTCTCCGATGACAGATTTGCAGGCGGTGGTCCGGACGATGACGACTGGCACAACCTCGAGCGTTTCCAGATGACCGATGTGAATCTGTTCCAGGACACATGGACACATGCATATGAAGCTGTCTACCGTGCCAATACCCTGTTCCAGACAATCGACAATGTGGACTGGGGCGAAAGTACGGCAGAGAGAGACAATATTGTCGGACAGACACACTTCCTCCGTGCTTACGTATACTTCTATCTCGCCCAGATGTTCGGCTCATGCCCTCTGGTGCTCGTCACCGAACCGGTAAACCTGCCGAGAGCATCTGCGGACGCCATTTACGCACAGGTGGCCTATGATCTTACCCAGGCGATAGAACTCATGCCTGATACTCCTAAGGTTTCCGAACTGGGAAGAGCCTCCAAATGGGCCGCAGAAGCACTTATGGCAAGGGTATGGCTGTTCTATACAGGCTATTACAAGAAAGAAGCTCTGCCTTTGGGCACAAATTCCGAGATTACCGGAGAAGTCTCCAAGACCAAAGTCATAGAATACATAGACGACTGCATCCAGCACAGCGGCTTCGGCCTTTACAAAACAGGCGGCAACATGGCTTTCTGCAACCTCTGGCCTTATACCAACGAATACACTGCGAAAGACTATCCGTTCGCCAAAGACAATAATCTTGCATGGGCAGGAGAAACCGGGAACAACAACGAGACAGTTTTCGCCTTCACTTCATCGGCCAAGGTGAACTGGGACAATCCGCAGGAATGCAACCGTGTCAACCTCTATTTCACCATGAGGGAGCACCCGAACGGTCTCGAGCCGGTATTCCCGTGGGCAATAGGCTGGGGATTCGGTCCGGTAAACCCGCAGACCTGGGATTCATTCTCTCCTAATGATCCGC
>DVIP01000160.1 GCA_018711225.1 Candidatus Cryptobacteroides intestinipullorum | reverse complement strand
ACGGAAAGCACTTCCCTGCGTTCTGCCGCTTTAGGGGTAAAGGATCCGATGGCCGAAGTGATGTCGCGCCTTGTCATGGAACCGTATCCGACCACGACCACATCGTCGAGAGAAAGGGACTGCGCTGTCATCCTCACGTCAATCTCGTCTGACTTGCCGGCCGTGATTTCCTCATCGGCGAAGCCGAAGAACGAGAAAACGAGGACCGGGCTGGCTGTCGTGACCCTGATGGAATAATTGCCGTTCTCATCCGCAACCGTACCGTTGACCGTACCTTTTTCCACGACGGACGCTCCTGCAAGAGGTTCCGAGTCCTCATCGAGGATTTTACCCCGGATAACCCTGACCTGGGCCTCCTGTTGCGGAACGGTCTCACGCGCCCTCACGGAAACAGACTTGCCGCTGATGGCGTATTCGACGTCCTGACCGGTGAAAATCCGGTCAAGCACTTCATTCAGGGAGGCATTCGTGACCTTGACTGTGACAATGCGGTCTATGTCCACCTCATCCGACCGGACACTGATGGAATAACCGTACTCCCGTTGGAGATACTCCATTGCCCTGCGGACTGTGACCTTGTCCAGAGACATGTCGATCTGCTGGGCAAAGACCGTCAGCGGCACCAGGGCCATGACGACAGGCAGGACAATCCTCCTGAGTGTTGCCAATAATGTGTGTTTTAACATAAATAGAATGGTT
Source organism: Candidatus Cryptobacteroides intestinipullorum (assembly GCA_018711225.1). Lineage (GTDB taxonomy): Bacteria > Bacteroidota > Bacteroidia > Bacteroidales > UBA932 > Cryptobacteroides > Cryptobacteroides intestinipullorum. Next base: position 4,572 of record DVIP01000160.1, on the reverse strand, counting down.
AGTGGTTATGTATGTATATTTCAGATCCTTTTTCCTCGACTTCAATTCCGGTTCCTGCACAGAGAGTCTTCAGTATTCCGGCTGCAGATTCGTCATTGACGAATGATGCAAAATGTCTCGTGGCTCCGAGAGCCCTGTCCTGTATGACTATCTTCACGCCGAACTCCCGCTCGAGTTCCATGGCTATGTCCGCTAAGGTCATATCATTGAAATATAGAGCCCTCCTGTCTTTCCAGCTGACATATTCATCCGCGTTGCAGACATATCTGCTCACATTGCCGTCCTTCAGATTCACAGATACGGTCTCTCCGGGTACCACATCCAACCCTTCCTTTCCCCTCGGAGTGACATATTCCATGGATACGGAACCTTCGACAAGGGTAAGTTCCACATTCCGTCTGTCAGGATATGTCCTGAAATTGAACTTCGTGCCCGTAACGACGACATTCACGCTGTCTCCCGACACTATGAAAGGATGGCGCCTGTCCCTGACTATTTCGGCATATACCTCTCCTGAGACAAACACCTGCCTGCGGCCTCCGGCAAAGGAATCGGGATATGTCACACGGGAATCATTGTGCAGCCATATGCGGGAGCCGTCCGGCAGGACAATCTCCTTCACTTCACCGTAGGCAGCCTCCGTTTCAGCCCATGATACGATGGCGGACATCTCCTTCTGCGAACTCACCATGGCTGCCGACATCCCGGCCAAAGCCAGACACATCACTGCCATTGCGGCATACATAACGGCATTCCTCCGTCTCCTGCGGGAAACATGTGACCTCTGACGCCTGTCGGCATGGACCAGTGCAAAGAGCCTTTTCTTCACCCTGTCCTTTCTGGCGTCATCCTTTACCGGACGGACACGGTCCAATATCTCGGTAAAATCCTCGTCCGCAGAAGAAGATTTCAGATTGAGCATAAGCCACATGAGCACATTGTGCCTCTCTTCGGGGGAAGCCTTCCCCTGAAGGTACTTTTCCATCAGTTCCGAATCGATGAATTTCATGGGATTAATCCGTTTTTCCTGCAATGCACCGGACAACCTTCAGTACCGGCAACAGTAATAGTACGGATGAAAGACGGATTCCACTCAACCGCGACACAATATTTAACGTATTTTTAACAATCTGACCTCCGCTGTCAGAACAGGGTAGGATGATTCTCGTCGAGTTCCTTCAGAAGTCTGGACATGATGGCCGCACGGTAAAGGGAAGCCTTGGTGTGGACATTGAACCTCCTGCAGTATTCCGTGATTACAGACATTTCACTGTCATTCAGATAGATGACCTGACGATGTCTCCTGCGGAGGGAGTCCTTCTGCTTTTTCAGATATTCCGGATCGACGGATATTTTGTTCTTTTTCCTTCCCATTCCAGCCTGAAACGAAAAATTTCCGGTAAAGTTAGAAAAAATATACAGTTTCCTTGCTATTTATTGAGAAATATAGTTACCTTTGCCGCATGAATGTGTTGTCCTCAGAGGACACGCATATCAGACAATAATATATTATGGTATATTCCGGCGACATATCAGCTGTTTTCCCTACGGGTCACGTCCGACGTCCTGTCGAGGTCGCCTGCACATTAGTCCGACTTTAGGAGGGTAACTCTTTAAGGATCCCCTCCATACTCCCTCCACAGACATTGCGAGGATTATTCCGATTGCAATTGACAATCCAGGTTTGTCTTGCCGTTAGGGGCTTTATGTGTTGTATTCCAATGATAACTATAAATCAATAATATAAATGGAAATCGATGTAACGGTGGCTGACAGCAGCCACTTCCGCTATGCCCAGGAAATCTGCGACGAAGTGTATGTATCGGCGCAGGAGAGAGGCACGGGTATCGCGAAAAGGACTCCCGAATACATTATCGGGAAAATGCAGGCCGGCAAGGCCGTAATCGCCGTCGCGGAAGACGGCAGGTTCGCAGGATTCTCCTATATCGAATCCTGGGGAGGAAAGAAATATGTGGCGAATTCAGGTCTTATCGTCGCCCATGCTTTCAGGGGACTCGGACTTGCCAAAAGAATAAAGGAAAGGATATTCCGGCTTTCAAGGGAACTGTTCCCCGATGCCAAGATATTCAGCATCACCACGGGAGCCGCTGTCATGAAGATGAACTACGAACTCGGGTTCAGACCGGTGCCGTTCTCCGAACTGACCAATGATCCGGAATTCTGGAAAGGCTGTCAGGGGTGCAGGAATTTCCCCATACTGGAGAAGAACAATTACAGGATGTGTCTCTGCACCGGCCTGCTGTATGACCCGCACGAACACATACAGATCCAGTCAATTAACATTAAAAACGCTCAATAACACTTTGATACTATGAACAATAAGGTTGTACTTGCCTTCAGCGGCGGACTCGACACATCATTCTGTGTCCCATATCTGAAAAACGAAAAAGGACTTGAGGTCCACACGATAATGGTCAACACCGGAGGCTTCTCCGACTCGGAGGCCAAGGCCATAGAGGAAAGGGCACTTGCTCTCGGGGCGGCATCCCACGTGACAGTAGACGCTTCGCATACCTATTATAAGAAAGGGCTCAAATACCTTATCTACGGGAATGTACTGAAGAACGCCACTTATCCGCTGTCAGTAAGTTCGGAGCGCGTGTTCCAGGCTCTTGAAGTGTACAGGCACGTAAAGGCACTCGGAGCCTCATACGTCGCACACGGAAGTACGGGAGCGGGCAACGACCAGGTGCGGTTCGACATCGTTTTCGAGATACTTGCGCCGGAAGTGCAGATCATAGCCCCTATCAGGGAACTCTCCATCGCCCGTCAGGACGAGATAAAGTATCTGGCAGACCACGGGTTCGACTTCTCATGGGAGAAAGCCAAGTACTCCATCAACCAGGGACTGTGGGGGACAAGCGTAGGAGGGGTCGAGACCCTGTCTTCGGAAGGATATCTTCCGGAAGAGGCCTATCCGGTCCAGGTAACGAAACACGGGCATGAGCACATTAAAATCGGATTCAAGGCAGGAGAGCCGGTGTCATTGAACGGCACCGCGATGGATCCAGTGGATCTCATACGGACACTGCATGACATCGCCGCCCCTTACGGAATAGGACGCGACACCCACGTCGGAGACACTATCATAGGCATCAAGGGACGCGTGGCTTTCGAGGCAGCAGCACCACTCATTCTCATCAAGGCCCACCATCTGCTCGAAAAGCATGTCCTCACCAAGGGCCAGCTCTACTGGAAAGACCAGATCTCATACTGGTACGGGCAGCAGATGCACGAGGCAATGTATCTCGACCCTGTAATGAGGGATATGGAAGCGATGATGGACAATATGGAACAGACCGTCACCGGAGAGGTGGAAGTGGAGCTCATGCCTTACCATTTCTCCGTACTCGGCTGCAGCAGCGCACATGACCTGATGAACTCGAAATTCGGTTCATACGGGGAAATCAACCGCTCCTACACAGGACAGGACGTGGTCGGCTTCACCAAGGTGCTCGCAAATCCGCTCAAGATATACTACAGTGTAAACGGTGAGAATGCAGCCGACATAATCGGCTGATTTGGATGACCCCAAATACAAGATTTCGACAGTTATGATTAAAGTTGCAATAGCCGGAGGGACCGGATATACGGGAGGGGAACTTTTCAGGATCCTGCTGAACCATCCGGACGTCCGGATCGTCGCAGCCACCACGACCTCTTCCGAGGGAGTGCCGGTCGCCTCGGTACACCGTGATCTCATAGGAGAGACGGATCTATGCTTCGGGACGGGGCTCAATGATCCGGATGTGATTTTCCTCTGCCTCGGACACGGCATATCGAGGGAATTCATAGACACGCACGAAATAAGTCCGGAATGCCGTATAATCGACCTCGGGAACGATTTCAGGCTCGACGGAGACTATGCAGGACGGCATTTCGTCTACGGGCTGTGCGAAAGTGCCCGTGAAGCCATATGCAAGGCGCACGACATCGCCAACCCCGGCTGCTTTGCCACTGCAATCCAGCTCGCCCTCCTGCCGTTGGCTTCAACAGGCCTTATCCGCGACGAGGTGCATGTAAGCGCTATCACCGGCTCCACCGGTGCGGGCAAGAAGCCTGGCGAGACCACCCATTTCAGCTACAGGGACAACAATATCTCAATATACAAGCTGTTCACACACCAGCATCTCGGTGAAATCCGCAGGAACATCGGAACCATCGCGGGCAGTGAGCCTGTAGTGAATTTCGTTCCGTTCAGGGGCGACTTCACCCGTGGTATTTTTGCGAGTGTGTACACGAGGGCTGTTCCGGGAATGACGGCAGAAGACTATACCAGGCTGTTCGATGACTTTTATGCAACATCGCCTTTCGTCTTCCACTCTCCGCAGGGCATTTCCCTGAAAGAGGTAGTGAACACCAACAAGGGACTGCTCCACGCCGAACTGCACGACGGCTATGTACATATAAGTTCAGTCATCGACAACCTTGTCAAAGGCGCTGCCGGACAGGCGGTTCAGAACATGAACCTGATGTTCGGACTGCCGGAGACCGAAGGTCTGAAGCTGAAGCCTTCGGCATTTTAGCCCGCATTCTGCGGCACCGGTACAT
>DVIP01000020.1 GCA_018711225.1 Candidatus Cryptobacteroides intestinipullorum | reverse complement strand
CGTGCTGCACCAGCTGGAATCCGCGGGAATGGTACACGAGGGTATATCCGGCTATGCCTGTCTCAGGATGGTATGCCTTGGAGAATCCGCCGTCAATAACCATCAGCTTGCCGTTGGCCCGTACCGGTTTTTCGCCCTTGGCAGCCTTTACCGGGACATGGCCGTTTATGATGTGGCGGTGTTCGCCTGTCACACCGAATTCGTCAAGGATTCTGTCGCAGACCTCTTCATCGTTCCTGAGCGTGTAATATGCCCCCTTTTCCTCCTTATGCAGGCTGCTGTCGACAAGGAAATACCTCTCGAATGTAGCCATCTTGCTCTTGTCGAATGCCGGAGAATCCTTTCCGCACCACAGATACCATACATAATCCATGGCAAAGGACTTTTCAGAATCCTGCTTGTCGGAGAAATAGGCGCACCTGACCAGCTGCCCCACCCTGGACAACAGTTCCCTTCCCTTGTACTTCTTTCCCAATATCCCGATTTCCTTCAGGGTGCCGTCGCCGTTCAAAGGCATGGAGGCATGGAAAAGCAGATTGGAATTGCAGACATTGTACATGCATCCGTTCCGGAAAATACATTTGATATGCTTGCGGAGCTTCTCGCTGCGGATAAACGAATTGTGCAGCTTCTCCACCACTTCCCTTTCCTCAGACGTTAGTCTGTACGGATCCGACGGGCTGACGGTAGGGAAAAAGCAATCCTTCATCTCGTAATCCCTGCCGTCCAGCACGAATACCTTTCTGGCCTGGTCAATATGCCCGAGCAGAAGCCTGTCATCCATTTCAAACTCCGGACGCCTCATAATGATTTCCGCCTCCAGCTTGAACTGGATGATGCTTATGGCCTTGTGCATCTGTGCCAGGAGCCGCATGGTCTTGTCGTCCGGCTTCTGGTCCCCGTCCTCTATTCTCGGACCGAATGACGTGCAGGGATCATCGGCATAAGTCTCCATGGCAAAGGTTGCCAGAGGGAGAAGGTTGATCCCGTACCCGTCCTCCAGGACAGAATGGTTCGCATAACGCATGGCAAGCCTGATGACATTCGCTATGCAGGCGTCGTTTCCGGAGGCAGCACCCATCCACAATATGTCGTGGTTTCCCCACTGTATGTCGAAATGATGATAGTCGCACAGTGTGTCCATTATTATGTGAGGGCCCGGTCCCCTGTCGAAAATGTCCCCCAGTATGTGAAGGGAATCTATCGTAAGTCTCTGGATCAGGTTGCACATCGCGATGATGAAGTCATCAGCCCTGTATGTCTCTATGATGGTGCTGACTATGACATTGATATATGCCTGCTTGTTAGGATCCGCGCTGCTTTCGTGGAGAAGCTCCTGGATGATATAGGAGAACTCCTGCGGCAGTGCCTTGCGTACTTTGGAGCGCGTATACTTGGAAGACACGTTCTGGCACACCTTCACCAGTCTGTTCAAAGTCACGCTGTACCACGGATTTATGTCCGGAAGTGACTCCTTTATCAGCTGGAGTTTCTGCTCCGGATAATATATCAGGGTGCACAGTTCCTTCTTCTCGGACTCGTAAAGGGCATTCCCGAAAATCTCGTTCACCTTTCTCTTAATGGCGCCCGAAGCGTTCCTGAGCACATGTTCGAAGGCCTCGTTTTCGCCGTGAAGGTCAGCCAGGAAATGTTCCGTCCCCTTTGGAAGGTTCAATATGGCCTCAAGGTTTATTATCTCCGAACTTGCAGCCGCTATTGTAGGGAAATTCAGGGACAGCAATTCCAGGTATTTCACATTGTTCCTGATATCTTCTTCAGTATCTGTTTCCGCATTCATATCAGATTTTCCGGTTAAAGTTTCATTCCATGCAAAAAACTGTGTAAGGCAGCCCGCAGCCGGGTTCAGTACGAACGTTCGCCGAAGATCAGTGTCCCGATCCGGACAATGTCGGCCCCCATCTCCACGGCAATCCTGTAATCATGTGTCATCCCGAAAGACAGAATGCCGAAATCATCGGGGAGTCCCGGAAATCCGGAAGCCTTATCCCTGATCTCATCCCTCATGGCGACCAGTCTTGCAAAGTCACCCCGGATCACGGCTTCGTCACCGGTCAGGGTAGCCATCCCCATCAGGCCCGAAATACGGACATGGGGATATTTTCCGGCTTCCGACACGACCGACAATATTTCCTCTCTGGAAAACCCCTGTTTGGTCTCTTCCGAGGCAATATGCATTTCCAGGAGAACCTCCGTCACCGAAGAATTGGCTGCACCCCATTTTTCGATGGCTTCGAGCAGACGTACTGAATCCACCGACTCCACCATTGCAGCGACAGGCAGCACCATTTTCACCTTGTTCGTCTGCAAGTGGCCTATGAAATGCCAGACGATATCTTTCGGCAGGACGGCAGCCTTGGCCGCAAGCTCCTGGGGACGGCTTTCGCCGAACACGCGCTGCCCTGCCCTGTAGGCCTCCATGACGGCCTCCGCCGGATGGAATTTGGAAACTGCCACCAATTTTACATTTGATGGCAGTTCCTCTCCAAGTATTCTTATTTCTTCAGCAATGTCTGCCATATCAGATATTATCTGCGACTGCGTTTCTGCTGTTCTTTCAAAGCCTGCTGCTGCATGCGCTGCGCCTCTTCCAGCCTCTGCTGCCATTTGGACTTCGGCATCGGCTTGCCGGCAGATGCAGCCAGCTGCGCATGTATTTTCTTCTCATCCACCATATAGCGTCTGACGAACCAAGTCTGGAACATCGTTATAAGGTTCGAAAGCAGATAATAGTAGCTCAGTCCGCTGGACAGGTTGTTACAGATGAAAAGCATCATTATAGGCATCAGCCACACGCTCATGAACTTCATCCCGGCCATATTCGGATCATTGGACATCTGGCTGGACGTCATCTTCGAATACAGGAACATCGAGACTGCCATAAGCAGGGCGAAAAGCGACACATGGTCACCGTAAAGAGGAATCCTGAAAGGCAGATCCAGGATAGAGTCGTATGCGCTCAGGTCATCGGCCCACAGGAATTTCTGCTGTCTCAGCTCTATGGACGCCGGGAAGAAACGGAACATGGCATAGAGCACCGGCAGCTGCAGGAGCATAGGCAGACAGCCGCCCATCGGACTGATGCCCGCCCTCTTGTATAGCTCCATCATGGCCTGCTGTTTCTTAAGGGCATCCTCCTGCTTCGGGTATTTCTCGTTCAGTTTGTCGATTTCAGGCTTTATGACGTTCATCTTGGCCGACGACTTGTACGACTTCATCGTCAGCGGAGAAATCACAAGCTTGATCAGAATGGTCATAATCAGGATTATGATTCCGTAGTTGCTTATGAATCTGCCCAGGAAATTGAACGTAGGGATTATCACTCCCCTGCTTATAAGGCCTATGACACTGCCGCCCAGAGGGATAATCTTCTCATAGCGCTGGTCGTAGTTCTTGAGCGTCCTGTAATGGTTGGGGCCGAAATAGAACTCGAAGGGGACAGTCACCTTGTCTGAATCATGTTTCAGTTCCGCCTGCAGTCTCGCGTTGCAGAGCATCAGGTTCCTGTCGGGATCATCCTCGTCATAGAAATTTATGCTGAAGTCCCCCGAAGAAAACTCGCTGCCTGCAGTCATGATGGCAGAAAAGAACTGCTGCTGGAATGCGAACCACTTGATTCTCGACACTATGCTTTCGCTGTCATTCCTGCCGCCGCGTCCCAGCTGCTCAGGCTTTTTCTCCCCTGAAAAATAATAGTCCAGTTTCGAATACTGTTTCTCGTTCGTGTAGCCCTTCTCGAATCTCGGCACGATAAGGTTCCAGTCTATGTCGAAGCTGTTTATCTTCCTCGGGATGAGGCCGCTCATGTTCACGAAGGAGAGTTCGTTGCTTACCATGTAGCTGTCTGCGGGAAGGATATACTTCTGTTCCATGTACCCTCCGTTGCTGAAAGGAAGACGCATGGTGACGGAAGTATCCGTCTTCTCGGCCACCTGGAACACCATGTCTCTGGTATTAATGTTCTCTCCTGCGAAGACCGCTATGTTGAAATCGCTGTATTCCGGCTTGACCAGATACAGGTCAGTGCTGTCATAAGTCCGGTACTCGACAAGTCTGGCGGAATAAGGCTGGGCCCCCCTCGTGGTAAGCACCAGATCAAGCTTTCCGTTGGAAAGGGTCACATACTCCGCCTCAGCATTGTAATGGCTGTCAAGCAGCGAATCGAGATATTTCCGGGGACGGGCCAGAGATGCCGCACCGTCATTGGACTGCGCGGATGCGGCATTCAATGCGGCTATCGAATCCTTTTCCATCTGAAGGAGCAGCTGCTCGGCCCTTGCCACCGAATCAAGCTGCGCCTGATACTCCCTCTGTTTCTGATACTGGTTGGACTGATACCAGGTAAAACCGAAAAAAATAACCCCTATCAGTATAAAGCCGACAATAGAATTCTTATCCATCTGAAATCCGACAGTCCGAAATATTATTAATAATGATTGTTTTGACTTTTATATCCTTAGCGATCCGCAGAAATCCGCCGGACTGACTTGCGGATTTCCGCGGGAATCTTCCGTTATTGCCCTATTCGGCAGATTCCGAAGCGCTGTCGATGGCCCGGATCTGTTCCTTAAGCTCTTCAAGCTCCTTCTTTGCCTGCTCGATACGCTCGCGCATCTGCCGGATCAGAGGCTCGGAGTTCTTGGACATGGAGAAGAACCCTATGTTGTTCTCATAGGTAGTGATGTCCTGCTCCTTCTTGATATACTTCTGCACCAGACGCTCCTTTTCATTCTTCGGAGCCTTTGCATACCTGGCCCTTCTCGCCTTGGAAGCGATGTCGCCGAATTTCCCGTTAAGGGCTTCCTTGTAATCCCTGGCGATATTGTCCTTCTCCTTGAACGGCACGAAACCGATTTCCTGCCATCGCTGTATGAAGGCGTTCATGGCCTCGGCATCGGCATCGTCGTCTCCGGTAACAGTGTAAGCCTTTATTTCCTCCACCAGGCGCTGCTTGGCCTTCAGATTCCCGTAGAAGTCGTTTTCCGGCTTGACGTTCTTGTCCCTCTCGTTGAAGAACTCGTCGCATGCGGCGCGGAACCTCTTCCACAGCTGCTCGGACTTCTTGCGCGGTACGGCACCTATTTCCTTCCACTGCTTCTGCAGGCTGATGAGACGGTTTGCCGTCTTCTTCCAGTCGGTGCTGCTCTTGAGAGCCTCAGCCTCTTCGCACAACGCTATCTTCTTCTCCAGATTGGAGTTCATATTCTCCTTGTAGCCGCTGTAGAACTCGCGTTTTCTCTCGAAGAACTTGTCGCATGCAGCCCTGAAACGGTCATATATCTTCTGGTTCTCCTTCTTGGAGGCAAAACCTATGGTCTTCCATTCCTTCTGAATGTCCTCAATATCTTTGGACAAGGTGTTCCACTCCGGAGCCGTAATGTTCTCCCTGGATGCGATTTCCTCCACTTTCTCGCACAGGGCAGTCTTGGCAGCAAGGTTCCCGGCATATTGCTCCTTCAACCCCTCGAAATGAGCCTGGTATTTCTTGTTGATGACGGAAGTGGCGGCCTTGAAACGGTCCCAGATGGACTCGCGGAACTCCTTGGCCACGGGTCCGTACTCCTTCCACTGCTCATGAAGCTTCTGAAGTTCCTTGAAAGCCTCTACGACATTGTCGCTCCCGGCAAGCTTCTCTGCCTGCTCGCAGAATCCCGTCTTCACCTCCAGATTCTTCTTGAAATCGAGGTCGCGGAGCTCTCTGTTTATCTTCACCATATCGTAGAACTGCTCCACATAGAGCTGGTAAGTATCATTGAGATCCCTGAAATTCTGCACTGGGACCTGGCCTATCGCACGCCATCTGTTCTGGATATCCCTGAATTCCGGGAAAGTACGGTTCACATCCTCCTGCTTCTCGAGAAGGGCCTTCAGGTCATTGATGACAGCCTCCTTGAGCGCCAGGTTGTTCTCCCTCTCCTTCTCCTGCTCCCGGTTGTACTCCGCCCTTTCCTTCCGGTATGCATTGTACAAGGCCTTGAAACCTCTTTCAATCTCGGCGAACGGATTTTCCGATACGGACTCGTCACGGACCTCCGTCTCTTCGGTGTCCTGCACGGTCTCGTCTGCCCCTGCCGCCTGTCCTTCAGGCACGGCAAGTCCGGCTGCGGCCTTTTCCTTCGCAAGATTCTTGTAGAAAGCGGATTTGATGGCCTCAGCTTCCTTGTTCATCTTCATCCTTTCCGGATTCCTGGCAAGTTCCATAAAAAGGTCGGCCAGTTCAGCCAGGCTCTTCTCTGAATAATTTACCTGCGCAGTCTCTTCGTTTTCAAGGGATTCCATCGCAACATCCAGTACTTCCGGATTCTTTACTTCGCTCATAGTCTAAAAGGAGTTAAATTTTCAAACTGCAAATATATCAATTTTTGATAATTCCCGATGAGATAATTTTGTTAATTTTGCATCCGGCAATGCAAATCCCGCAGGACCGGCATTGTCCAAAGAAAGGATAATATGAGGATAGACATAATTTCAGTTGTTCCGGAGCTGCTGGAAAGCCCGCTCAGCCATTCCATTGTAGGCCGCGCCATAAAAAAGGGTCTGGTCGAAATACATGTGCACAATCTCAGGGACTACGGGAAAGGCCCGAGACAGCAGGTCGACGATTACAGCTACGGCGGAGATGCCGGCATGGTCATCATGGTGGAGCCGGTGTATGAAATGATTTCCGGCCTGAAGAAAGAGCGCGACTATGATGAAGTCATATACATGTCACCTGACGGGGAACAGTTCTCACAGAATATGGCCAACGAACTTTCGCTCAAGGAAAACATAATCATACTGTGCGGACATTACAAGGGTGTGGACCACCGCATACGCGAACATCTCGTCACGCGGGAAATCACGGTAGGAGACTATGTACTGAGCGGAGGCGAACTTCCTGCTGCAATCATAGCGGACGCGCTGGTAAGACTGATTCCCGGGGCCATTTCAGACGAGACATCAGCGCTGAGCGACTGCTACCAGGACGGTCTTCTGTCAGCTCCGGTATATACCCGGCCTGCGGTATTCAACGGCTGGAAGGTACCTGAAGTGCTTCTGAGCGGCAATC
>DVIP01000159.1 GCA_018711225.1 Candidatus Cryptobacteroides intestinipullorum | reverse complement strand
CCGCCCCAATGCCCTACCGGCTTGCCTTCACCGAATCGGATATACTGGCCTATTCTTTTTCGCAAAGTAGCGCGAGAAGTTTTTCCTCCGGCCTTCCCTATATATAACACACATGTATCGTCTACCCAGTTGGCAGCCAATTCCGAAACAGGCACATCAGGATTCCTCCCCTTGAAATGACCGCCTGTTCCTACAGAAACGAACTCAGGATCAGACATATCTACTCTTACGACAAGATATACTCCCTGTCGGTCGAGATCGGCATCAGCCTGTCTGTCTCCTTCCGTCCAAATGCCCGCTGATTTCAATTGGAACACAGGAACGAAGCCCTTAAACCCTGCCTTTATCATATCCTCCACGCTTCCGAATTTCATAATCGTACTATCATTGTCATTTCCCGTCAAGACAGGCTGAGATGCAAGAGATTCTCTGCGGACATTTACAGATCCAGTCGTATTTCCGCTTATCGGGATTTTCCATGTCCTGCCCTGCTGATATGCGTGCGGCAGTCTCCCAGCCCTTAACAGATCCCGTAAAGGTTTTCCGGGACGCTGCCAGCTGTCACCAAGAAGTCCGTTCCGTGCGAGCACGGCATTGGCTTTAGGAGCATCTATACTCGTCAAGCCATTATTAATCATGTAATTGTCCAAGCACTGGATTATATCATTGATGTTCATGATATTGTTTGTTTTTGTGGTTATCTTATAAAGTTTGCTTTCCATCTATAATGACAGTCGTACGTTGCGGATTTCTTGCAGGCATTGTCGGCTTCGACGTTATGTCGTGCGGATCGGTCCTGTATTGATAATAATGTATTATCTTGTTCTCGTAGTCGATACTCTTGATGTCGAGAATATCTTTCGTCGGGTCGTAATTGGTAAATTCTTCGAGGTAATTTTTTTCAGGGCGACGCTCTTCCATTCTTGCCCGGCGGCTGTCTGCCACATAATATATTACGACATATAAGATTATGACAATAAATGAAATTATCGTCCACTTAACTACAGATATAAGGAATCTCTCATAGTCGCTATATACATGGGATGACTTCATACCTCAGATTTTCAGATAAAAATAGACCCTAAAAGCGACAAAACATGTCGCCAGGAAATAAAGTTATGAAATATTGCGGAAATTCAACGGTTCCGCTCCAATGCTGCAGCATAGACATCGCGAAGACGTTGCCGCAAATGAAGAGGCGACACGACCTCTACGGAACGGCTTCTGGCCAGAAGCGCCATGACAAAATCGTTTGTTATTCTCAGTCTCAGACGGATTACAAGACCTTTTTCCGTATCTGAGATTATCTCCTGCGAGGAATGCAACGGCAGAGTCTTTACAAAAGAACCGTCAAGAGCGTCATATTTCAATATGATTTCTTCGACAGGATCATTCGGATTGTTCCAGATACCGAAACTGTAATCGAACAGTCCGCGTATGTCCAGGTCATCACGTCTTTTGAACTTCTCATCATACAATACCCTGACGTCAGAAATCCGGTCCAGTCCGAAAGTTTTCAGGCAGCCATCCGAATCATAACCTGCGACATACCACCTCTGCTGGGATTCTTTCAGGAAATGAGGCAATATCCTTTTCCGTACCTTTTTGCCTTATATGGACATCCTCCGGGAAACATAATCCACAAGTTCCGAAGGAGCAATACTCCTGCCTCCGCCGAGTCTGTTCAGGATGATAGCCATCCGCTTGAGCTGGTATATCTTCGCCATGTCCGTTTTCTTCGCAAATCATTGTCCGGGCCTGGTCATTTCCAGGACTTTGGAAGCGTATCTCCGTCCCAGAAGCAGCTGTCCGTCCCGGCTGAAATGAGGATCCGAAACATCTTTCAGCATGGGGCATCCCTCCGAAGAAACATAATCTGAGGACTGGATGTATTCCGATATATGGGATAACTTTCCGTTGAAAGCATCCGCATTGGCTGTCCAGTGCCCGACCTCTCCTGCCACGAAAGGCACATTTCCGACATCAAGAGAGTCTCTCAATCCGCGGACAAAGACGGAAAGGGAATCCAGATAAGTATCCGGCCTTCCGCTGTCGCTCTCTCCCTGGTGCCAGAGGACTGCCTTGAGTTCACCATAACGCATGGCCTGACGGGTACGCTCCACGGCGGCATCGAAATATCCGGTTTCACTGTTCCACGGCATCCACTCATCAAGAGACGACCCGCCTCTGGCATTGACGACAAGCAATATTTTCCGTCCGGTAGCCTTGTGCATTTCTGCAGAAAAGGAATTGCCTGGGCCTATCTGCTGCATTCCTATCTCCTTGCGGATAGTGGAATACCTGTTCAGCGGAGCTGTGGCCGGGACAGGCGTTCCTTCAGAACCAAGCAGCCAGACACCGTCTATAGCATTCAGAGTATCTTCCGCCTCCATTATACCCCGACCTGCCATATTGGACTGTCCGATAAGAAGATAGACATCATATCCCTCCTTATTGCCGGTACACCCGTAAAACAAGGCCGCAAATACAGCCATCTTCAGAAAAAACACAAAATATTTCATACCGTCTGTCTCCATTTTGACAATAACCCGATATTATTTCCCGAAAAAATTTTCCGCAGTGACAATATTCTGAAAGACAGAAGCCCATCGTCCTGCCTTAAGACCATACGGCGTTATCAGCGTAAGATAATCAGCATATCTATCTGTGCTCCCCGTTTTCCGTCTTCACCTTTCTGCATCCAGACAGACACTTCTGAATAAACTCCTGAAATTCCCAGGGCACGCTTTATTTCGGAAAGATATAAGAAAAATATCCAGTTCCGGCAAAGTTTAGGCAATAAACTCTGCCGGAACCACCGTAAACAACACACTTCCGGCGAAGTTTGGGTCGGATGTATTAGTTCTTGAGATAATATGTCACAGACGATACGACACGCACTTTCTTGATATACGGAGTATTGCTGTCACGGTCACTTATAGTGAACGTTCCCTGGCTGGCAGTCTTGATTTTTCCGAGCCTGCTGTCCGAATCCTTGGCGAACTTTTCCGCAGCCTCACGGGCATTCCTGGTCGCATCCTCTATCATTTCAGGCTTGATGCCGTTCAGTCCTTCGAACTGGAACTGAACCTGATTGTCCCAGCTGTTGTCGGAGCCTACCATAATTCCCTTTTTCAGAAGTTCGGACTGCTTCGGCATAAGGGCCAGTACAGTCTCCACATTTCCCGTGCAGACAGTCACCACATTCTTGCTGAAATAACGGTAAGTCCTGTCATTGCTCCCGTATTCCTGGGCATACTTGTCGGAAAGGGTCGGAAGCGAAACGGATATTTCCGATTCCGGAATACCGCCGTCTGTCAGGAATTTCTTTATGGCAGCGGTATTGCGGTCTATTTCCGAATATACGGAATTCAGGTCATTGCCTACGACATTGAAAGAAAGAGGCCATATCACCTTGTCAGCGTTGACCTCACGTTCACTCAGACCCTTGACGGTCACGGTCCGGTCGTAAGCCCGGAATTTCGATACAGACGTAGGAATCATCACTCCCAGAAACACCAGTCCCACCAGAAGGCAGATGGCATAAAAATTCTTGTTTTCCATAATATTTCGAATTACTGATATCATTTTCCGGCGTCTGATTTATCCAGCCATGCCCTCAGCGCCGTTCTGTAGGCAATCTGACTGTCCAGCAGTTCCGACTCCGCCTGAGCGTATGCCGTCTCCGTCTGCAGAAATTCGGAAACCGAAACCATTCCGGCATCGTACTGCACGCGCATCTGTTCCATAAGGGACCTGGACATATCCCTGTTTTCGAGAGAAACCTGAAGCTGTTCCCATGCCGCATTGAGATCCAGCCACAGTTTATGGACCTGCAGGACAAGCTGTCTGCCCAGATACTCCCTGTCATTCTCGGCCTTCTGCATCTGTGCATCCAGACGCTGCAGTTTCCTCGCAGTCCCGCCCCAGTCGGAAAGCGGAATCTGCACCATTCCGAACACAAGTCCGTTCATGGCCCCCTTGTCGATAACATTGTTGTACCCGTAGGAAGCTCCTACGGCTATCTGAGGCAAGGCCTCACCCAACGCCATCCGTTTTTCAAGACGCTTCGACTCCACGGACAAATCGAGAAGACGGGTTTCTTCCTGGGACGCCGCCACATCTTCCACATCCCTGTAATAATATTCCGGCGATTCAAAACCTGCGATGTCATCTGTAAGACGGATATTGTCGAGGGACGGGGCGGAAGACTGTCCGAATGTCGTATAAGGATTGTATTCGACACCTATTGAATTGAAATAATTCATTTTAGCCATTTTCAGCCCGTTTTCCAGCCTGATTCTTCCCGCCTTGAGTTCATTTATCTTCAGCCTCACCTGCAGGAGATCGGTCTCAAGCGCAAGACCGGCTCCGGAAGCGGACAACACATCTCTGTAAAGTGTGTCCAGAAGTTCTTCCGTCTTTTTCAGGCATTCTATCTTCTCTTCCAGCGAGACTATCTGCCAATACCCGGACTCCACTTCCTCGGCAGTGGTCCGCAGCTGTATCTCCTGTTTCAGCGACGCGGCTTCCATTCCCAGGCGGGCCATTTTGTTTCCGGTAATGATACGGCCTCCGGCAAATACAGGCTGTATGGCGGAAACATTGGCCATCACGCCTTTTTTCAAGGTCGAATATACTGTGGAAAAACCATACTGGCTCGCATATCCCTCCAAAGTGCTGCTCAATCCCCTTACAAACGGAGTGTCTCCCAGAATATCTGTCAGTCCGAGTTCCAGAAACGGGTCGAAAGCATAAAACGCCATCGCCGTCACAGACACCTTCGGGAAATATCCTGCCACCGCCTCCTGCTTCTGCGCACGGGCAGCGACGACATCCAGGCCGGCGTTCAATACTGCCGCATTGTTCCTGAGGGCAAGTTCCCGGCACTGTTCCAATGTAAGGCAGACCACAGAATCCTGTCCTGCAGAATGACCGTTCTCCGCGTACACCGGACTTGCCGCAAGCAATGCGAAAGCCACAGCCGCAGACTGTACGGAAAACAATATTTCACCAATTCTTTTCATCCGAACACGATTTAATCAGAACTTCTTTCCCTCACGGCCTTCACGGTATCGGCATTCTTGAAAATCTGCCAGTAGGAGACAGGCATCATAAGGACAATCAGAACTATGGAAAGCATGGTGCCGAAACATATCACCACCCCCATAGGAAGCCACAGGGCATCACCGCTGATAATCATAGGCAGGACACCCAGGGCAGTAGTGCACGATGTCAGGAAAATAGGCCTCATCCTCCGCTTTCCGGCCAGTTCCGCAGCTGTCTTCACATCGTATCCTTGCTGGAATCTCAGTTCCTCGGCATACTCGAACATTATGATGCCGTTCCGGACAATGATACCTACCAGGCTTATCAGACCGAGAACGGAAGTCAGTCCGAAGTCCAGCCTGAACACCCACATTCCGAAGAACGCCCCGAACAGGCACAGAGTACTCATAATGAGTGTAAGGAAAGCAAGCGACGCCTTCTTGAAATGCACAAGCATGAAGAAAAACAGTACAGCCACCGCACAGATAAAACTGAGCAGAATCTCCGGCGCGACAGTCTTGTTCATGGAACTCAGTCCTCCGTATGAGACAGAGACACCCTCAGGCAGATACGGCTCGATTTCGGACCGCACATAAGCCTTGATCTTCTTCATGGCATCAGGCTGGCTGCAGCCGAACCTCATGTCGGCCCCTATCGTCACGGATTCCGTTCCGGATGTCCTGGCATAAGTCTCGGGAGACCATCCAGGCCGGATATCGGCCACCTGGCGCAGAGGGACAGATATCCCCGGTACGGTAGTCGGAATCATCTGGTTGGCGATGGCATCATAGCCCATGTCAGGACTTACCGCATCGCTGTACAGATTCACCGGCAGTCTTTTGTCCCCTTCCCAAAGCGTGGCGATGGTCTGGCCGTTGAAAGCTCCGGCCAGAGAAAAGGACATCATGGTCTTGTTCACCCCAAGTCTTGCCGCCTCATCCGCATCCAGGACGACATCTGCCGTAGGCACATAATCATCGCAGTCGCTGTGTATCCATTTCAGGATGTCATCGAGCGAGTACATGTAATTCTTTATCTTCTCCGCTATCGGGGCCAGCACCTCCTGATCAGGACCTTTCAGCACCACGGCCACAGGTGAAGTCACGGCCTGATAGTCCATCTGCTTGAACCGGATAAGTGCACGCGGGAAGAAATGCTCGTACTTCGCCTCATATTCCTTCAGCACAGCCTCCGTAGCCAGAGTCGATGTGGTGTTCACTATGAACTGCGCATAATTCGGTCCGGGAAGCTGAGGGGCATACGTGGCATGGAACCTCGGAGACGAAGTGCCGACAAAGGCAGTCACCGATTTCACCCTGCGGTCCTTCAGGAGTATGGACTGAAGGGAATCGCTCACGGCCTGCGTCTGGTCGAGCCCTGCATTTCCGTCCAGATATATCTCTACGGCAAAACAGTCCCTGGCTGCCATAGGCATCATCTGCACGTTCAGCCGGGTGAACATCAGGATTCCGAGTCCTACGGCCACGACGCCTGCCGTCAAGGTCAGCTTGGGATGACGGAAACATACAGCCTGAAGCCAGTCATACCCGTTCTGCATGGCATCGAAGAATCTGGACTGCATTCTGGAGAACCACCCCTTGCTCTCCGACCTGGAAGTCCGGATATACCTCACTTCCAGAGACGGCACCACGAGCATCGCATACATCAGGGAAATGCCCAGGGCTATGGCCACCACCCACGGGAAAGTAGTGACGAAGTCGCCCAGATACCCGGTGATAATCCCCTTTATCGGGAAAAACATGGCACAGATGGCGAACGTAGCCATGAACATAGGCATGAACAGCTCCTTGGCACTCGCGGCGGCGGCATCCACCTGCGACATTCCCTTCGCCAGATTCCCCATGTATCCGTCCATCGTGATAATCGAATCATCCACAATCATCCCCAGGACCACTATCAATGCTGCCAGAGACACCGTATTAAGGTCAATACCGGTAATGAGCATGACAGCCAATGCCAGCGCGGTGCAGACAGGTACGCCCGAACTGGCAATCAACGCCGACTTGATAGGGAAAAGCATCAGCATCACCAGTATGACCACGAGCATGGAAATCACGAGATCGCGGAGGAAAGACAATACGGAATTGCCCACCACTTTCGGCTGGTCGGTTATCCTGCTGATAGTCACGCTGTCAGGCAAGGTTTCCGAAAACGAGTCCAGAACCTTGTTCACCTTCGCCCCGAAAGCCACGATATCCTTGTCAAGCCTCTTCTCGACAGAAAGGACTATCGCCGCCCTTCCGTTGTAATTCACCGAAGATACAGGCTTCTTGTACTGTCTTTTCACATCAGCCACATCCCCCAACCTCACCACGTTTCCGGCCGGATCAGACCATACGATATGTTCCGCCACCTCCTGTTCCGACGTCATCGGACTGGTGACATGAATCGGCGAATTTACGTAATCGGTGGTGAAAGTTCCCCCTGGCACCTGCAGACCCGATGTCTGATAATCCAGCAGCAGGGAAGCGGGACTGATACCGTATGCGGAAAGTCTCGCCATATCCACATTCACAGCTATTTCCTCTGTCTGGGAACCTATAATGGAGACATCGGCCATTTCCGGTATTTCAAGTAGTCTTGACCGCAGGTCTTCCGCATATTCCTGGAGTTCGGAATAGCCCTTGTCGGAAGACTCTATGGCTATGAGAAGCGAAGATACCGAACTGAAATCATCCAGGACAGAGACGGCAAGCACTCCTGCCGGGAGTGTCATCTTCGCCGCATCCAGCCGGAGTTTGATCTTGGACCATGCCTCATCCTTTTTTTTCGCAGGAACCGTCAGATCGACGAATATATAGCAGACCCCGTCTCTGGAATAGGAATAGGTATTCTCCCTGTTCACTTCCGTGAAGGAAAAAAGCACGTCTTCAAGCGGTTTTGTAAGCTGCGCTTCCACCTGGGAGGCGTCGGCCCCCGGATAGATTCCGGCCACAAGCCCCTGCTTTATCTCGAAAGACGGGAACTCGTCCTTGTTTATGAAGAACAGGCCGGCCACGCCCACGACCACAAAGGTGGCCACCACTATGTAAATCAGTTTCTTGTGGGCTATGAAACTTCTGATTATATTGGCCGTATCCCTTTTCATCACTCTGCTATTATGACCTTCATGCCCGTGCAGACCTTCTGCACACCTTCAGATATGACCCTGTCGCCTGGGGAAAGTCCCTCAAGTATTGCCACTCCCTTTCCGGAAAAACCGCCCGTGGATACGTATGTCTTGCACACCGTATTGTCATCGGACACGGTCCAAACATAGCGGCCTTCCATATCGGACCTTATCACCGAAGCCGGAACCGTCACGTTCCCGGCGCTGCCGCAGTCGATGCTGACCTTCACCACCATACCCGGCATAAGCCCGTCTATTCTATCATCTGTCCGTGCGGAACACTCGTACGTATGGGACAGCGGAGACGCCGCTATGCCCTTCGATATGATGCTCGCCGGCACATTTTCCTTTCCGAGAGCAGGAACATTCACGACTACCCTGTCACCCTTGTTTATCGACGACAATTCCTTTTCCGGGACAGGAAAGTCTATTTCCACCTCCGAAACATCCAGCAGGAGTGCCACCTGGTCTATCACATCCAGTTCCTCCCCTTCCGTAACCATCACGTCTCCTATGACACCTGAAAACGGAGCCTTGATCCTGCAGTCCTCCATAGCGGCATCGGCGGCTGCGGCAGAAGCCCTGGCCTGAGCCAGTTTGGTCTCCACTTCCACCATCTTCACTTCGGACATGCTTCCGTTTTCATACACCTTCTTCGCCCTTTCATATCCGTCCTCGGCCTGGCTGAGAGTGGAATGCGCTATTTCCCATGAAGAGACGACCGTCTGGGACTCCACTTCCGCTATCACATCTCCCGCCTTCACCAAATCACCTTTCCCGACATTGAGCCGGACCAGACGTCCGGGATAGCGGCTGGAAAGATACACCGATCTGGATGCCGAAGCAGTCCCCACATAATCCGTCGTCCCGGACTCCAATGTCCCGGAAACTTCCAGCACCCTCACGGGAATGTCATGTTTCTGTGAACCGCCGCCGTTCCGGCTCCCCGAGCAGGATGCCAGAGCCAGGACAATCATCGGCAGCCATATTTTCCTAACCATAATCTTTTGTTTAATGATTGATATCTCATGCCGGCCTTCCGCTCCGACATTGAGCAAACCTGTTCAAATATACAAATTTCTGACCGTACTTGTAACAGATGATTTGTAACAGCCGGATGTTACATTTTGTCCCATATTTTTACGGTCTCAAGTGAAATTGTGACATCCGGTCTGAACAATGTTACGTGATAACCGTTCCGGAAAATCCGATACGGTGATATTTGCATTGTATGAGGGATTCACTGTATGCGTATATCAGAAAATGCACGGAAATTCCGCGGAAGCGCTGAAATCAGGCATGCAGGACGGAACTTTACAAATTCTGCCGGATGCCGGAAAATAATAAAGCCGGAATTAAGTAAATTGCGGACATTAACCGTAATAATACGTATATGAAAAAGAGACTTATATTGGCTTCGGCCATGATATCGGCCGTGATAATGTTCGGAGACAGGCTTCTCGCGAAGAGCGGAAAAGACGTTTACACCAATCCCGTATTGTGTTTCGACTATTCCGACCCGGATGTCGTGAGGACAGGTGACGACTACTGGATGACCGCCTCGTCCTTCAACTGCATTCCCGGACTCCCGATCCTGCATTCTAAAGACCTGGTGCACTGGCACATAGTGAACTATGCGCTGGACCGGCTGACTCCTGAAGATGTCTTCAGCAAGCCGCAGCACGGGAAAGGGGTCTGGGCCCCGTGCATCAAGTTCCACGACGGATGGTTCTATATCTACTGGGGTGATCCGGACTACGGGATTTTCATGGTGAAGGCCAGGGATCCGAGAGGAAAATGGTCGGAGCCGGTACTGGTCAAGGCAGGGAAAGGTCTGATAGATCCGTCTCCGCTCTGGGACGATGACGGGAAAGTATATCTGGCGCATGCATGGGCCGCAAGCCGCAGCGGGCTGAACAGCATAATCACGGTTTCCGAAATGAACGCTGAAGGTACGGCATGCATATCCGGAGAAGTGATGGTCTTCGACGGAAACAGGGACGGTCACCACACGGTGGAAGGAGCCAAAATCTACAAAAGGAACGGCTATTATTACATATTCGCCCCTGCCGGAGGTGTGGCTACAGGCTGGCAGCTGGTAATGAGGGCGGACAATATCTACGGACCGTACGAGGCTCGGAATGTCATGGACCAGGGAAATTCAGACATAAACGGCCCTCATCAGGGGGCATGGATTGATACCCCGTCAGGTGAAGACTGGTTCATCCATTTTCAGGAAAAACAGCCTTACGGCCGCATTGTCCATCTGAATCCTATGGAATGGACAGAGGACGGATGGTGCGTCATCGGTGAAGACAAGGACGGGGACGGCCGCGGAGAACCTGTAAGGAAATGGAAAAGGCCGGACACGGGGAACTCCGGTGAGGAATACGAAATGGCGACAAGCGACGAATTCGATTCCATCCTGCCAGGACTTCAGTGGCAATGGCATGCAAACCGGCAGGACTGGTTCGGGTTCAACAGCGGTTACGGGTTTTTCCGTCTTTACGGACACAGGGAAAATGTGCCGAATCTCTGGGGTGTGCCCAATCTTTATCTCCAGAAAATGCCTGCAGAAGCCTTTACTGCGACTGCGCGGCTGAGTTTCAACTCGAAAGGTGACGGAGACAGGGCAGGGCTCGTGGTCATGGGATTCGACTACGGAAGCATTTCCATAAAGAGAGAGGGAGACAAGGCTCTGATACTGTATGCAGTATGCATGGACGCGGACAAGGGTACGGAAGAAAATGTGGAAACACTGGCCGAGATTCCGCTCGCCAGAGTGGAAAGCGGGGCCACTCCGAAATATGTGACGGATGTATGGTTCCGCGTGAAAGCGGACGGAAACGGAGCATGCAGGTTCATGTACAGCACGGACGGAAAGAAGTTCGAGACTGTCTCCGAGTCGTTCCAGGCCAGGGAAGGCAGATGGATCGGAGCCAAGATCGGTCTGTTCTGTTCAAGTTACGGGACAGGCAGGGACAGGGGCTGGATAGATGCCGACTGGTTCAGGATTGATCCGGACTGACACTCCGTGCATGCCGGGACAGGGAAACGAATATGAAAAATGTGGATTCGATGAAAGAAATGATTAAACGCGTATTGGCAGTTTCAGCAGTGTGTGCCCTGTCTCT
>DVIP01000158.1 GCA_018711225.1 Candidatus Cryptobacteroides intestinipullorum | reverse complement strand
ACTCGGTAAGTGTCGGGTCAGAGAAGACCTGAGTCTCGTCGAATGTGGACTGGGACTCCGTTGTAAGGTCGCAGGAAACCAGGGAAAGCCCTGCCGCAAGTCCTGCTCCGATGATAATTCTTCTTATGATATTCATATCTCAGTCTTGTTGGAAATTAGAATGTAAGGTTGACTCCGACCACATAGCCTATGCTCTTCGGGTAAGCCGAGTAGTCTACACCCGGAGTAAGCGGAGTGGCACGTCTGGTATCGACTTCAGGATCGTAGCCTGAATAGTTCGTAAGGCAGAAAAGGTTCGTACCTGTCACATAGAAGCGCAGACGTGAGATTTTGGCTTTCATCGTAATATGCGAAGGAAGAGTGTAACCTATGGTGGCTGACGTAAGGCGGAAGAAAGATCCGTCTTCGATGGCCCAGTCTGAAAGGACTGCATTGCCGACTGCCGGCGACCAGAGCGTCGCATTCGCATTGACTTCGGCAAGCTGGTCAGGATCTGTAATAAGCTGGCCTGTAGACCAGTCGATGTTAGTCCATCTCTGCTCGTCGGTCTTCATCAGATTACGGTTCGTATATTTACGTGATGAAGTGAATTCGATCTTGTTGGCATTGTAGATGTCGTTGCCGAAGACATAATTGAAATTGGCGGAGAAATCGAATCCGTAGAGATATCCCGTAAGGGTCACACCGCCGAAGCCCTTAGGCTGGGCATTTCCGATAATGGTCTTGTCGTTCGCGTCAATCTTTCCGTCAGGCACACCGTCAGGACCGCTGATGTCCTTGAGTTTCATGGCACCGGGACGCATATAGGTCTCGCCTATTACGCCTGAAGCATCGGCAACTTCGCTATTGAGCGTCCACCCGCCATTTCCGTCGGAAGTGAAATCATTCACGGTATAGAAACCGTCGGAGAGATATCCGTACATATTTCCGAGAGGCTGGCCGACTTCCACGACATAATCCGTACCGATTTCCGTGGAAGCCCACTGAGTTTCGGATTCGATACGGGACAAACCGCCGAGGTCAGTAACCAGGTTTTCATTCATGGAAAGGTTCGCTCCGAGGGTAAGTCCGAAATTCTTCTTCTCCACGAGGACAGCGTTCAGGGAAACTTCAAATCCGCGGTTTCTTACTGAACCCATGTTCCTGTACTGGAATTCATATCCAGATCCTGCAGTAGGGAACTGGATAAGGAGGTCTTTGGTTGTATTGTGATAAAGTTCGAAAGAACCGCTGAGACGTCCCTTGAAGAATGAGAAGTCGAGACCGATATTGTGTGAAATGGTAGTCTCCCATGAAAGGTCGCCGTTAGGCATGATGGTATCGCCGCCATCGGTTACAGGAGCCCAATAAGTATTGCTCTGTGAAATCCAGGTAGTGGAGAAGGATGCGAAATTCAGCATGGTCATGCCGGCAGGTATGTTGTTGTTTCCAGCGGTACCGTAGCTGTAACGTAGTTTGAGGTTATCCAGCCAAGATGAAGCGCCCTCCATCCACGGCTCGTTGGAAATGGTCCACGAGGCGGCTGCAGACGGGAAATATCCCCACTGGTTTCCTTTCGTGAACTTGGACGAACCGTCGGCACGCATCGTAGCAGATACCGAATATCTTTCATCGAATACATAATTCACACGACCGAAGAATGACAGGAGCTTGTCATTAGGGTCATAGTAATTGTTGGTGGAAATGGCCGTACCTGTAGACATGAAGTTCCACGCCATTTCGGAGTCGAAGAAGTCAGGGAAATTCTCTATGACTGATGTCAGTTCGTTTGACTTCTTGAAAATATATTCCTGTCCGAGCAGCAGATCCAGATGGTGACGCTTGTCGGAAAAGACTTCAGCGAAGTTGTAGCTGAGTGTATTCGTATTACGGATAGTCTGCCTGTAAGTATCAGTGTACCTTGTTGCAGGTCTGTCCTTATACTGGGCGGTATTGCCTACATAGTAGGTGGTCATTCCGTAGAAACGGTTGTTTTCCTGGCTGTAGTCTTCCAGACCGCCTTCGACGCGGAGGTCAAGATTCTTGATGATATGCCAGGTAACGGCACCGTTCACTGTCCAGTTCCTGCGGACACGCTTGTTGTCATTGTCAGCCACGGACTGGAGAGGCGGTGCGTTGTCACCGTAGTCTTCCTCAAGGTCAGATCCGGATATGGCACCCCCGGCAATAGGTATCGGAGTGTACTGAACTGAATGTTTCAGACGGCCGTTTCCTGAAGTGGAGCCCGCGTCGTTCATTGAGTTGGAACCGGATCCCATGATGGTAGTATGGGAATATCTTGCATTGATGTCAAATTCGAGTTCCTTGATAGGCTTGTAGTTCGTCTTGAAATTGAGGTTGTCCCTCTTGTAGTCGGAGCCTGTCATGATGGCATTGTCCCCGATATGCGAGTAGCTGGCGGTCCACCTGACCTTGTCGGTGCTTCCGGAAACGGAAACGTTGTGACTGAAGTTGGTGCCGGTGTTTCCGAAGACCTGTTGAATCCAGTCGTTGCCTGCCACATCCTGATAGAGGCCCATGTCATCGTAAATGCCGAAATACGGAAGATAGTCCTCTTCGTAACGGTCTCTTATCATGGAAAGCTCATACTGGTTCTTCACGAAATCATAAGGGCTGTTCACTTCGATGGCATCCTTGTTGGCCATCCATTTCTGGCCCCAGTAGGCGTTGTAGCTTACGGAGAATTTGCCGCTCGTACCGCCCTTGGTAGTCACGAGGACAACGCCGTTCGCACCACGGGATCCATAGATGGCTGTGGAGAAGGCATCTTTCAGCACGTCAATACTCTGTATGTCTGATGCAGGGATATCGGATATGCTTTCCACAGGAAAACCGTCCACTATATACAGAGGGGAGCTGTCCTGGGTGATGGAGCCTGATCCGCGGACCCTGATTTTGATCTCAGCGTCAGGATCACCTTCCGTAGTGGTGACCTGCACACCGGCCATACGTCCGGTAAGGGCTTCGCCCACAGTGGTTACAGGCATGGCTGCAAGAGCCTTGCTGTCCACTGAAGATACGGATCCTATGAGATCCTTCCTTTTGACTGTCGCGTAACCGATGACGACTGTTTCTTCCAGGAAATTCGCATCATCTTCCATAATGACGTCATAGACCAGGCTGTTTCCGATACGGACTTCCTGTGTCCTCATTCCTATGAAAGAGAATATGAGAGTCTTTCCGTGTGCATTATCGACATCTATGGCATATTTTCCGTCCATGTCGGTAGATGCTCCCGTTGTGGTGCCGTCGACAAATACCGAGACGCCGGCCAGAGGCTGGCCTCCGGTGTCCTTGACAACACCTGTGATCTGCTGAGCCGAAACCGTCATGGAGACGAGCAGGCCCAGGACCAGCAGATAAATTTTAGAAGTCAGATTGTTCATAAAACTTATTAGTTAGTGTTATTGAATATGCGAAATTACTCATTGCGGGTATATATGGCAGGCAATAATTATCGTATTGGATGTATTTTTTGACAATACGCGGTCTGACGCGGTACAAACGTGGAAAATGATATACGGAACAACCGGATTGCAAATCCGGTTGAACGACAAGGAATCCGGTTGACGGCAAGGAATCCTGATGAACGACATGGAATCCTGGTGAACGACATGGGATTCGTTTGAACGATATGGAATCCGGGAACAGGCTACAAGGCTGTATACAAGGCCCCCGTATTCTGCGCTGAAATTATTTCCCTCACAAGATAATGAAGATACATTTCCAGATTCGTATATCTGCCTTCGCTGTCAAGATTCATGGAATTTCCGTCAGAAGAATTATCAGGATCCAGGCCGAACTCTGTCTCGAACCAGTCCGGCATTCCGTCGCCGTCGGTATCGGTAACGGAAGCCTTTTCTTCATCCGTGGCGGTATATTCCGGCCAGCCGCCGACTTCAGACGGAAGGTCTATTATCTTTCCTGTCCCGTCCCTTGCATCTTCCGCCGCACGGATATCCACAGCATCCCTCGCAAGTGAAGCGCCACCGTAATCGCAAACCGCTTCAAATGCATCGGCAGCAGAATGCGTGCTTGTGTAGGCAGCCTGGCCGGAAGGGCCCTCTATAGTCAAAGGAGAAGAAAGAATCTCGGCATCGTCCGGTGTGACATTGGATCCGTCATCATGCCAGTACAGACCGAGAAGGTTGTTCCCTTCATACTGCGGGTATTCCACATAAACATTGCCTGAGACATAGAGTTCAGGATAGCCATAGTCAATGTTCTTGGATGAATATATTCCGTTTACATCATAGAAATAGCTGCGGTCCCGCGAGTCGTTCCCCTGCCTGTAATAATTGTTGACAATATTGAACCAGCCGCCTTCGCCTCCGTAGGTATTGTTGTTGCCCCAGTTGAAAACCACGTTGTTGCGATAGTCCACATGTCCCCTGCGGGCAGGATTTTCAGGATTCTCATATATCTGAGGATGGTCGAAACGGGGGTTGCGGCTATCATGGTTGGCAAGCATATTATGATGGAACGAAGCGTTCTTGCCGCCCCAGATGCCTCCATAACCATGTTCGCCCTTCGGATGGTTGGAATCCTTGAGGCTCTCCGTAAGGATGCACCACTGCATCGTGAAGTTCTCGTTCCCGTAGAAAGACGCGCATTCGTCAATGGACCATGACATGGAGCAATGGTCCAGGATGATGTCCCTGTGTCTGCGACCCCAGATGCAGTCTTCTCCGTCGGTATCAAGGACCTTGTTGCCGAGACGGAAACGGACAAAACGGATGATGACATTGTCGGCCTCAACTACTGTGGAATAGTTCTTTATGCAGATTCCATCCCCGGGAGCTGTCTGTCCGGCTATGGTCAAATCCCCTTCCTTTATCCTCAGCTGGGATTCAAGCTCGATTATCCCGGTCACATCGAATACTACTGTTCTCGGGCCGGAAGACTCTACCGCGGCCCGGAGTGACCCTGCTCCGCTGTCGTTAAGGTTCGTGACATGTATGACCTTGCCTCCGCGGCCTCCGGTGACATACATTCCGCCGCCTTCGGCTCCGGGAAACGCCCTGGCAACACCGTCTTCCTCCCATGACGGAATCATGAAGCGGTCATATCCTTCCAGAGGTTCGTCTGGTCCTGGATCCGGTGATTCTCCTGGATCGGACACTCCGGGGATGGCCTTGACAGGTTCCGAATATGCGGATTCTCCGTCAGCCGTCCTTACGCGGACCTTGAACTGATATTCCTGTCCGGTTTCCAGTCCGTCGAATGTGGCATTGGTATTTTCAGTTTCATACTGGTAGACGTATTTCCCTTCACCTGTTTCCAGCCGTGCAGTATAGACTTCGGCGCCTTCCGAAGGCTGCCATCCGAATGCCAGGGATGTTCCGTCAGCCTGTATCAGGCGGACATTTTCCGGAGGATTTACGGTTACAGGTGTCTCCGGGGTCTCTTCAGGAGTGCAGGCTATGGCTGAAAGCAGCAGTAGCGGCAATATGAATGCGTTGTGTTTCATTTTATCTGTTTCTTGGTCCGGATTGCAAATCCGGGAATACGGTTCATTTTTATCATGCCCCGGAAATCCGGGACAACGGCAAGACAACGGAGAGTCTGTTACATGACGTCGTTTTCCGAGTCGATGATTCCCGGCAGGCCTGTTACGGACCCCCTGTCAGTTATCTTTCCAGTCCGTATCTGCCGGACAATCCGTTTGTCAGTATCATCCCTGTGCAGAGAAGAGCCGGCGCCTTTCAGTATTGCTTCTGC
>DVIP01000019.1 GCA_018711225.1 Candidatus Cryptobacteroides intestinipullorum | reverse complement strand
TTTCAAGGCCGTGGATCCGGCAGCCGAAATAGCGGCAATGAGAGGCTGATTCTAATCTTTGATGCCGATTTTGGAGAGATTTTTCCTTTTTAATTGGGGATTTGGAAGAATTGTATTATTTTCGCCCGATTTAAGCATAAAAAACACGTTTTGTAATGGAGCAAAAGATTCGAGCTACGCTCAAGTTGGAGAATGGAATGAAGTTCCAAGGATATTCATTCGGCTACAACGGTCCCTGCGATGGTGAAGTGGTCTTCTCTACTGCCATGGTCGGCTACACGGAAAGTCTTACTGACCCTTCTTATTCAGGCCAGATCCTCTGTATCACATATCCCATAGTCGGAAATTACGGTGTTCCGGAAGAAGGCGCCGACGAGAACGGCATTTCCCTCAATATGGAATCGAACGGCATCTATGTCCGCGGTCTTGTCGTGTCTGACTATTCCGATGATTTCAGTCACTGGAAGGCAGCCAGAAGTCTCGGACAGTGGCTGGACGAACACAAGGTCCCTGGAATATACGGGATAGACACCAGGGAACTGACCAAGGTGCTGAGGGACAACGGCTCGATGCTGGGCATAATAGAGACGGAAGGCAACGAACGCGATTTTCCCGTGCCTGACCCTAACCGGGAGAACCAGGTGGCGGTGGTCAGCTGCAAGGAAGTCATCAGATACGGGCACGGCAGCAAGAAGATTGTCCTTGTGGACTGCGGTGTCAAGCATAACATATTGAGATGTTTCCTTCAGCGTGACGTGGAGATAATCCGCGTGCCGTGGGATTATGATTTCAACTGCTTCGATTATGACGGCCTCTTCATTTCGAACGGCCCCGGCAATCCTGAGTTCTGCGATATTACCGTGGAACATATCAGGAAAGCAATGGAGAGGGACAAGCCGATATTCGGGATATGCATGGGTAACCAGCTTCTCAGCAGGGCTGCCGGAGCCAAGACATACAAGCTGAAATACGGACACAGAAGCCATAACCAGCCTGTTCGCATGGTGGGCTCGAACAAATGTTTCGTGACATCTCAGAATCATGGCTATGCAGTCGACAACACTACTTTGGGAAAAGACTGGGAGCCGTATTTCCTGAATATGAATGACGGGACCAACGAGGGCATAAGGCACAAGACCAAGCCGTTCTTTTCCGCACAGTTCCATCCGGAAGCCTCAAGCGGACCTACCGACACGGAATTTCTTTTCGATGAATTCCTGAGCAAACTCTAGTATACCAGACATCAATATTGAATTATAATTACAAGACAATGATTGACAGCGATATAAAGAAAGTGCTGCTGCTCGGTTCGGGAGCATTGAAAATAGGTGAGGCCGGTGAATTCGACTATTCCGGTTCCCAGGCTTTGAAGGCGATGAAGGAAGAGGGCATAGAGACAGTGCTCATAAACCCGAATATTGCTACAGTGCAGACCTCTGACAAGGTTGCGGACAAGATATATTTTCTTCCCGTCACTCCATATTTCGTGGAAAAGGTTATCCGCAAGGAAGCCCCGCAGGGAATACTCCTGGCCTTCGGAGGCCAGACGGCGCTCAACTGCGGAGTCCAGCTCTACAAGTCGGGCATACTTGAGAAATACAATGTCAAGGTTCTCGGAACCCCCGTACAGGCCATTATTGATACGGAAGACAGGGAACTGTTCATCGAAAAACTGGACCAGATAGGTGTAAAGACCATCAAGTCGCACGCCACTGAAAACATAGAACAGGCGAGGGAAGCAGCCCGGGAACTCGGCTATCCGGTGATCCTGCGCGCCGCATACGCGCTCGGCGGTCTCGGTTCCGGATTCTGCGATGACGAGACACAGCTTTTCGATGTGGCGGAGAAGGCCTTCTCCTTCTCGCCGCAGGTATTGGTGGAAAAATCCCTGAAAGGCTGGAAGGAAATAGAATATGAAGTGGTAAGAGACCGTTATGACAACTGCATTACGGTCTGCAACATGGAGAATTTCGACCCACTCGGCATACATACCGGAGAAAGCATAGTGGTGGCACCTTGCCAGACATTGGACAACGACGACGTGGAATATCTGCGTGAACTTGCCATCAGGATTGTCCGCCATGTGGGTATAGTCGGGGAGTGCAACGTACAGTTCGCCTATGACCCCAACTCCATGGAGTACCGCGTGATTGAGGTGAATGCCCGTCTCAGCCGTTCGTCAGCGCTTGCATCCAAGGCTACAGGATATCCTCTGGCTTTTGTAGCTGCGAAACTCGGTCTGGGATACGGACTGTTCGATCTCAAGAATTCCGTCACAAAGAATACTCCGGCTTTCTTCGAGCCGGCCATCGACTATATCGTCTGCAAGATTCCGCGCTGGGACTTGAGCAAGTTCCACGGAGTGTCCAGAAAGATAGGCTCCAGCATGAAGAGCGTCGGCGAAGTCATGGCCATAGGACGCAGTTTCGAGGAAGCCATACAGAAGGGCCTGCGTATGATAGGGCAGGGCGCCCACGGATTCGTCGGAAACAAGGAACTTAAGGTGGATGATATAGACGAGGCTCTGAAAGAACCTACCGACAACAGAATCTTCGTCATCTCCAAGGCCATGAGGGCAGGCTATACCGTCGATCAGATACATGCCCTGACCAAGATAGACAAATGGTTCCTGTACAAGCTCCAGCGTATCGTGGACACCTTCCATGACATGCTGCAGTATGATGATTGCGAATCCATGCCGCTGGAACTTCTGAAGACAGCCAAAAGACAGGGCTTTTCCGATTTCCAGATAGGGCGCGCACTGTACAAGGACAAGGTAGATAACGAGGATGCGCAGAATCTTGTGCGCTCATTCAGGAAGAAACACGGCATAGTACCTTGTGTCAAACAGATAGATACTCTGGCTGCTGAATTTCCTGCCGCCACGAATTACCTGTATCTGACATACAACGGGAATTTCAACGATGTGACATATCTCCATGACCACAGGTCTGTCATAGTCCTTGGTTCGGGAGCATACCGCATCGGTTCTTCAGTCGAATTCGACTGGTGTTCCGTAAATGCACTGCAGACCATCAGAAACGAGGGGTACAGGGGCGTGATGATAAACTATAACCCTGAGACAGTCTCCACGGACTACGACATGAGCGACCGTCTGTATTTCGACGAGCTCACCTTCGAAAGGGTGATGGATATCTACGAACTCGAGCAGCCGTACGGCATGGTGGTGTCAGTAGGCGGACAGATTCCGAACAATCTGGCTCTCAGACTGGACAGAAGCGGAGTCAACATACTCGGCACATCGGCTACCAGCATAGACAAGGCCGAAGACAGGCACAAGTTCTCTTCCATCGTGGACGCTCTCGGAATCGACCAGCCGAAGTGGAAGGAGCTGACGACACTGGATGATGTGCACGGATTTGTAGCCAAGGTGGGATATCCGGTGCTTGTAAGGCCGTCATACGTGCTGTCCGGGGCAGCCATGAACGTATGTTACAATGAAGACGAGCTCCGCCGGTTCCTCTCTCTTGCCGCCGAGGTGTCACAGAAACATCCGGTAGTCATAAGCGAATTCATGCAGAGGTGCAAGGAAATAGAGTTCGATGCGGTGGCTGACAAGGGCGAAGTCATAGCTTACGCCATTTCCGAGCATATCGAATTTGCCGGAGTACACTCTGGAGACGCCACAATACAGTTCCCTCCGCAGAAACTGTACATAGAGACAGTCCGCAGGATCAAGAAGATAGCGAAAAAGATAGCCGCTGCCCTGGAGATTTCCGGACCTTTCAACATACAGTTCCTCGCCAAGGAGAACGAAATCAAGGTCATAGAATGTAATCTCCGCGCGTCCAGAAGTTTCCCGTTCGTGTCCAAGATTCTCAAGATAAATCTTATAGAACTTGCCACCAAGGTGATGCTCGGACTCAAGCCGGCCGCTCCCCACAAGAGCGCATTCGATCTCGACTATGTCGGAATCAAGGCTTCCCAGTTCTCATTCTCAAGGCTTCATCAGGCCGATCCGGTACTGGGTGTGGACATGGCTTCTACCGGAGAAGTGGGCTGCATCGGCGATGATTTCAACGAGGCATTGCTCAAGTCAATACTTTCAGTAGGTTATACGATACCGGAGAAGAATATCCTGGTATCTTCCGGAGACGCTCTCCAGAAAGCAGACCTTCTGAATGCATGCCGTCTTCTTGCCGGACACGGATATACCATCTATGCCACTGCAGGTACATACAAGTATCTGGTGGAAAACGAGGTGTCTGCAGTCCGGGTGCTCTGGCCGAGCGAATGTGAAGACCCGACACTGTCTTCGCAGTTCGATTCGGCGCTGCAGATGCTCCAGGAGAAGAAAATCGACCTGGTAGTCAATATCCCGAAGAACTTCTCCAGCGCGGAACTGGCAAACGGCTACAAGATAAGGCGTGCCGCCATCGATTTCAACATCCCGCTTATCACCAATGCCAGACTGGCTACAGCCTTCATCCGGGCATTCTGCGGCATGAGTATAGATGACATACAGATAAAGTCCTGGGACCAGTACTGATTCAGGATATATCGCTTATCTTATGGGATTCCGATATCCGCACTCCGGACTTTCAGTCCAGAATGCAGATATCGGAAATTTCTGATACTTTTCCAGAATTCCATATTTCCGTCCAGTGCTCCCCGTCCAGAGAAGTGGCGAAGATAACATTGGCCTCGCTTGATCTGCATGCGGCGCAGAAAATGCCGTCATGGAAATCGACCATACAGCCGTAGTATCTTGTCGGCATGTCCGACCTGTACCATGAAATACCGTCCTGGCTGTAATATACACTGTCTCCTGTTCCGAGCAGATATTTCCCGTTGCCATAAACCAGATTATTGAAAGCGAGCAGGTCTGATGAAGGATAAAATTTATAATTGTACGTGTCCCATGATTGTCCGTCAGCGGATTTGAAGACCTTGCCGGAATGTGAAAGTCCCAGGAATCCGTCATTCCCGTATTCAATGACAGATGCTGTCACCCTGTCAAAATTTTCCCTGTGCCATTCCAGACCGTCATCCGAACAGTATGCATAACGGGTTCCGGGTGAAATGCCTAAGAATTTCCCGTTTCCGAAAGTCAGGATTTCCAGGTCAACATCCGCATATTCCAAGGCCCAGCTTTTCGCATTTCCCGACACATATACTTTTTCTGTCCCTGTAAGGGCAATATAAGTCCCGTTCCCGTAAGCCAGGTCAGTAATGCTGCAGAAATAAAAGGTTTTGACCATTTCCCAGTTCATGCCGTCGGCCGATGTCCAGATACTGCAGGTGTTCCCGGACGGATTGTTGGCCGCGATTACATGGATTCCTTCACCCCTTACGGCCTTTACCCAGTCGAATGTCCTGACAGTCGTCGCATACCCTTCCGTTTCCCCGATTCTGTAGTAAATGTTGCCTTCCCTGCCCAGGAAGAATGCCGGTACGTCGGCATACAGTCTGTCGCTGTCCACTTGCCAGGAATCTTCTCCTTCCGGATTGCCTGACGGGACAAGCTTTATATCCATACTTGTATTGCGCCGGACATTGAAATCGGAAGCTGCATCCTGTCCCAGATAAAAGCGGTATACGACTTCTCCTTTCAATTTCCCTGTACCGGAAAACTCCCCTCCGACTTCGATGTAAGAACAGACTCCGGCTTTTCCCGGAATATTTTCCGGCACCTTCTTTCCTGAATCGGTATTGCCGGGCAGCAGTATTCCCTGGCAGTTCTCAGGAAGCAGCAGTTCTATCTCCTTTCCCTCATTCAGTCCGGCTATTTCGGACGCGGTGGCACAGTCTCCGTCCGCAGTGGACTGTGCTTCGGACTCGGAGAACAGCGCTACCGATGTGGCTGCCTGCAATACACGCACGGATGTGACGGTGAGATCAGGGACATCCGAAAAATCCATGCTGAAATTTACTTTGGAATATAGTCTTTCCAGCATAATATTGACTGTCATGCCGTCTCCGGTAACGGTGAAGCCACCTGATGCGGCCATGGGGAGTATGGTCTCGGACCCTTCCGGGTCGGTTTCGACCCTGTATCCTTTCATTTCATCTTCCTCCCCGGAGTCCGGCAGTTCATCGGGCGGGATGTTCGCGGCGGCATAGTACCTGTAGAATTTCCCGTAGTCCAGGTCGATTTCCCCTGTCAGACTTTCATCCGGTATTATTTTCCCGACGAGCGTCCCGCCTTCATACACTGAAATGGAGATATTCCCCACATCCGTTTCCTGACTCCGTGTCCCGTCAGGGGACACATAAGCGTTGAACCGGACAGTAATTTTCTCATTTGAACTGTCTTCTCCATGATACCCTACAGGCTCCAGCCCGTCTTCAGCGGAATCGAGACATCCGGAAACGATGAAGAAAACGCATGCCAGGGCTGTGCGGATCATCTGCAATCCCGCTGTCCGGCCAGTGGAGCCTTTTTTCGAAATCTGATTATTTCCCATATCTTGTGCAATTAGATTCGGACATCATTCCGGGGAACCTGTCCAAGGTCCCCGTGTGCCGCAAAATTATTGCATCAGATTCTGGATGAATACCGGAAAAAGAAAAAATATCTTATGGAAAAAGAAAAAAGTCTGAAAAAAAGAAAAGGTCATGCAAGCTCTCCGTCACCTTGCCTTACAATATCGAATTCGGACGATGTACAGTCCACTACTGTGGAGCACCCGGCTTTGCCCGGACCTCCGTCTATGACCAGGTCCACGGATTTCCCCCATTTCTCATATATAAGCTCCGGATCTGTAGTGTAACCGGAATCTTCGCCCTCTTCCATAGGAAGGGACGCGGTGAGAATCGGGGCGTCCAGTATCCTGGCTATCTCCATGACTATAGGATTTTCGGGCATGCGGATACCTATCTCTTTCCTGTTCCTGAAAATCTTGGGCAGTCTGGACGTCCCTTCCAGAATGAAAGTGAAGGGGCCCGGAAGATTCCTTTTCATGAGCTTGAATGTGGCGTTGTCCATTCTGGCATAATGGCTGATATTGCTCAGATCATAGCAGATTATGGACAGATTGTTCTTCCTGGGGTCAGTTCCCTTGATCCTGCAGATTTTTTCCACTGCACGTTCCTTAAGTGCATGGCATCCCAACGCGTATACACTGTCTGTCGGATATATCATGATGCCTCCGTCGTTCAGGATATCCGCTATTGTTTCTAATGTACGGGGATCATTATCCCTTTCATACAGTCTGGTCAGCATAAGATCAAGTTTTTCTCTTCCGGCAATTATATGTTTTTTCCGGCAGAAATCCAAACTATTTTGTCCGTAGCTTTACAAGACGATACATACGTCGGATATGTTCCCGCTGATGGAGCTTGACAGGATTTTCAGTCTTTTCCAGCCCCTGCCGTCAAGCGATGTATAGATTTCTATGGTATTCCTGTTGTGGCATGCCGCCAGGAAAATGCCGTCATGGAAATCGACTACCATATAAGGATTAGTGTAGACCGTGTTCTGGAACCATTGGATGCCGTCAAGACTGTAGTGCAGTTCGGTCCCGCTGCTGATGATATATACGCCGTTCCCATAGACCAGCTCCTGGGATTCGGGCATGTCGTATTCTACAGAATGCTGCGTCCATGTCATGCCGTCAGCCGACCTGTATACGAATCCGGTATTTCCTGTCACCAGATATTCCCCGTCTCCGTACACGGCGTTGTTTACCCTGTGTTCTGTCCTGTATGAACTCCAGCTAAGTCCGTCTTCCGAACTGTATATTGTGTTTCCGTCCATTGCAAAGAACATATTCCCGGTAAAGTCAAGCGACTCTACGGAGCCGAGTCTGTAAGATGACCATCGCAGTCCGTCTTCGGACACGAAGATATTGCCTTCGGAGCCTGCCAGCATATATTTCCCTTTTCCGAACACTATGTCATGCACCTCTTCCGTGCATGGCTGGTAGAATTCCCAGTCCTCCAGTCCGGATGACAGTCCCAGGACACCTTTCCCGTCCTCATTCCCGATGACGGCATATCCGTCCTTTCCTTTTATGGCCTTTACCCATACGGCATCATGCCTGTATGTGCTGAACTTGTTATGAAAGTCATATTTTATATTTCCGTCCATGTCTACCAGGATATACGGGATATCCGCGTATACATTCCGTGCACTCACCATCCACGACGGTCTGGTTACGGCTTTTCTGGTAGGACACAGGCAGACGCTGTATTCGGTATTCCTGAATATGTTGAAGTCGGATACGGCGTCCTGTCCCAGATAGAACCTGTATGTCACCGGGCCTGCAAGCTCATGTTCCCCTGAAAATTCACCCTGCACTTCCATATAAGTGCACAGTTCCGATTTGTACCCTAAATTGTCGGGAATTTTCGCCCATGAGTCCGTGTTCTCCGGCAGAAGTATTCCCTGACAGTTTTCCGGCACGTACAATATGATTTCCTCTCCGTTGTTCAGAGCTTCCAGTTCGGCGGCGGAGGCGGTTTCCCCGGTATTTGTACTTACTGCCCCGGAAGTACGGAACAATGAAACAGAAGTGGCGGCCTGCATAATCCATACTCTGCTGATTTCAAGCCCCTTTGCTGCAGAATCATCCACACTGAACCGTATCGCG
Source organism: Candidatus Cryptobacteroides intestinipullorum (assembly GCA_018711225.1). GTDB lineage: Bacteria > Bacteroidota > Bacteroidia > Bacteroidales > UBA932 > Cryptobacteroides > Cryptobacteroides intestinipullorum. Next base: position 312 of record DVIP01000019.1, on the reverse strand, counting down.
GAATGTGTCCTTTCCAGTGGAATCCCTACAGTCATATTGTCTTCAGTGACTGTAAATTCCCCGCATGCAGACATGATGAAGGCGTCAGGCTCTCCGGGATTGACATCGACCGTCCAGCCTGCAGTCTCCTCTTCATTCAGAGGTGTGTCGTTTACATATGTGTTGGCCACGGCATAATACGTATATTCTTCCCCCGGAATGACTTCCGCCTCCAGGCCGTTGTCCAGCCTCGCATACAGAAGCCCGTTCCTGTACAGAAGTATGCTCGTATTTGAAATGGCGCTTTCGGCTTTTGAAGACGGGACTGTTTCC
>DVIP01000157.1 GCA_018711225.1 Candidatus Cryptobacteroides intestinipullorum | reverse complement strand
CGGGAATGGTGTCTTGCGGCAGCGGACCGGAATCCGATCCGGAAAAAATTCAGGATGCCGGAGCTCGCGTCGGCAGGGTGGAGCCGCTTTCATGGTGGACTGGGATGAAGACTCCGCTGCAGCTGATGGTCTGCGGAGACGGCATTTCCAGATATGATGTCCGCATTGAAGGCGGAAAAGGCGTGAAGGCAGGGACCGTACACAAGGCCGACAGCCCTGATTATCTGTTTGTGGATGTGGAAATTTCCCCTGATGCCGCTCCGGGGACATACTATATCGTCTTCGATGACGGGACAGACAAATTCAAGTATTCATACGAAATAGCGGCCCGTTCCGAAGACTCGGCGGAGAGATGCAGTTTCTCTACGGCGGATATGGTGTATCTTATAATGCCGGACAGGTTCGCAAACGGCGATCCTTCGAATGACGCTACGGATGACACTGCCGAAAAACCGGACAGGGACGGATTCTTCGGACGTCACGGCGGTGATATTCAGGGCATCATAGACCATCTGGATTATATTTCGGACCTCGGCGCCACGGCGGTATGGTGCACGCCGCTGCTGTTGGATGACGAGCTGGAAGGGTCATATCACGGCTATGCCTGCGCCGACTATTATCGTATTGACCCGAGATTCGGGTCTAACGGTCTTTATCGGGAATTTGTCGGGAAAGCTCATGAAAAAGGACTTAAAGTCATAATGGATATTGTCACGAACCATTGCGGTACCGCGCACTGGTGGATGAAGAACCTGCCTTTCGAAGACTGGGTGCATGTCTTTCCGGAATATACCGGGACGAATGTATGCTTTTCCACGAATATGGATCCGAATGCATCGAAATACGACCTGAATCTTCAGGAAAGCGGATGGTTCGTACCGTCCATGCCTGACATGAATCTGGACAATCCTTTCGTACTGCAGTATTTCAAGCAGTGGGCCGTATGGTGGATAGAATATGCCGGTCTGGACGGTTTCAGGGTAGACACTTACCCTTACAATGAGAAGAAGCCCATGAGCGAATGGTGCGCTGCCGTTCTGGAAGAATATCCCGGATTCAATATAGTGGGAGAGTGCTGGACTTCGTCGATACCGCAGCTTGCATACTGGCAGGGCGGAAATGCGAACCGGGACGGATTCGACTCGCATTTGCCTTCGATAATGGATTTTCCTCTGCAGGAAGCGATATGCAAGGGGCTGCCTACGGATTCCCATGCATGGGGAGAGGGGATGGTCAGGGTTTACGACTGTCTTTCTCATGATTTCGTGTATCATGACCTTTCCAGGATGATGATATTCGTGGGTAACCATGACATGGACCGTATAGGGGATGTGTTGAGGCACAATGCCGACAGACAGAAAATCGCCATAGCCATGATGGCTACCATGAGGGGGATCCCTCAGATGTTCTACGGAGACGAGATGATGTTCGTGTCCAGAGACCGTTCCCAGGGCCATGGCGGTCTCAGGGTGGATTTCCCTGGCGGATGGGCCGGTGACAAGGTGAATCTTTTCACTGCCGGAGGCCGTGCACGGGCAGCGGTGAATACTGACGGGAAACCGGTTCCTGAAGGTTTTGCAGCAGACATGCATGACTATACGCGGACGCTGTTCCAGTGGCGTAAGGGAAAGAAGGTGATTCATGACGGCAGGACCATGCATTTCCTGACCAGGGACAATACTTACGCCTATTTCCGCTATGACGATACGGATGCGGTTTTCGTATTCATAAACAATTCCCGCGGGAAAAAGCACATCCCGTGGTCCCATTATGCCGAGATAGCCGACGGTCTGCATGACGGACGGAATGTGCTTACAGGAGAATCTGCGGAAGTGTCGGATTCCACCGTGGTAGGACCGCGTCAGGTCCTGATAGTCGAGTACAAGAGGTAGCGGCTTTTCTGGTGACCGAAAACTTTGGGATTTCTTTAAGAGGATTGACACGAAAATACACACGAAAATATAAAGGGAATTAAATCGGGATTTGGATAATTGGAAATGATTTTTATAACTTTGCGGCGGATTAAGAAGAAATACAAAGCAGTTATGAAAATGGTTTTTGCAACGGGCAATAGCGGAAAACTGCGTGAGGCATCAGAGATTTTAGGCAAGGGATTTGAGCTCGTTACCCCTGCACAGGAGGGAATCAATGAAGATATTCCCGAGACAGGCATGACCCTGAGGGCCAATTCGCAACAGAAAGCGGACTACATCTGGCAGCATTGCCATACCGACTGTTTCGCAGACGATACCGGACTTGAAGTAGACGCCCTCGGCGGAGCACCTGGAGTACATACGGCGAGATATGCCGGAGAAGACAAGGATTTCGGAAAGAACATGGACAAGCTTCTCGACGAACTTTCCAGAAAGGAAATGGAAGCATCCTTAATGAAATCCATGGGAATAACCCCGAAGAAAAACCTTCGGAAAGCACGTTTCAAAAGCGTAGTCACTCTTATTCTCGGCGGTGAAAGGCACTTCTTCACAGGTGTCCTGGAAGGCAGGATTGCCAGGTCCAGGTCCGGTAAGGGCGGATTCGGATATGACCCTGTCTTTATCGCGGACGACTATCCTTCATCCACACTGGCCGAAATCACCGAGGAACAGAAAAATTCCATATCGCACAGGGGAAAGGCGCTGAGGGCGATGTCCGCTTTCCTTTCGGAAATGAAAGCCGGAGCATGACAGGTAAATGAACAGTACGGAATTCATCCTTCTGCACACCACGAGATATGGCGACAGTTCCATTATCCTCCATACTCTGTCGAAAGAGTATGGGAGGAAAGGTTTTTTCGTGAAGAATATTTCGCGGCGCTGCGTGTCTTCCGTATTTTTCCCGCTGGCAATACTTGAGGCCGATATTGACGATCATGTCAGGTCCAGGATGCCAAATGTCAGGAACGTGTCTCTGCGATATGCGCTGAACGGGATAAGGAACAACCTGAAGAAAGGGGCGATATCGGTGTTCGTCAGCGAAGTGCTTTTTCGTGTGGTAAAGGAAGGTATGCAGGACAGTGCACTGTACGATATGTGCGAAAGGAATATACTGCTTCTGGATGTCATGGAATCGGATTTCAGCAATTTCCACCTGTATTTCCTGATGGAATTTATCATCGCGCTGGGTTTCAGTCCTGCACCTGAGGATCTGGAGCCATTCATGGGGGAACATCTTTCCCTCATGTCTGATTTCATATCCCTGCCGTTTTCGGAGGCAATGCTTGTACCCATGTCAGGCGGAATCCGCAGCGAACTGGCGGAAAGGCTCCTGAAGTACATAGAATTCCATATAGAGTCTCCGGTGAATGTAAATTCGCTTAAAGTCCTGAAGGAGCTGGCTATATGAACTTATTCCTCCGCCCAGACATATACCTTGTCCGATCTGCGTAGTTTTTCACTCTGTCCGCCGAGATCTGCAGGAATCGAACAATATGTTCCTTTCCCTGCTTCGCGGACTGGCTTCAGGTCCACCCTTATTTCGCTGACTTTCAGTTCGACCACCCCGGTCGACGGGCCTATCACGAGAATTTCGTCACCTGTCTTGAGCGGGGCTGATTCCACCAGGATTTCAGCCACGCCGAGTTTGCTGAACCAGTTCGTGACCTTCCCGCAGTAGACCTTTTTCCTGGTAGCCTTGCTTCCATAGACTTCGCTCCATTCTCCGAGCCTGGCACCCTGGTAGTAACCGTCCCAGAACCCTCTGTTGAAGACTTCGGCCAGTTCCTTTTTCAGTCCGGCCGCCAGTTCCGGAGTATATTTCCCGTCGCATACGGCATCTGCTGCGCGCCTGTAGCAGGATGCGGTCCTTTTTACATATTCTGCAGATCTGGCCCTTCCTTCGATCTTGAATACCGATACTCCGGCATCTATGATCTTGTCCATAAATTCGATAGTGCACAAGTCCTTCGGCGACATGATGTATTTGTTGTCCACTACGAGCTTGCTGCCGGTTTCCAGATCTGTCACTTCATAGCCGCGCCTGCATATCTGGTAGCAGGATCCACGGTTCGCGGAAGCCCCGTATTCGTGGAGGCTCAGATAGCATTTCCCGGAAACGGCCATGCATAAGGCCCCATGTGCGAACATCTCTATTTCCACTTTTCTTCCGGACGGACCCTTTATGTCTTCGGCGTCTATTACGGACTTTATTTCCCTGACCTGGCCGAGGTTCAGCTCCCTGGCCAGTACGACTACGTCGGCGTATTGCGAATAGAAGCGCAGGGCCTCGGCATTGGATATGCTGAGCTGCGTGGATATGTGTACTTCGAGTCCGATTTCCCTGGCGTACATTATGGCAGCCATGTCGGAGGCTATCACCGCAGTGATTCCGGAAGCCTTGGCTGCGTCAAGGGTGTGGCGCATGTCCTCCAGGTCTTCCTGGTACAGGACAATATTCAGTGTAAGATATGACTTGACCCCGTGTTCCCTGCATATCCGGCAGATTTCCGGCAGATCCTCCATCTTGAAATTGTTCGCGGAGTGGGATCTCATGTTCAGCTTCTCCACTCCGAAATAGACCGAGTCGGCTCCTCCCTGTATTGCGGCCTGCAGACATTCGAAATTGCCGGCAGGGGCCATTATTTCCAGATCTTTTCTGTTCATTTGTTGCGTCCTATAAGCCTGTCTGCATACCTGTGCAGCATTTCGTACCGTACTTTTCCCAAACCGATAAGTCCGGCATAGTTCATGGCCTGGGCATGGAGCTTTATGATTTCGTATTTCACGTCCTCGTCTATGCCGAGGGCTTCATAGATTTCCTTCACCTTCCCTATTTTGGCAGCTTTCTCGGCTTCGTTTTCCGCTTTCATGTCCATGGCCCGGAGCAGTGCGGCCTTGCCGTGGGCAGGGTCTATGGCACCGGTCTTTTCCAGTTCTTCGCCTTTTTCCATGGCTTTGGTCAGGAGCCAGGTCTTTTTGTTGTTTATGATGTCTCCGCCGATTTTCTTTCCGAATACGGAAGGGTCTCCGTATGTGTCCAGATAGTCATCCGTAATCTGGAATGCCAGACCGAGGTCGTATCCGAATTTGTAGAGCAGATCGGACGCCCTGCTGTCAGCCCCCGCTATGATGGCCCCGAGTTTGGCTGAACAGGCGATGAGAACAGCGGTCTTCAGTCCTATCATCTTCATGTACGACTCCATCGGGATATCCTTCGTATTCTCGAAGTCCATATCGTACTGCTGGCCTTCGCAAACCTGTGCCGCTGTCGTGGTGAAAAGGTCCAGGACCTCCGGAAGTACGGATGCGGGCGCCATGGCGATTCTCCTGTAGCTGTCTATGGACATTACATCCCCGGAAATGATGGCCGTGTTGCTGTCCCATTTGCGATAAACGGTAGGGACGCCGCGGCGCATGTCGGACTTGTCCATGATGTCGTCATGTATCAGAGTGAAACTGTGGAAAATCTCCAGAGCTGCCGCCGGCTCGAGAATCTTCTCGTCGAAACTGTCCCTGAACAGTGCGTATGCTGTAAGGCACAGGCGGGGCCGGACTCTTTTCCCTCCAATCCCTATCATGTATCTCAACGGGTCATACAGCCCGGAAGGTTCGTCGTTGAATCTGATGTTTTCAAACAGACTTTCCAAAGTCTCTTCGATCTGATTTTCAGTAATCATGGTAATATCTAATGTCAGTTCTGCGAATGATCGGATCTCCGTCTGTTCAATAATGGCGGACGGCTTACAAATATAGTCAAATTTCCGTTATCTTTGCGAAGAACCTCAATATGATTCCCATGCAGACAGAAAAGACAGCTACAGTCGTGAAACATACCGGAAGCCATTACCTGCTATCCAGACTGCCGGAGTGGAATCTCTTCCCTGCCGTGCTCAGAGGCCGAATAAGGCTTAAAGGCAGCACTTCCACGAATCCTGTGGCAGTAGGTGACAGAGTGGTATATGAAGCATCTTCGGATTGTCCTACTGCGGAGAATCCGGCAGTGATTATCTCCGTGCTGGATCGCAGGAATTATGTGATAAGGAGATCCGCAAACCTTTCACGGCAGTCCCATGTCATCGCGGCCAACATGGACCAGGCGTTCATAGTGGTGACCCTGGATTTTCCGGAAGTGAAACTTCCATTCCTGGACCGGATTCTCGTGACCTGCGAGGTCTATAACGTGCGTCCGGTCATTGTCCTGAACAAGATAGACCTGTTCAGGGATGCATATCGGGAACAGCTGGAGGCATTTCACCGGATTTATGAAGGTGCCGGTTACAGGATAATTGAGGTGTCTGCCCTGACCGGTGAGGGCGTGGATGTCCTTATGGATGCATGCAGAGACAGAATTTCCCTTTTTTCGGGAGTCTCCGGAGTGGGCAAATCTTCCCTTATCAAGGCGATGGATCCCTCTGTCGAGCTGAAAATCGGCGAGATTTCGGAAGCCCATCTGCAGGGAAGGCATACCACCACTTTCTATGAAATGTTCCCGCTTTCCGGAGGCGGATTCATAGTGGATACTCCAGGCATACGCGGATTCGGGCTGGTGGATGTGGCTCCGGAAGAGATAGCGCTTTATTTCCCTGAAATGCTGGCGGCTTCTGCCGGATGCAGGTTCACGCCGTGCACGCATACTCATGAACCGGGGTGTGCAGTCAAGGCTGCAGTGGAGGAAGGGAGTATAAGTTATGAAAGGTATTCATCCTATCTCGGGATGCTTGATGAAGAACGCAAATACAGGTAATGGGAGTAAACAGGAATATACTTAATCTGGCCGTGCCCAGTATTCTGGCCAATATCACCGTGCCGCTGGTGGGCATGGCGGATATCGCCGTAGCCGGGCATCTTGATGCCGGAAATGCCGTATCTTCGGCTACACTCATCGGGGGTGTTGCCATAGGGACCATGCTTTTTGACCTTCTGTACTGGAATTTCGGCTTTCTGAGGGTGGGAACCGGAGGTCTTACGGCCCAGGCTTTCGGCAGGGGAGACAGGAAGGATTCCGCCTCGATTCTTACGCGTGCGGCAGGGATTGCCGTGGCCTGCTCCCTTTTGCTTCTGGCTGTACAGTGGATTTTCCTGAAGGCGGCATTCGCGGTAGTGGATTGTACTCCGGAGGTGGAAAAACTTGCTTCTGATTATTTCTTTATCAGGATATGGGCTTCGCCGGCCACGCTGACCCTTATGTCATTCAAGGGCTGGTTTATCGGCATGCAGGACAGTATTTCGCCTATGGTGACTGATCTGGTGGTGAATATTGTGAATGTGGCAGCAAGCGTTGTCCTGGCATTGGGGTTGGATATGGGGGATTTCCATTATGACGGCATCGGATTTCCGGGTATTGCCGCAGGTACTGTCATTGCCCAATATTCCGGTCTTTTGTGTGCGGCGGTAATATTGGCGGTGAAGTATTGGAAGAAGGTTTTCGGCGGATTCACGTTCAATGATATTGTCATGTCGTTCAAGGGCGCGGAGATGAAAAGGTTTTTCGTGATGAATACGGATCTTTTCGTCAGGTCTCTGTGCTTTATCGGCATTTATATCGGATTTACCACTTTCTCGGCTCATTACGGGGATCTTCTTTTGGCGTCCAGCGCTATTCTGATGAAGATAATGATGCTTTTCTCATATTTTACGGACGGGTTCGCATACGCCGGGGAGGCTCTGGCCGGCAGATATATCGGGGCCGGGGACAGGCATATGCTTGGAAAGTCGGTGAAGGCGGTTTTCGTGTGGAGCATGTCGATAGGCGTGGCGTTCATGTTCATATATGCTTTCGGCGGCCGTCCAATGATGCAGGTAATGACGTCGGATTATGAGGTGGTGGACATGTCTCTGAAGTACATGCCGTGGATGGTTCTTATGCCTTTGGCCGGCTGTGCGGCTTTCGCATGGGACGGCATATTCATAGGTGCGACTGCTTCCAGACCGATAAGGGACAATATGATACTGGCTGCCGCAGGTTTCTTCCTGACTTATTTCGCGGGACTGCTGGTGCTCCGCGTGTCCGGTATCGGCGGTGAAGCTGCATCCGTGATTGCCGTGCATATCCTGCTTGCCGCCTATCTGGTACATCTTCTGATCAGAACTGCGTATCTTTCCATCCGCTACAGGAAGGATATTCTGGACGGAGCGTTCAAGTGACATTGTTGAAATTCAGGAGGTACTGCTCATCCAAATTACAAAAATATTGTCATATACACCGGAATATAAATAGCCCCACCAAATTTTGAAGATGCGAAATGTCAATATCCACCAAATTTTTTCCGTTTATTTGCCAATGAGCACCAAATTTATCACTCGAACTTTATCCGTATTCATATATATGCTTTAGCGTGGGACCGGATTTTCATAGGTGCTCTATTGTTTCAAACAGCCGACAGGTACGACCAAAACCCCATCCTTACGCGTGTAGGCAAATTGTCCGACTGCGGTAAGAACCATAAGAAATGAAGGACTTTTCATTTTGCCGGTGTCAATCCGTGCAGCTAACGTCTTCAGTGTCGATGCTCCTTCCTCTATGCCAGTGCTGCCGCCCAATTTCACTTCTATCAGTCCGTAGCGACCGCCACGCAAGTGCATCACAGCATCGCACTCCAAACCGCTTTTATCACGATAGTGATACATCGTCCCCGACAGGGCATCGGCATAGCAGCGCAGGTCGCGTATTGCCAGCGTTTCGAAGAGCAGCCCCATGGTGTTCAAGTCGCCAAGCAAGTCGTCGGGACCCATTTCCAATGCCGCCACAGCAATCGATGGATCGACGAAATAACGGGTGTCGCTGCTGCGGATAGCTGTTTTTGAGCGCAGATTGGGATTCCATGCGATGGCGTCTTCCACCACGAATATTTTTTTCAACGCCACCAGATAGTCCGATATTGTATTTTCCGACAGTCGCTCCACCTCATTTGTCGAAATATCCTCGGCAATAGTGGCAAGAGAAGCTTGTGAACCCTGATGTCGGGCATAGGAGCGCATAAGACGTTTTACTCGTTCGGGATTTTTCGTAATCCCGTCTACTTTTGATATGTCCGTATGTGTTACGGCCTGATAGTATTCTGTCGCTACCAACTGCGCCGCTGCTGCAGATTTTTTACGGAGAGAGCCGGGCCAGCCGCCGCGACACATCATAAAGGCAATGTCTCCCAGTTCATAATTGGGAGCTTTCACGGCAAAATCCGTATTTCCATTGAACAGTTCGGCAAGGCTGACAGTACCTTCGGATTCCTCGGATTCGAAAAGGCTCATAGGACGCATTTTCAGCCATGCGAATCGTCCCGTCCCGGTATGGTGGATCTCTTCGAGCTTTTCTTTGCCTGGAGCAGCCGAGCCTGTCAGGATGAACTGCCCTTCCTTTCCCCTGTGATCCACCTCGAAACGAACGGCGTCCCACAATTTAGGGGCTTCCTGCCACTCGTCGATAAGCATGGGAGCTTCCCCGGAAAGCAATGCCCTCGGATGCAGGTCTATCATTTCCATATTCTGACGGAATGTGTCCGTGTCCGCCAGATAAAGCTTGCTTTTTGCCGCCTGTTCCGCTGTCGTGGTCTTGCCGCACCATTTGGCCCCTTCGATAAGCACCGCGCCCATAGCGTCCAGTTTTTCCTCCAGTAATTTGTCGGCTATCCTCGCCCTGTAAGTTTTATTATCCATCCGTTATGATTTATCACGTCAATAGTTGATGTGCGAAAATAATCATAAATCGCTTATTATCCAACATTTCCGCGAATTACTTGGTCATTTGGCGTTATTTTACTTGGTCATTTGGCGTTATTTTACTTGGTCATTTGCACCAGCTTAAAAAAGTGGACACGGAAAAAATTTTTCAGTTAAACTTTTTTTCCAAAGTAGACAATAGCGATATTT
>DVIP01000156.1 GCA_018711225.1 Candidatus Cryptobacteroides intestinipullorum | reverse complement strand
AGGTTGTAGGTGGTGATGTTGATTTCTTGCCCAAAGAAACCCACACGTATGTTCTCCTTGCCCAACAGCTTGGCAAACTGCAACAGCAGGGAGCCGGAACCGCAGGCCGGGTCGTACACCTTGCGTACCTCCGTCTTTCCTACGGTAACGATGCGTGCCAAGAGATTGCTGACTTCCTGCGGCGTGAAGAACTCGCCGCCCGATTTCCCGGCATTGCTGGCATACATGGTCATCAGGAACTCGTAAGCGTCGCCGAACACGTCTATCTGGTGGTCAGCATAGTCGCCCTTCAGGTCAAGGCTGCCTATCTTGTCGAGGATTTTGCTAAGCATTTCGTTGCGCTTCACAACCGTTGCGCCCAACTTGTTGCTGTTCACGTCGATGTCGTCAAACAACCCTTTCAGATCGTCCTCGCTCTCCGTGCCTTTGGCGGATGATTCGATGTTGGTGAACACCTGTTGCAGCGTTTCGTTCAGGTTGGCATCGTTCTTTGCATTCTTCCTTACATTGCAGAACAATTCAGAGGGCAGGATGAAAAAGCCTTTTTCTATCACCAACTGTTCCCTGGCACTTTCCGCTTCTTCGTCAGGAAAGTCGGCATAGTCAAAATCATCGTACCCGGCGGCACGCTGCAAGTGGTTGATATAATTGGTGATGTTCTCCGAAATGAAGCGGTAGAACAACATGCCAAGCACATATTGCTTGAAGTCCCATCCGTCCACGCTGTTGCGCAAGTCCTCTGCCACAGCCCATATCGTTTTGTGCAGCTCTTGCCGCTGTTGATTGCTTGTTGCCATTGTCTATCAGTTTTTATAATTCATGAAATATCTCCTATCGAACAGGGCATGCTGAGAAATGTCTCTCTTCGTAAGTGATAATGGTTGCTTTACAAAATTACGCATAATATCGAAATTAAACGAATTTATGCTTTGAAAGAATTTGCAGGACCGAGGCGCTACAGTATATGCGGACGAAGTCCGAATATCGCAGATGTCGAGAGACATTGCCGGGGCGCTGTCGTCGTCCAACCGGATTTGCAATCCGGTTGTTTACAAATATTCCGGCAGATTACAAATCTGCCGGATAAAATTATGCCTGCAAGGCATCATTTCCTCCGTATAAACAATGCAACCGCCTGACCTTGACGGGCTATCGGAGACTGGCTGCCTTTGCGGGAGTTTTTATTTTGAATGGCAATATAAAGTCTGATTTGGGATTAATTCTGCTTTATGGCTGTAAAATAACTTGTGTTCCTGTAAGGATACAACACTCCATTGGATGCTAACTGGCCCGTTTGATTTGCAGTAAAAGTCAGAACGTTTCCAGAAAGAGTTCCGGGACCATAGGAAGTCGTAAAATATCCTTCTGAATCAGAAGATTTTGATCCTTCAAAATATACCATAGATCCAACAACTTCTCCTTCTGTTGAGATATATCCTCGTACCTGAACTCTGTTGGCTGAAAGTTTAGATATTATAAATGTCCCATTGTCGTTAAGAGTACCGGAATCATATCCCCAAACGACATTTTCAATAACACTGACATTATATGTTCCCACAAAATCGTCAGCTGGATCATCAGATTCAACTTTAGTACAAGAAGACAATAGCGTTAAACTTAATGCAGCAAGAAAGAATGAAAAAGAATGTTTCATAGTTAGTATGATTTGTTTTGCAAATGTACTAATAAATGAGTTACTCTTGTTTTGATAGTATCATCTTTTTCAATTTATAGACCGGAGAGTGAGCGGAACGAACTGGCCGGTGTGGAAGATCTGTGGACGGCAGAGTCGGGCACTGGCCCGATGCATCGGGGAGCTACGGTGCAGCCCACTTGCCAGGCTGCTTAGCAACGGGGAAGGATAACCCGGTCATCCTCGTCAAATATATGTCGAAACATCAAGATGTAGCCGGAGCAGTAAAAACGTACGGCCGGATTTGCAATCCGGCCGCAGATTCCTATTCGGACTGATGCGCAGGACGCAGCAGATCCAGAACCACCTTTACAGGATTGAAAGTCTCCAGAGGCACTTCCACGAACAGCGTATTCCAGTCACTCATGGAACCGTTCCAGAGTCCCGGAAGCTCCAAAGCCTTCAGTTCACGGCCCTGATAGCTCTTTGAACTGATGAACCCTGCCTCGTTGTCCACATGTTTCAGAAGGTCAAAACTCTCTCCCCTGTAATTGTGCAGGCAGCATACGATATCCACCGGATTGAAATGAGTGGCCGCAGCAAGGGCGGCGGCAGCCTGAATGTCATCCTTGTTTATCTGTGCGCCTTCCAGAATCTGGAGAGAAGTTGACCCGTCCTTTTCCTTTATGATGAAAGGTCCGCCTCCCGGCTCACCCTGGTTCTTCACCATGCCGCAGACCCTTATCGGGCGGTTCAGCTTTTCGCGCAGCTTCATGACCCTGGTCTTGCAATCCTCAAATTCAGGCATCTGGATGCACAGCTCGTTCAGCAGGAAATTCTCGATATCGTTGCAGAGAAGCTGGCATTTGGGGCTCTGATAAACCTTGTCGGCACCGATAGCGTTCACGCCGGGGATATTCGGATATGGCTGGGTCATGAGATTGTCGCCTGTGACTGCATCGAGTTCATTCAGGTAACCGAAAATCTTGTCCCTCAGTTCCACGGCCTTTCCCAGAAGCACCTTCTTGTACCTGGCTGTCTGTGGCAGAAGCCTTTCATTGGCCACATTGTCTATATTCTTGATGGAAACAAGCTCTTCCGAAAGATTGTTCAGATTGTATATAAGTGCCCCGTGACCCGCCGGACGGAAAAGGAGCTTTCCGTCTTCAGTACGGAAAGGAAGGTTTTCGCTGTCCACGGCGATAGTGTCCGTAGCCTTGTCCTGATACGTGAAAGTGATGTTGTATTTCACCCCGTAGCGCTTCTCGAACTCGTCCTTTACCGCAGCATAGGCTTCCTCGAAAAGCTGCCTGTGCTCAGGAGATATTGTCACGACTATGTTTGCCGTCCCGTCGGAATTTCTCATGTAATCCTGCGCCTCCACCAGATGCTCGGCAAAGGCAGTCCGGACCTCTCCGTCAGGATACTTGTGGAACTTCAGCACACCTTTAGGCTTGGAGCCGTAGTCCAGACCGTCTTTCGTAAGGGTCTTGGACAATATGTCCTTCCTGCTTTCCGGAGTGTCCTCAGGCTGGCCGAAAAGCGCCTCGTCATAGAACGCGAATCTGCCGATATTGGCCGCAAATCTGGCTGCAGGCGAATCCGGAGCCACATCTTCTCCCGACCTGAGCTTGTCCAGACCGCTGAAAAGGTCCTTGAACATACGTGAGGCCGCTCCCGATGCAGGGACGAACTTGCATTTTCCGGCAATTTCCGCCTTTTCATAATATTCCACTGCCTTGTCGGCCTCTTCCCCGGAGAGAACGCATATTCCTTTTCCCGGCGTCGCAGGTGCCAGAATCTTCATCCATGGAAAACCTTTCCTGAACAATTCCACTTGCGCCTGGGCCGATAATACAGACGAGCCCCTTGACTCGATCTGGGCGATGTCTTCTTTGCTGAACATATTTCACAGTTTTAGTTATCCGGGAGCATGTCCCGTGCCGTTAATTAATTATAGTGTGTCAGTCACAAGCCTTGCGGTCAGTCCACATATATCTCTCTGCGGTATCTGTATTCCGACCTGAGCTTCTCGAAATCATGCGGAGCCATCCTGAACATGAAATCATCTGTAAATATAGGATAATTATATTGAAAAACCGAAGTAATTTCGCCCTGATTCTTGCCTCGCAAATCCAAATGGACCGGAGCATGCTCGGCCTCGTCATATTCCGGATAGAAATCGTACAGTCCGGATATGCCGAAATGCCTGGCTACAGCCTGCACTGCCGACGCTGTACCGTTCAGCTTGCCCTGAAACGAATATCCGGCTATGTGTGGTGTAGCTATGTCCACCATGTCCATCAGATCCAGGTTTATGTCGGGCTCATGATTCCATGTGTCGATAATGACAGGACCCAGTTTCGGTATCGCCTCCATCAGAGCCTGCTCGTCCACGACCTCTCCCCTTGACGCATTTATAAAGAAGGTTCCGGGACGCATGAGGCCGAAAAATTCGGGCCCGGCCATATTCCTGGTCGTCTCGTCCAAAGGAGTATGCAGCGTCACGATATTGGAATGCATAAGCAGATACTCCAGGGAGCAGAATCCATCCGGTCCTTCCTTCTCCGCTCTCGGAGGGTCGCACCTGAGTATTCCGAATCCGAGATGTGCGGCCATGTGTTCTATCTTCCTGCCGACGTTTCCGACACCTATTATGCCGATGACCGGATGATCCAGCTTTATGGATTTCCTGGAAGCCGTACCGTAGAGAGCGGAAAAGACATATTGCATCACGCCCCCGGCATTGCAGCCCTGGGAATTGTGTACTTCAATGCCTCTGGAATTGCAGAAACCGAAATCTATATGGTCTGTCCCTATGGTCGCCGTGGCTATCATCGAAATCTCCGACTCTCCCAGCAATTCCTCATTGCACCTGGTCCTGGTCCTGATGATAAGGGCGTCGGCATCCTTCACGTCATCCTTTCCGATCCCCATTCCGTCTATGTACACTACGTCAGCATACGGCTCGAACACCCCTTTCAGAAAAGGTATATTGCTGTCAGCCACTATTTTTATCCTTTTTCCCATAATAACCTCCATTTCGCTTCTCAGGTCAGGACTATCCCTTTCAACAGCCCTGTCCCCGGGTCATCGCGGACGAAAAGGCTGTCCTGTTCGAGATAAGCATTGATTTTCCTCACGAGTTCCTCCCTGTGCGGGAAAAGACGGCTCCGCACCACTGAAGAACTCATGGAGCAATACAGCACCCCGTTCTTCAGATACCTGGAAACCGTATAGTCCGCCATCCCCGATACGGCATCCCACGCATTGAAAATCAGCTGCTCGTTCAGTCCGGCAGCAATTTTCATGTTTCTGATGAACTCCTTTATCACGTCGTCCATCGTCTGGGGATCTTTTCTCGAAAGTCTGCTCATATTCTCTTCATTCTTCTCCCCGGGTTCCCGTTATTCTGGAAAATGTTCCGTCCGAAGCATCGAAATACACCCTGTCGCTCGTGATGGCATCCACGATTCCCGACATCCTCACCTTGTTGCTGTCGGTAATGAAAATCTGTCCGAACTCGTTTCCCGCCACCATTGAAAACAGATTGGAGACCCTGGACATGTCCAGTTTGTCGAAGACATCGTCCAGAAGCAGGGTCGGAGCGAAACCGTACCGGCTTTTCATTATTTCATACTGGGCGAACTTGAGCGAAACCAGGAAAGACTTCTGCTGTCCCTGCGAGCCCGAACGGCGTATGGGATGGCCGTTCATGGTGAAAATGAAATCATCCCGCTGTATTCCTGCAGTAGTATATCTGAACAATGCGTCCCTGTCCGCATTCCGCCTGAAGATATCCTCCAGACTTCCGTCCGAAAGATCCGATTTGTAGGCTATGCCGACCGACTCCTTTCCCGAAGACAATACATTATAATATTGTGACACCACCGGAGAGATATCCTCCACGAATCTTTTTCTGGCCTCGTATACAGGACGGGCAAGCCGCTCCATCCTGGCATCGAGGACTTCCAGAAGGCTTCCGTCACGGTTCTGTGATTTCAGCATGACGTTTCTCTGTGCAAGCAGCCTGTTGTACTGCTGGAGCGAATAGAGATATTCCCTGTCCAGCTGTGAAAGAACTGAATTTACGAAACGCCGTCTTTCCTCCCCCGATTCGCTCACAAGCGAAATGTCCGAAGGGGAAACCAGCACCACCGGTATGACGCCTATATGTTCCGAAAACCTGGAATAGACCTTCTCCCCAGCCCTGAACTTCTTCTCCCCCGAAGCCTTCACATTGGCTGAGAACATGGTTTCGAGCCCGTTCGGCATACGGAAAGTCCCGCCTATGGAAAATTCTTCCGTCCCGTACCTGAAATTGTACTTGTCGGATACGGAGAAGGCGCTTTTGGTCATGGACAGGTAATATATTGCATCAAGAAGGTTTGTCTTCCCCTCTCCGTTGTTGCCTGAAATACAGTTGACATTGGGCGAGAAGAAGAGCTCCTGGAATGCTATGTTCCGGAAGTCCGATATTACTATTTTTTCAAGTACAGGCATGCAGAAGGCCGATATTTTCTGTTTTATTACCCCGGCAAAGATATTAAATTAAAGGCAAATAATTGTGTAATTATACATTTTTTTATAAATTTGCGCGCTGCATCGGCAGAGCCGCAGACCGTGGCCGCCGTGCCGGAAGAAACCGGAAAATTTATAAAGTTTCAAAATATGTCAAAAGTTACCACTGAGAAAAATACTGCTGTCGCAGAAGCAGTTTCCAGGACTGAGCTTTTCTTTTCAAACAACAAGAAAGCCATCATCATCTCCATCCTAGTGATTATCGTAGCATGCGCAGGCATCTTCCTCTACCACAAATACGGCTACATGCCGGCCAGACAGGAGGCGCTGTCGCAGATGTTCCCTGCCGAAAGCAATTTCCGCAACGGGGAATATGAGCTTGCCCTCAACGGGGACGGCAATGTCCTCGGTTTCGCACAGATCGCGGACCAATACGGGAACAAGGCAGGCAAGGCCGTGTATCTGTACGCAGGTATCTGCGAACTGAACCTGGGAAACTGGAACGAGGCCATCAGCTACCTCGAAAAGTACAAGGGTACTGACAAGATTCTCAAGGCCAGGTCCATCGCATGCATCGGAGACGCATATACAGGACTGAACGACTATGCGAAAGCCGTATATTATTTCGAAAAGGCGGCATCCGTGGCCGACAACGCATTTGCAGCCACTTACCTTCTGAAAGCCGGCGTGACATACGAGGCCCTCGGTGACTATGCCAGTGCTGTCAAGGCTTACCGGACCATCAAGGATGACTATCCTATGTCAGTAGAAGCCATGGATATCGACAAATACATCACAAGGGCGGAAACAGTCTCAGGCAAATAAAGAACACGAATATATATGGGAAGAGCATTCGAATTCAGAAAAGAAAGGAAATTCAAGCGCTGGGGACACATGGCCCGTGTCTTCACCAAGATAGGAAAGGAAATCACAATAGCCGTAAAGCAGGGCGGACCGGATGTTACCGGTAATCCGAGACTGAGGGCGCTTCTCCAGACAGCCCGCAGCGAAAACATGCCCAAGGACAATATAGAGAGGGCCATCAAGAGGGCCAGCGACAAGGACCAGAGCGACTACAAGGAGGTGAACTTCGAAGGCTACGGACCTCACGGCGTGGCATTCCTCATAGAGGCCGCCACCGACAACAATAACCGCACAGTCGCAAACATCCGCTCATATTTCACGAAGAGCGGCGGCTCGCTCGGCACATCCGGCAGCACAGAATACATGTTCGACCACAAGTGCCTGTTCAGAATCAAGAGCAGCAAGCCGGTGGACATAGAAGAACTGGAACTGGAACTTATCGACTACGGTGCCGAGGAAGTCTTCGAGGAAACGGACGAGGATGACAACAAATACATAGTCATCTACGGCGAATATACGGCTTTCAACAATATCCAGAAATATATCGAGGACAACGGGTACGAACTCGTATCAGGTGAATTCGTGAGGATTCCGAACGTGGAACTGAAGGAACTCCCGGCAGACCAGCGTGCAGAGCTTGACAAGCTCATAGAAAGGCTGGAGGAAGACGACGATGTCCAGAATGTATACCACACGATGAAGGTCACGGACGAGGAATAGATGCGTCCGCACATCAATCAAAGTAAAAAGGAATTTAATCAATACCAGAAGTTATGAGTATCCAACAGGAAAAGATCAATGAACTTGTAGAACGCAGGGCCAAGGCCCGCATGGGCGGCGGACAGAAAAGGATCGACGCCCAGCACGCGAAGAACAAGTTCACTGCCAGGGAAAGAATAGCAATGCTTCTTGACGAAGGCAGTTTCGAAGAATACGATATGTTTGTCCAGCACCGCTGCACAAACTTCGGTATGGAAAAGACCAAATACGACGGTGACGGTGTCGTTACCGGACAGGGCACGATAGACGGCCGTCTGGTATACGTTTTCGCACAGGATTTCACAGTGTCGGGAGGTTCCCTTTCGGAAACCATGGCACAGAAGATATGCAAAGTGATGGACATGGCCATGAAGAACGGTGCTCCGTGCATCGGACTGAATGACTCCGGCGGAGCACGTATACAGGAAGGCATCTGCGCACTTGCAGGCTTCGGCGAGATTTTCCAGAGGAACATCATGGCTTCAGGCGTCATTCCTCAGATTTCAGGAATCTTCGGACCGTGTGCCGGAGGAGCTGTCTACTCCCCTGCCCTCACTGACTTCAACATCATGGTGAAGAACACCTCTTACATGTTCCTCACAGGTCCGGCAGTGGTAAAGAGCGTTACGGGCGAGGTTGTGACACAGGAGGAACTCGGAGGCGCAAGCGTACATGCCACCAAGAGCGGTGTGGCCCATTTCGCTGCGGAAAACGAGGAAGAAGGCATAAGAATCATCAAGGAAATCCTGAGCTACATTCCTCAGAACAATATGGAAGAACCTCCGTATGTTCCGACAAACGACCCTGTAAGCAGGGTGGACGACAGCCTGAACGAGATTATTCCAGACAATCCTAACAAGGCCTACGACATGTACAAGGTCATCGGCAGCATCGTGGATGACGGGAAATTCTTCGAGATACACCAGTCCTGGGCCAAGAACATAATAATAGGTTTCGCCAGGATGAACGGAAAGTCGGTAGGTATCGTGGCGAACCAGCCGAAGATACTTGCTGGCGTACTGGACATCAACGCATCACGCAAGGCTGCCCGCTTCGTCAGGTTCTGCGATGCGTTCAACATCCCTCTCGTCACTCTGGTGGACGTACCGGGCTTCCTCTGCGGAACACAGCAGGAGTACGGCGGAATCATCGTGAACGGAGCCAAGCTTCTCTACGCATACGGCGAGGCTACGGTGCCTAAGGTCACCGTTACCCTCAGGAAATCCTACGGAGGATCGCATATCGTCATGAGCTGCAAGCAGCTTCGCGGAGACATCAACTATGCCTGGCCTTCAGCCAACATCGCTGTCATGGGTGCCGACGGAGCAGTGGAAATCCTCTATTCGAAGGAAATCAAGGCTATCGAGGATCCGGCCGAGAAGGCAAGGGTGGCCGAGGAAAAGAAGAAGGAATACAACGATCTCTTCTGCAACCCTTACAACGCCGCCAGCTACGGCTACATCGATGATGTCATCGAGCCGAGAAATACAAGGTTCCGCGTAATCAGGGCTCTGGAGCAGCTTTCCAACAAGAAAGTGACGAATCCGGCCAAGAAACATGACAATCTTCCTCTCTGATATTATGGACAGACTTATGACACCGGAAAAGGCAGCTATGCTTGCAAGGGCCATGGAACAGACTCTTGCCGGAGAGACATACGCAGCCATCGCCATGGCGCTGCAGATGCACGCCTGCGGGATAATCCACGACCAGGAAAGTTTCGTCCTTACGATCAGGCCGACCCTGAGCGCATGGGCTGACAGACATTCCACACTCAGACAGATGCCTGATAGAAAAAAGTAAGAACCGTAAAATCCAGGAAAAATGAGCCAGTACAAATTCAATATAAACGGCAACGAATATAATGTCGAGATCAATTCCTTCTCCGGTGACAGTGCAGTCGTCACTGTGAACGGAATACAGTATACAGTAGAATCAGGCGTGGCTGCATGCAAAGCGGCTGCCGCCACCATCGCCCAGGCTCCGGCACAGCCTGCAGCTGCACCGGCACCGGCGCCTGCGCCTGCACCTCAGGCAGCACCCGCTCCCGCTCCGCAGGCGGCTCAGGAAGCCAAGCCTGCGCCTGCAGCCGGCGGACAGGGAAAACCTGTCACGGCACCGCTTCCGGGAGTGATTATCGAAATCTCCGTCAAGACAGGAGACACGGTAAAACAGGGTCAGCAGGTGGCAGTACTCGAAGCCATGAAGATGGAGAATGTCATAGAAGCCACCCATGACGGCACAGTGACAGCCATCAACGTGAACAAGGGTGATTCAGTGCTTGAAGGTACTCCGATAGTCACCATTGCCTGACAGATTCGTCTGAAAGACTCATATTCAAACCGGAGAATCCGCTCGGGAAAGGAGCAGCTTCCCCGGTTTTTCGTATATTAGCATCCTGGTTCGGGGCCGTGTCATACTGCCATGACACACCCTCCCCGGACGAGAAAATCCGATATGATGAAGATTACAGACCAGAAAATCCTTATACTGGACGGTGCCATGGGCACGATGATACAGCGTTATTCCCCTGTTTCCGACGGGAACAACGACATGCTGAATATCACGGCCCCTGATGTCATCGCACGCATACACAGGGAATACATTGACGCAGGTGCGGATATCATAGAGACAAACACCTTCAGTTCCAACAGGATATCCCAGAACGAATACGGTCTCGGAGACAAGGCTGCAGACATGGCTTATGCCGGCGCCGTAGCCGCGAGGAATGTCGCCGACGGGTATATTGCCGCAGGCAGGAAAGTGTATGTCGCAGGAAGCCTCGGACCGACATCCAAGTCTCTTTCATTGTCCCCCGATGCCGGAAATCCGGCATACAGGCCATATTCCTTCGATGACATTGCGTCAGCTTACAGGGAACAGGCGGAAGCACTTGTCAGAGGCGGTGTGGACATGCTTCTGATAGAGACATGTTTCGATGCCCTGAATGTCAAGGCTGCACTGTCAGCGATAACTGAACTCTTCCCCGGAAGGGACTTTCCCGTGATGGTTTCCGTTTCCGTAGGAGACAAAAGCGGGAGGACGCTTACAGGGCAGACCCTGGAAGCCTTCTATACATCCGTACGCCATTATCCTCTTCTGTCATTCGGACTCAACTGCTCTCTCGGGGCCGAGGGGCTCACTCCCCTGATGCGGGATGTAGCGTCATTCGCGTCCTGTGCCACCAGCTGTTATCCCAACGCCGGACTGCCTAATGAAATGGGGGGCTATGACGAGACTCCGGAAAAGATGGCCGCAGACATGAAGACCATGGCGGAAGAAGGGCTGCTGAACATAGCGGGAGGCTGCTGCGGAACGACTCCGGACCACATAAGGGCCATAGCGGAAGCCCTGGAAAATGTCTCCCCGAGGATAATCCCGGCGGCAGGACAGGAACACAGGGTACTGAAAGTTAGCGGACTGGAAACAGTCACACTCGACCGTTTCACGAACATCGGGGAAAGGACGAACGTGGCAGGTTCCAGGAAATTCGCCAGACTTATATCCGAAAAGAAATACGAAGAGGCTCTGGGCATCGCTGCCGGACAGATAGAGGACGGTGCCGGAATCATAGACATCAGCCTGGACGACGCCATGCTGGACAGTACGGCCGAAATGGAAGTCTTCACGCGCCATATCGCGAATGACCCGAATGTGGCAAAGGCTGCGCTCATGATAGACTCGTCACATGAGGAAACACTGATTGCGGGACTCAAGAACGCCCAGGGGAAATCCATAGTCAACTCCATCAGCCTGAAGGACGGGGAAAAGGAATTCATAAGAAAAGCGAAGGAAATAAACACTCTGGGTGCAGCCATGGTGGTAATGGCTTTCGATGAAGAAGGACAGGCCACGTGTTTCCGTAGAAAGACGGAGATATGCGCCAGGGCTTACCGGCTCCTGACAGCTGCGGGAATACCGCCGGAAGACATAATATTCGATGCGAACGTGCTGTCGGTAGCCACCGGCATCGAAGAACACTCCAGATATGCCGTCGATTTCATCAATGCGGTGGAATGGATAAAGAAGAACCTGCCTGGCTCCCTCACATCCGGAGGCATTTCAAACCTTTCGTTTGCGTTCCGGGGGAACAACAAGGTACGTGAAGCCATGCACTCGGTCTTCCTGTACCATGCCGTAAAAGCCGGGCTGGACATGGCTATCGTGAACCCTTCAATGCTCGAAATCTATGACAACATAGACCCTGACCTGCTCCTGAAAATAGAAGACGTGATTTTCGACAGAAGGAAAGACGCTACGGACAGGCTCATAGAGAAAGCGGCGGAAATAGCGGCAGGAAGCCAGGGTGCAGGATCCGTAGAAAAGAAGGCGGAAACTGTCGGGAACAGTTCCGGCCGCACACCGGAAGAACGTATCATCCAGGCCCTGATAAAAGGAATACCGGGAAACCTGAAAGACGACCTCATGGCCGTGCTCTCGGAAAAAGGAAGTGCGGTAAGGGTCATAGAAGAACCCCTGATGTCCGGAATGGAAACCGTAGGAGACTATTTCGGAAAAGGAAAGATGTTCCTCCCACAGGTGGTCAAGTCCGCCAGAATAATGAAGGAAGCGGTGGACATATTGCAGCCGTATCTGGAAAAGGATTCCGGCAACGATGTGGCGGCACACTCCGCAAGACCGGAAATCGTGATTGCCACAGTAAAGGGAGACGTACATGACATCGGGAAAAACATCACAGCCATCGTATTGACATGCAACGGATTTCACGTCACGGACCTGGGTGTGATGGTGGAAAAGGAGAGGATTCTGGAAGCGGCGGAAGCGAACAGGGCCGACATCATAGCCGTCAGCGGTCTCATAACGCCTTCCCTGTACCAGATGGAGGAAATATGCCGGGAAATGTCCGCCAGGAAAATGACCGTGCCGCTTTTCATCGGAGGGGCCACGACATCAGCTCTGCATACCGCAGTAAAACTGGCACCTCTGTACGGCTACGTATTCTATGGCGCGGACGCTTCGGCCAGTGCTGTCATGGCGAAACGCTACATGATGGACAGGGAGAAATTCATAGCGGAAGAACACGCGGCCCAGGAAAAGATACGCAGCCTCTACAGCCTGAAAAAGAAGAAATCCGAGCCTGCACCTCCACCATGTTTCCCTGCTGCAAGCTATCCGGCGCCGGAAAATCTTGAGCTCCCGGATGCCTTCAGCGGCGAGGCTGCGGTACGGGATCTCATGCCGTATTTCGACTGGAAACTCTTCTTCATGATATGCAGGATGACGGATACGGACAGTCCGGCTGCCATCGGGCTCAAAAAGGAGGCCGAGGAAAAACTGGCCATGATGGAAAAGGAAGAAGGGCTGAAGACAAGATACGCCGTGGAATTTTACAATGCATCGAGGTCCGGTGATACGGTACACATGGAAAAGGACGGGAAACGGTTCTCCATCCCCATGCTCCGACAGGAAGACGCCTCGGTCCTCGGTGACGGACGGAAAGCCTGCCTGTCTCTCGCCGATTTCGTGCCTGAGGAATCTTCAGGGCAGAAGTCCCCGTGCGGACTTTTCGCCATCACGGCAGATACCGGCACTTCCCAGGACCTTATAGGCCAGGCCATTCTGGACACACTCGCAGAGGCCGCATCATCCATGCTGGACGACATGACAGGAAATGCCATGCGGCGCAAGGACATGAAAATCATAAAACCTGCAGCAGGATATCCGAGTCTTCCGGACCACTCCGTGAAAAAAGACATACTGGAGCATCTGGAAAAAGCCGGAAATCCCGGCATCACGCTCAGCGAGACCTTCGGGATGACTCCTGATGCATCAGTCTGCGGCATGATATTCATGCACCCGGAGGCATATTACCTGGACATCAGGCATATCGGACAGGAGCAGTTCAGGAGGTACTGCACGGAAAGAGGCATGGACGAAGATACGGGAAGGCAGATGCTCGGTCATCTAGCAAATGACCTGTCATGACGTCAGCCCCTTGAATTGCAGCTCCGGTATCATGGAATCCGGGATTGCAAATAACATGAATTCGATGAAATGAATGGAATGAATTTAAGAGAATTACCTCTATAGAGGACGAAGTCCGGCGTAAGTTCTCCCCTACGCAGGGGAGAATTTAAGAGGGGTGACACGTAGATAAGAAGAGATTTCGAAGAAATCGTAACATCAGTTCGACGGAATCTCTGATATTGTACAGAATAATTC
>DVIP01000155.1 GCA_018711225.1 Candidatus Cryptobacteroides intestinipullorum | reverse complement strand
CGTTCATCCTGAGCCAGGATCAAACTCTTCTTTGTATATCTCTTTATATATTTCTCGTCTGCCTGGCTGTATTGACGTCTCTTGCTTTGCTTGCTTCTTGTCTTTCCAGTCTTTTCAATGAACTTCTCTTTTATCGCACTTCCCGGCTTTCACCGCTCTTGTGCTCCCCCTTTTTCGTTTGGGGATTGCAAAGGTACGCTTTTTTTCTTTCCCTCCAAATCTTTTTTCCCTTTTTTTGAGGAAAAATCACTTTTTCATGAGCGTACCATTAAAGCCGATTGGCTGTCTGTTTGTAGAAATAACTGACACACTGGCACTTCCGTTCGGGAACACTGTCAAATGAAATTCGAACTTGTCTTCGTCTGTCTTCACGGAAAAACTTATCTCCTTTTCCGCCTTCCGGCCTTCCTTCACCGCATAGTCTTCAATCCTGCCTTCGAACATCAGTCCGTCTCCGCCTCCATACGGGATGGAATACGCCCTCCCGAAATACGGAAGACGCGAAACGGCCGTCTCTTTGTCCACCGACAAAGAATACCTGTCAGTAAGAAACAGGCTGCCATGTCCCATCGGATATGCACGGTCGACATATACGACATATACAGTATCGGATATGGCTTCGGCTACAGACTGTTCCACGGAGCTTGTATCGGAATCAGGAGCTGAAGCATAGGCATGGAAGGAAAAAACCAGGGTCATGGCAAGAATAACAAGTTTTCTGTTCATGATTTGAAGTATTGTTGCGTATAAAATTACGTTATTTTGACTTTGTTCCGGCAGATTTATTCGTTCCGGCAGATTTGCAATCTGCCGGTATTTCAGGAAACAACCGGATTGCAAATCCGGTTGAACGACGGTTGAACGACAATTGAACAACGGTTGAACATTCGCCGGGCTGACACTAAAAAAGAGAGGGCTCCGGAACTGTACATTCCGCCGCCCTCTCAAACCATACATTATTAAAGTCTGTTACATCATGCCGCCCATGCCGCCTGCAGGCATTGCAGGAGCCGGTTCCTTTTCAGGAATATCTGTTATGGCACATTCTGTAGTGAGGAACATGCCTGCGACTGACGCTGCATTCTCAAGAGCGATACGGGAAACCTTCGTAGGGTCGATGACTCCGGCTTCGAACATATTGACATATTCGTCCGTACGTGCATTGTAACCGAAATCACCCTTGCCTTCCCTGATCTTCTGGATAATCACGCTGCCTTCCACACCTGCATTGTCAGCGATCTGGCGGAGAGGTTCCTCAATGGCACGGGCTACGATATGAATACCGGTAGTCTCGTCCTCATTGTCACCTTTCATACCTTTCAGGGCCTCTGCAGCACGTATGTATGCCACACCGCCGCCCGGTACGATACCTTCTTCCACTGCAGCACGGGTTGCGCTCAATGCGTCCTCTACCCTGTCCTTCTTTTCTTTCATTTCGACTTCGGTAGCAGCACCTACATAGAGGACTGCAACACCGCCGGCAAGTTTGCCGAGACGCTCCTGGAGTTTCTCGCGGTCATAGTCGGAAGTGGTGGTGGCTATCTGTTTTCTGATAAGCTCAGCCCTTTCCTTGATGGCATCCTTGTCGCCGCCGCCGTTCACGATTGTAGTGTTCTCCTTGGTGATGACAACTTTTTCAGCCTTTCCGAGCATGTCCGGAGTAGTATTCTCCAGGGTGAATCCTCTTTCCTCGGAAACTACCACCGCACCTGTAAGGGTAGCGATATCCTGAAGCATCTCCTTGCGGCGGTCGCCGAAACCTGGAGCCTTGACTGCAGCTATCTTCAAAGTGCCGCGGAGCCTGTTGACTACCAGAGTAGTCAGAGCCTCGCCGTCCACATCCTCGGCTATGATAAGCAGAGATTTGCCCTCACGTGCGATAGGTTCGAGGATAGGAAGCAGATCTTTCATAGTGGAAATCTTCTTGTCAGTGATAAGTACAAGCGGCTCTTCGAGCACAGCTTCCATCTTATCCGCATTAGTCATAAAATACGGTGAGATGTAGCCTCTGTCGAACTGCATACCCTCAACGACTTTCACTTCAGTATCGGTACCTTTGGCCTCTTCGACTGTGATGACACCGTCTTTCTTTACCTTTGACATGGCATCAGCGATAAGTTTGCCGATATAGCTGTCGTTGTTGGCGGAAATAGTACCTACCTGCTCGATCTTGGAGTAGTCATCCCCTACTTCCTGGCTCTGGTCCTTCAGGCTTTCAACCACTTTGGCCACAGCCTTGTCAATACCTCTTTTCAGATCCATCGGGTTGGCACCTGCAGTCACATTCTTCAGACCGACATTAATGATGGCCTGGGCAAGAACCGTGGCGGTAGTGGTACCGTCACCAGCCTGGTCATTTGTCTTGGAAGCCACTTCCTTCACCATCTGGGCGCCCATATTGGCAAATCTGTCCTCAAGTTCGATTTCCTTGGCTACAGTCACACCGTCCTTAGTCACCTGAGGCGCACCGAATTTCTTGTCTATAACTACGTTACGTCCTTTAGGACCAAGAGTGACCTTCACTGCATTTGCCAGAGCATCAGCGCCTTCCTTCATCTGGGCACGTGCTTCAACATTGAATTTGATATCTTTTGCCATAATTCAAATCTCCTTTACACTTTAATATTATAGAGTAGCGAGTATGTCGGACTGCTTCATTATGAGATAGGTTTTCCCGTCCACAGTTATTTCCGTGCCGGCATATTTCCCGTAAAGTACGGAATCACCTACCTTGACCTCCATAGGTTCATCCTTTTTTCCCGGGCCTGCTGCCAGAACAGTTCCCTGCTGGGGTTTCTCTTTTGCCGTATCAGGAATATACAGCCCTGCCGCTGCTTTGGTCTCAGCCTCTTTAGGCTCAACCAATACTCTATCTGCCAATGGTTTGATCATAACTTATAATTTTTTTGTATTGTCAATTATCGCAGCGTTCTGAAACGCTTGCGCAGTCCCCATCAGACAAAAGAAGTGCCAAGAAAACAAACTGCCAAATTGTCACGTAAAACATGAATAATTGTCATGAAGGCGGATTTTGAAATATTTCTTATTTTTGCGCAGCGGCAACCGTAGGTTCCGACGGTATTGTCCTGAATACTCATATTTTGCTTATTATGGAAAAAATCAAGAAACTGTATCCGCTGAAATTCCAGCCAATATCAGTCAAGCACGCCTGGGGAGAAGAAACGATTGTACTGGCCGATCTGGGAGTGGAAGACTCGGTCGTGACGTGCGGATGGCTTGCCGAAAATTCGATAGGTGACATAATGGAAACCTATATGGAGAGGATTACCGGCGAGGACGTATACAACTATTACGGCAGACAGTTCCCCATAGTCATCAAAATCCTGGACATAAAGGGGGAAATGCCATTCCGCGTACATCCCGATGACGAGACTGCCGGGCAGAGATACGACTCGCTGGGCGGAAAAGAGCTGTGGTATGTGGCCGAGGCAGGAGCAGATGCCAGGATATATGCAGGTTTTTCGAAAGACATGTCCGCGCAGGAACTTTATGAGCGCTGCGCCGACGGTTCCCTGAAAGAAGTGATGGAGGACGTACATCCGGTCAAAGGGGGATTCATGACCATAGAGCCCGGGACAGTGCATTCTGCCGGCCACGGACTGAAGCTGATTGTCGTAAAGGAGGCATCGGAACTGCCGTTCACTCTGTACGACAGCCAGGGGGAGGAAAACGGCATGGAACATCTGGCGGAAACCATGGATTTCATCACATACCGGAAATCGGAGATTCCGGAAACGATATTCAATGTGCCTGACACCGGCCGGAATGGAAATGTGGGCAAAATCGTGGAAAGCCCTGAATTTAACGTAAGCCTGACAAGGCTTTCCGCCCCTCTCCACAGCCATGCAGAAAGCGCTTCCGACTGCATGCTGTATGTATGCGTCGGGGGTGAGGCCTCTGTCCAGACCACAGTACCGGATGAAGCAGGCAGGAAGAGGACCGAGAGTGTTTTCATGAAAAAGGACGAAGCCGTGATGATTCCGTCCGAAGTGCAGGATTTCTTTCTTATCCCTTCCGACCGCGACACTATCCTTCTCGAAATAACTCCAGGACGGCGGGACGAAACAGACGAATACATAAATCCTGACACGGAACCGTTCCTGGAAGGTGAAGACTATGAAGGTCTTGAAGACGAAGCTGATGACGGGGAAATCCGAACAGGAAAAGAAGGAAGCGGGACTTCCGGAAGACATGACATGAACTGGAAATAAGGAGATTGACAGTATGGCAGAAGAGACGAGAATAGACAAATACCTGTGGTCTATCAGGGTATTCAAGACGAGAAGTGACGCCACCGATGCCTGCAAGGGCGGAAAAGTAAGGATAAACGGAGCCGACACCAAGCCGTCCAAGACAGTCGGACCCGGAGATGTGATTTCAGTCCGGAAAGGGGCGGTATGCTATCAGTACAGGGTCATCGTGCCGATAGACAAACGGCAGGGGGCCAAACTCGTGCCTCAGTTCGCTGAAAACATCACTCCGCAGGAAGAGCTTGACAAGCTCAAGACTCCGGTGGAGACATTCTTCCTCAAAAGGGACAGGGGAAGCGGACGGCCGACCAAGAAGGAGCGGAGGCAGATGGACACACTCTGGGATTCACTCAGTTTCGATGTTCCCGATGACGTGGCGGAGAAATTCGCGGCCGAATTCGGCATGGAGGATGACGATGATTTCTACGAGGACTGAAAATCTTGAAAAAATTTCAGGATATCTGCAACAAATCCGGGCATGTCCGCATCTATGTGTCAGGTTTAGGTTTTAGTACACGTTTAGACGTCGGTTCCGTAAAAGGGCCGGCGTCTTTTCTTGTTATGCACGGGATTCTTGGATAGACTTGCGGGAGTCACTGCATTTCGATACGTACATTGTCCAGCCACAGGACATTTCCGACACCTCCGTAGAATGCCTGCTCAGAACTTGCCAGGAATGTAAGGATAAGCCAGTTCGGCTCTTCATCCGCCGCAGCCCATCCGTCTTCATGCACCATGGTCTTCTTTCCTTCGCCGTTGATGCACCAGAAAGCAGTCTCCGGGTCATTTTTCAACCCCATATATTCCCTGTAGAAAGGCTCTCCGGTAATATCTCCGTAAGCCACTTCCAGCCTGCATCCGTTTTCCCAGTCTGGCACATTCCTGTCAATCTGCATGATGGCAGATCCCACCCTGAGCGCATGGACTTCCCCCTTTTCATCCTCCCAGCGCTTCTGCAACACCATATAGACCATGGGATAATCAGGATAACCCATCTCCTTAAGAGCGGAAAACCCGGTACCGCGTATGACCTCATGTCCCACATCTGCCTTGTAGTCGAATACGAGGGCAGCAGGACGTCCGTCGTACGGTACACCGTACATAACCTTGGTCATAGGGGATTTGGTGTCCCTGATAGGTTCCTCAAGAGCCCCGATGAACATGGCGCCCTGGCATGTCACATCCATGTTTATCATTCCGAGGACTTTTACGGATTCAATATGGGTTTCGATACGTGCGCAGTAACCGTTTCCGCGTTCTTCCGGAAATACGGTATTGCTCGTCTTGGTGACACCGGCCACGACAGCCAGGACATTGTTCGTTCTCCAGAGATAGCCTTCAGGCGCGACATAAGGCTCCCTTGTCTCTGTCACTTCCTGATTCCCGTAAAACTCGTAAAGCCTTGCAGTCTTGCCTCCTATGATGGCCGATTCCTTCACCTCGCGAACCGACCAGCTGTCAAATGTCCCGTACGAGGCGATTGCCTCTGTTATACTTTCCTGGGCCGGCAGGTCCGAAGGAGAGAGAGAAAACGAAACAATAGCGGTTAAGAAAAAAATAATTGTCCGTCTCATAAAATTTGACTAAATATGCAGTTTATTGTCAGGACAAAGGTAATATTTTTTTCATTATGCATAATTGGTGGCTGAAAATAATGATTCCGACGGTGCTTGCATTCGGACTCGTGCCGATATGGGAAAGTGAAGCCAGACCGGCGGCAGTACAGGTGTTCAGCATCGTCCAGCCTGACGGCACGGTTTTCAGTGCCCGGCTGAGAGGGGACGAATTCATGAAGATATTCACCACCGCAGACGGACATGCGATAGGGCAGGACGCAGACGGATGGTTCTGTTATGCATATTATGCCGAGGACGGGACCAAGACCCTGACAGAATTCCGCATAGGGCAGGATGTTCCGGCAGAGGTCCTGGCACAAAGCAGCCAGATCCCTTATGAAACACTTCTGACAGCCGCATCAGAAGCCAGAAAATCCATTTCGGAAAATACATCTGACGAAAGCCCTCTGGCGAGGACCAGGGCTGCCCGCGGGATACGGACCAGAAATGACGGCAGCGAGGTCATCGAGAAGCACGGGATAGTGATACTGGCCCAGTTCGCCGACCTGACATTCCAGTCCGGCCACACGAAAGAATCTTTCGAAGCCTTGCTGACTCAGGAGGGCTACAGCCTCAACGGGGCCACAGGTTCCGCAAAGGATTATTTCAACGAACAGTTCGACGGACAGTTCTCGTTCAGTTTCGATGTAAGTGACATAGTGACACTTTCCAAGAGCTACAGCTACTATGGACGTAATACAGGCTCTGACAGTCAGGACGAGAATCCTGCGGAAATGGTAAAGGAAGCATGCGAACTTGCCGACAGCCAGATAGACTTTTCCAAATACGACGATGACGGAGACGGAGAGGTAGACAATGTTTTCGTGTTCTATGCCGGAGCCGACGAAGCGGAAGGCGCAGGGGACAACCATATATGGTCCCATGCCTGGTACGTAAAGGACGGCGCAAACATAGTCGTCACTCTCGACGGGAAAATAATCAACAGATATGCCTGCACCTCCGAACTCAGCCGCATGTCGGACGGACGGACCTACAGTCTGACAGGCATCGGGACATTCTGCCACGAATTCAGCCATACGCTCGGACTTTCTGACTATTACGACACTGACTACCAAGCCAGCGGAGGAAAATCAATGGCCTTATGGGGTTCTACGGCACTCATGGATTCCGGAAACAGCAACAACGGCGGCAACACTCCGCCAAACCTGAATGCCGCAGAAAGGGACGAGCTGGGAATATATGAACCGGAAATGCTTACGGAAGGCACGCATGTGCTTGAGCCGATAAACGAGAACGGCAGATATTACAAGATGGAGACCGGGAACGAGGGGGAATATTACCTGTTCGAGTGCAGGGCCGAAGAAGGCTGGGACAAATATATAGGAGGCAGCGGACTGCTGGTATACCACATAGACAAGTCCGGGAACCGCGTATTCTCCGGAACCCATGGAAACGTATCGGCAAAAAAGATGTGGGAATACAATGAAGTGAACTGCAATCCATCCCACCAGTGCGCCGATCTCGTCGAGGCCCTTACTTCTGCAGGGGATGTCTCCCAGGTGTTTTTCCCTTACAGCACGGGGTCTGTGGAAATCAATTCATTCACTCCCTTGACAGACCCTGCATTCGTTTTCTGGAACATGGAAGAATCCCCTTTGGCAATAACGGGAATAGAGCGGGAGGGAAACAACATAGTCCTGACCGTAAACGCATTTTCCGGTGAAATCCAGTCTCCGGTAAACATAAAGTCGCAGATCTATCAGGATGCCGTCATAATCACCTGGGAAGCGCCGGCGGGATATAACGGCAAAGGCTTTGTCCGCTGGAAAAAGAGCTCCGGGAGCGAAGAGTTCACCATAGCAGAAACAGACCCTTACGAAGCCGGGAAATACTCCTGCACAATAGAAGGGCTTGAGCCTCTTACCCCGTACAAATGCGAGATCTATTTCGAGGCGGACGGAGTGGAAAGCAAGGCTTCGGCCTGCAACTTTACCACCAAATCCCCGCGTGACCAGAGTTATCCGTTCATCTATCTCTATTATGTGGAAAAGAATGACGACGGATCGTTCCAGGCCGGGAGCAAGTTCCCTCTCAGGCTTTACAATGCCTATAATGCCGAAGAGATAATATGGTACATGGACGGTGAGCAGATTTCCACTGACGGCAGCGGATTCTACATACCCCAGTCATCCGGTGAAATGAAAGCGGAAATCCGGTACAAGGACGGCTCCACAAGCATTGTCACCAGGACAATAACCATAAAATAAACCTGACATGCACAAAAAAAGATATCTGACAATACCTGTGCTTGCAGCCGCTCTTCTGGCTGCGGCACCAGGCTGTGAACCCGGATTCGGAATAGAGGAATTCAAAAATGAAAGCGGGATAGGCCTGACCATAAAAGGCAAGAGCGTGTTTCAGTATGACTCTGCGGACTGCCAGCTTGGATTCAATGAATCCAGGAACGAGTTCTGGGTAACGGACGACACCATGGGAAATTATTTTATTCTCAAATGCAGGTCTTTCCCGGAGCCCGGATCTACTGTAAAGGCTGATCTGGTATATACCACGGAGACTGATATCAAGACCAGGTCAGGGCTGACATTCCAGGTCGTCAAATTCGACACCGACAGCGAACTGATAAGCCTGTGGAGCCAGGCGGGACGGATCGGCGTCATAGTCAAGGTCCTGAGATAGACAGGGCCTGGAATAAGGGCATACAGGATTGTCTTTCCTGCGGTATTGTTATCAAAATTATTATTAAATTTGCGCGCGGATCGGAAAATCCGAAAATAAAATAACGTGAGTTCGATGAAAAGAACGTAGTGAACTTCAGAGAACTACCTCTGTAGAGGATTCGGGA
>DVIP01000154.1 GCA_018711225.1 Candidatus Cryptobacteroides intestinipullorum | reverse complement strand
TACGAGGATGCAGTGACATACATGAAGAAAGCCATAGACAAGAGTTACGGCAAGAAGGGAGAGAATGTCGTGAAGATGAACTATGCAGCCGTAGACAGGGGCGGAGAATACATCAAGGTGAACGTACCTGCGGAATGGAAAGAGATTACCGGCAAGTTCGAGAACCCTAACAAGGACAGGCTCGCTCCGGAATTCGTAAAGCAGGTTGCAGACATCGTGAACGCACAGTGCGGCGACCAGCTTCCTGTAAGCGCATTCAAGGATGCAGCCGATGGTACGATCCCGGACGGGACGGCGGCATACGAGAAACGCGGAGTTGCAGTGTTCGTGCCTGAATGGAAGGCAGAGAACTGTATCCAGTGCAACACCTGCGCATTCGTCTGCCCTCATGCAGCCATCCGTCCGTTCCTTATGACTGCAGAAGAGGCGGCATCCGCTCCTGCAGGCATCAAGAAGGCCCAGGGCAAGGCTGTATTCAAGGAGTACACATTCACGATGCAGGTATCGCCTGCTGACTGTACCGGATGCGGGAACTGCGCCGACGTATGTCCTGCGAAAGAAAAGGCTCTCGTAATGGTAACTGCCGAGACCCAGGATCACGAACAGGCAAACTTCGACTACCTGCACTCTCATATCGGCTACAAGGACACCGTCCAGAACAAGTTCCAGAATGTCAAGAACGCACAGTTCTCACAGCCTCTGTTCGAATTTTCCGGTGCCTGCGCAGGCTGCGGCGAGACTCCGTACATCAAGACCATCACACAGCTTTTCGGCGACCACATGATGATCTCAAATGCTACAGGATGTTCTTCCATCTACGGTGCATCGTTCCCTGCATCTCCATACTGCACGAACGCACAGGGACACGGACCGGCATGGGCGAACTCCCTCTTCGAGGACAACGCCGAGTACGGTCTTGGTATGAAGCTCGGTTCCGACAGAGTGAGAATGACTCTTGCCAGACTTATGGAAGAAGGACTTGCATGCTCATGCTGCTCGGACGAAATGAAGGCACTCTTCACAAAGTGGCTTGAAAACAAGAACGACGCGAAAACTACACGCGAAGTGGCGGATGCACTCATACCTCTCATGGAGGAATGCAACTGCGACGTATGCAAGTCTATCCTTGAATACAAACATTTCATTCCGGCACGTTCACAGTGGATTTTCGGCGGTGACGGATGGGCATACGATATCGGCTACGGCGGACTCGACCATGTACTTGCTTCCGGAGAGAATGTAAATGTCCTCGTTCTTGACACCGAGGTATATTCCAACACCGGAGGACAGTCATCCAAGTCTACCCCTGCAGGCGCCATCGCCAAATTCGCCGCATCAGGAAAGAAGATACGCAAGAAAGACCTCGGAATGATGGCCATAAGCTACGGCTACGTATATGTGGCACAGGTAGCCATGGGCTCAAATCCGGCACAGTTCTTCAATGCGATCAAGGAGGCCGAAGCCTACGACGGACCTTCTCTCATCATCGCTTACTCTCCATGTATCAACCACGGTCTGAAAGCCGGCATGGGACTGAGCCAGAAAGAAGAGAAGCTCGCCGTAGAATGCGGATACTGGCATCTTTACAGGTACAATCCTGCACTTGAGGAAGAAGGAAAGAATCCGTTCACCCTCGACAGCAAGGAGCCTGACTGGAGCAAGTTCCAGGACTTCCTGAAAGGTGAAGTAAGGTTCGCTTCCCTCTACAAGATGTTCCCTGCCGAAGCTGGTGAACTTCTCACGAGGACAGAGGAATTCGCCAAGATAAGGCTGAATACCTACAAACGTCTCGCAGGCAAGGAATAACAGGCCGGCATGACAAGCAAGGGGCTGTGACAAATTGACAATTTGGGCTCAGCCCCTTTTTTATTGCATATATCGAATTTATATTTTATCGGCGGAATCTCTGATTTCAGGTAAAATTATCCGTCGAACTGACATTATATCATTGAAATGAAAAAGATACTTTATCTGATGTCCGCAGCCTGTCTTATGACGGCGTGGACTGTTTCCATGGAGGCGCAGCCCGGTGTCAAAACCAGGCCGGACAAGACCGTCTTCCTTTATCTGGACGAACCTGCAGCCGTAAGCGACATCGTGACAGGGAAAGAGATGGAAGCCCTCGGCCTCGAAATGAAAGTGGAAAACGGGCTGTCCGGCAACGAGAACATACCTGACAACGGGAATATCGGCAACATATCCGACAAGGCCCGTTTCGACCTGTATTTCCCGAAAAAGCCAAACGGACAGATGGTTATAGTCTGCCCCGGAGGCGGATATACCATAGTATCATCCTATAATGAAGGCGTTTATGTGGCAGACTGGATGACATCTCATGGAGTGACGGTGGCGGTGGCAAAATACAGGCTTCCAAACGGACACTGGACCGTGCCGCTTGATGACATCCATGAAATATTCAGGTACTGCCGTGCGCATGCGGAAGAATGGGGCATAAGCCAGATAGGAGTGATGGGCTTTTCTGCCGGAGGTCATCTGGCAGCATCAGCGACGACACTTTACACTGACAGCACTACAAGACCAGACTTTTCCATACTGATTTATCCGGTCATAGCCATGGACAATGTGCCTTCGCATGTTGGAAGCAAGAACTATCTGATGGGGAATGATGAAGCATGGAGTTCCACAGAAGGCAAAAGCGCTGACGAATGGATTGCGGCTCAGGACCTTCACGGAGACCTGATAAGGAAATACTCCTTATATAATAACGTTACGGAAGACACTCCCCCGGTATTCCTCGCCCATTGCTCCGATGACAACACCGTTCCAGTGATAAACAGCATCGTATTCTATGAAGCGCTGAAAGGGAAAGGACACAATCCTGAAATGCACATTTATCCGACCGGAGGGCACGGATGGGGTTTCTCCACAGTAGAGTATACAGGCCATGACGGCATAGGTTACGCCAGGCAGGAATTTTTCAACAGCCTGGACAGATGGCTGGAGTCAGTCGGAGAAGAGTCTTTCAGCGGAAAATAAAACGGATTTCCGCGCCGGAATGGCACAATGGTTGTCCGAAGCGGCGCCTGGAT
The DNA here is from genome assembly GCA_018711225.1 of Candidatus Cryptobacteroides intestinipullorum. Classification (GTDB taxonomy): domain Bacteria; phylum Bacteroidota; class Bacteroidia; order Bacteroidales; family UBA932; genus Cryptobacteroides; species Cryptobacteroides intestinipullorum. The sequence continues at coordinate 2,953 of DVIP01000154.1, read as the reverse complement.
ATTGTCTATTCGTTTTCAGAAGAAAAAAGACTATCTTTGCTGACTTGAAAAATTTTTACTCAAATCATATTATGAAGAAAATTTTATTGTTTGCCGCCCTGTTCTTTTCCGCTGCGGCAATGTACGGGCAAAACCAGCTGCCGAATGACCCTGACGTGAGGAAGGGCAGACTGGACAACGGCCTGACTTACTACATCAAACACAACGACAAGCCTGCCCAGAGGGCTGAGTTCTACCTCGCTACCAATGTGGGTGCCATACAGGAGACTCCCGACCAGGACGGACTTGCACATTTTCTTGAACACATGTGCTTCAACGGCACGAAAAACCTTCCGGGCAAGACCATGCTCGACTATCTGCAGAAGATAGGGGCCGAATTCGGAAGGAATATCAACGCCGCGACCGGAGTGGAGCAGACCACATACATGCTGAACAACATCCCTGTCATCAGGGAAGGCATTGTGGATACCTGCCTGCTCATCATGCACGACTACTCGCATTACGTGACCTGCGACCCTGCCGAAATAGATGCGGAAAGAGGCGTAATCCTCGAAGAGAAGAGGACCAGAAGCAATGCCGACTGGAGGATGCACGAGAAGTCCCTGCCATACTACTACGGAGACTCCAAATATGCTACATGCACCCTTATCGGAAGTGAAGAGAACCTCAAGACCTTCAAGCCTGAAAGCCTCCTGAACTTCTACCATACATGGTACCGTCCCGACCTGCAGGCAGTAATCGTAGTCGGAGACATCGACGTGGACCAGATAGAGGCAAAGATCAAGGCTCTCTTCAGCGATATTCCGGCACAGGAAAACCCGAAACAGAAGGAAGTCTACAAGATTCCTTCAAATACGGAGCCTTTGGTCGGTGTCATAACCGATCCGGAGGCCACTGCCACCACCCTTACGGTAATGTGGAAGAGCGACCCTATGCCTGAAGAACTGAACAGTACGGATCTCGGCTTCACAATGAAATTCATAGAAGATCTCATCTACTACGTGATGGCCGAACGTTTCAATGACATCACATCCAGCCCTGACGCACCTTTCCTGAATGCAAGTTTCGGTGTGGGGAATCTCTGCGAGACATGCGATGTGGCCATGGGAAGCATTTCGTGCAAGAACGGCGAAGGGATAAGCGCCTTCAAGGCCTTCATGACTGAAATAGAGAAGATGAAGCGCTATGGTTTCACCGACGATGAAGTGGACAGGGCCAAAGAGAACATCCTCAGCTACTACGAACAGCAGGCCGAAGGTGCCGATTCCAGGAAGAATGCCGAATTCGTACAGAGCTACATAAACAACTTCTTCGACAACTACCCTTACATGGTGCCTGAAACGGAATACGAACTCGCCAAGGCCATAGGGGCACAAATCAATGCCGGAGTCGTGAACCAGATTGCCTCACAGCTGATCACAAAAGAGAACATGGTGATTCTCTACAAGGCACCGGAAAAAGAAGGTCTCACGCATCCTGCCGACACTGATTTCATCACGGTACTCGGCGAAGTGGAAAATTCTGAAATCCAGGCCAACGAGACCCAGAATTACAATGTTCCTCTTCTCGACGCATCGCTTCTGAAAGGCTCCCCTGTCAAGAAGACTGAAGAAACCATATACGGAGCTACCAAATGGACTCTCAAGAACGGTCTGAAAGTCATCGTCCTGCCTACCGACTATGAAAAGGACAATGTGATGATGCAGCTTTACATGGACGGAGGACGCTCTCTCATCGAAACCGAAGACCTTCCGTCTTTTGAAGACAACATATTCGGTCTGTTTATGCAGAATACCGGTATTGCCGGCTTCTCAGGCAAGGACCTGCCAAAGATACTTGCAGGCAAGACCGTAAGCGTGTCACCTTTCATTTCCGGACTGAGCCACGGCATCAGCGCTTCTTCCTCCCCTAAGGACCTGGAGACGGCATTCCAGCTCATGTACCTGACATTCATGGAACCGCGCTTCGATGAAGACGAATTCTATGCCGGCATAAGCCAGATTACGGCTATACTTCCGAATATCCAGAACCAGCCGGACTTCAAGCTCCAGCAGGAAATGACAAAGGTCCTCTACAATGACAATCCGAGAAGGATTACCATCAGCGAGGATGTGGTCGCAAAGGCAAGCCTTTCCACCATCGAAAGAGTATACCGCCAGCTCTATGACAATATTGCCGGCGCCACTCTGGTCATTGTCGGAAATGTGGACATGGACACTCTCAAGCCGCTGGTAGAGAAATATGCCGGTTCGCTTCCTAAGGGCAAGAAGGCCCACCAGTGGATAGACAGGGACGAGGATATCGTAAAAGGCAAGATAGAAGACCACTTCACCGCGAAGATGGAGACCCCGAAGACCACAGTCTTCCAGCTTTACTCTTCATACGTGCCTTACTCCATCCACAGAAGCGTAATGATGAACGCGGCTCAGTACATTATGGACATGATCTATGTGGCTACCCTGCGTGAGGAAGAAGGCGGTACATACGGAGCCGGTGTCAGCTTCGACATCCAGAACAAGCCGGAAGAGCGCGCTCTGATACAGGTGTACTTCGACACGAATCCGGATGCGGCCGACAAGCTCAGGAAGTCCGCAGTGGACGGTATTTACAAGCTCATGAACGAAGGGCCGACAGACGAGCAGCTGGCCATGACCATCGAGAACTTCAAGAAGAATATTCCGGAGTCCAGGATCAGGAACAGCTACTGGATGAGCAACATCAAGTACTTCGAAGAATACGGCACCGATTACGACAAGGCTTATGAGGAAGCCATTTCGGATATCAACGCCGAGAATATAAAGGCTGCGGTGCGCGACATCGTATCGCAGGAGAATTTCATCGAAGTGATGATGTCACCTGCAGAATAACAGCCTGTCAGAGCTGCAAAAAACTGCCGGACGACAAATTGTCGATTAATGATTAAATGATCAGTAATTTAACGGTCAATAATTTA
>DVIP01000018.1 GCA_018711225.1 Candidatus Cryptobacteroides intestinipullorum | reverse complement strand
GTCGATGATACTATAGTCTTCGACACACCGGAACGCGCCGAGGGCCAGGAATCGGTACTTGGCCTCAGGACAGATCCTCTCGAAACCGTCAGAGTCGGATTCATCGGATTGGGAATGAGGGGGCCGGATGCGGTGAAGAGATTCACATATCTTGACGGCGTGGAAATAAAGGCCCTGTGCGACCTGTTGCCGGAAAGAGTCACATCCGCACAGAAAATACTCGGGGACAGGGGATTTCCCCAGGCGGCGGAATACAGCGGCGAGGACGGATGGAAGGAACTGTGCGAGAGGGATGATATAGACCTTGTATATATATGCACCGGATGGCAGAAACATGTGGAAATGGCGGTATATGCCATGAAACACGGGAAACATGTGGCAGTGGAAGTCCCTGCGGCCACCTCCGTGGCCGAATGCTGGCAGCTGGTGGATGTTGCGGAGCAGACCAGAAGGCACTGCATGATGCTTGAGAACTGTGTCTACGACTTTTTCGAACTTACTACACTGAACATGGCCCAGCACGGACTGTTCGGGGAAATCCTGCATGTCGAGGGAGGATACATACATAATCTTGATGACTTTTGGGACCAGTACCAGGGAAACTGGAGACTTGATTTCAACCAGTCACACAGAGGCGATGTATACGCCACTCACGGTCTCGGGCCTGCATGCCAGATTCTCGACATACACAGAGGTGACAGGATGACAAGGCTCGTGTCAATGGATACCAAGTCTGTAAACGGAGCCGCTACCGCAAAGAGGCTGATGGATGCGGATTCGTTTGCGAACGGAGACCATACGGTCACTCTTATCCAGACTGCACGCGGCCGCTCGATTCTTCTCCAGCACAATGTCTATACCCCGAGGCCGTACAGTAGGGAGTATCAGGTGACCGGCACGGAAGGTTTTGCAAACAAGTATCCGGTGGAGGGGTTTGCCTTCAAGCCGGAAAACAAGGACTCGGATGTCATTCCCGACCATGAGGATCTCGCCGGTCACAGCTTCGTTTCGGAAGAGACCAGGGATATGCTTATGGAGAAATACAAACATCCGATAGCCAAGGAAATAGAGGCCAAGGCCCGTGAAGTCGGCGGTCACGGAGGCATGGACTTCATCATGGATTACCGTCTCATATACTGTCTGAGAAACGGACTGCCTCTCGACCAGGATGTATATGACGCAGCCGAATGGTCATGCATAGGCGGACTTTCCGCCGCATCCATAGAGAACGGGAACATGCCGGTCGAATTTCCTGATTTCACCCGCGGAGACTGGAACAGGATCAAGGGTTACAGGCATGCCGTAGCGGGAAACTGACAGTGATGTTTTAAGAACGGCCGCGTCCGTCGGCAGGACATGAACATAAGCGCTCCCGGTTCGTGGACACGTATTCCACGGGCCGGGGCGCCTTTTTCATGCTTGGCAGGAGGGTTCCAGCACAAATTTTCACCTGCGTAACAATTGTTACGGATTTTCTGTTTCCGGAAGGATATCTTTGCCCCCGGAAACATGGAAAAGGCATGTTTTGCAATTCCCATGTTCCCGATGTGCAACAATTTGGATATTATCGGAAAATGAGAATCAGAAACATTATACTGACAATGGCGGTGCCGTTTGCGGCAATGCTTTCCTGCTCCAAGGAACAGCCTGCGGCACCGGTGGCGGGACCTGCGCCCGCAGTTTTCCATCTGTGTCCGGAAGAATATGCCGGCACATCCGGCCCGGGACAGAACCTGGACGTGAAATCATCGGCAGGACAATACGCTGCAGGATATGACAGGGTGGAGTTTGCCGTTACGGACATGGACGGAAACGTGGTGAGAAACCTGAAAGGCGTCTATGACAGGAACACTTCGTCCATAAATATCGAAGGCCTGCAGGCCGGGAGCTACAGGCTTCTGGTACTCGGCATACTGGGGGATTCCGCGGATGACGGTGCGGTGATACATGACATATCGCATGCTTCGGAGCAGTGGCTTTCTTTTCCTGAGAACCCGGACAGGTCTTTGTCTGCGGAATATTTCCATTCCACGACACCCTTTACGGTGAAAAACGTGTCTTATGAAGACGGGAACGGACTTGTCACGGATGTCTCCGGAGATATTGTGCAGAAAAGGATTGTAGGAAGGATTGATATCCGTCATGTCTTTTCCGGTCCTTACATAGAGTCTGCAGTAGTGTCGAACGGAATCATTCTGGAGGCACCGCGTTTTTATACCGGTCTTTCCGGTGACGGAGTTTTCTCAGGGAAAAGCGGCACGGACAGACTTACGCTCGACTTGACTGCAGGAAGCAGTTTCATTTTCATGCCGACCGTGGAGGACGGTGCCATCGGCGGGGAAAACGAAGTCATTACCAGGGATTACAGGGGCGGAATGTCCAGAAGGGTATTCGTATTTTCCGGCGTGTCGGTTTCTCCTAATGCCGTCAGCGAAGTGAATATAGACGCTGTACACCCTGACGATGGGAGCGGGACCATGTTCATCACCGAAAAATATTATGAGTCCGGCAGCTACGGGCTAATACTTCAGGACGACGAACCTCATGAAATATATACCGATTTCTCCAAAAGGAATTTCAATACTGCTTCGCCTCTGCAGGTATCGCTTGCCGGAGACAGCCTTCATGTCCGGTTTTATTCACCGAAAGACCTGAAAGACGTTCTGATAAGGGCCATGTTTCCGGGTACGGAAGGGGAATATGTGGATTTGGCATACTTCGACAGGATACCGGCATTCGCAGATTTCTACGAGACCCTGCCGGTGACATCGGATAAGTGTATTTTCAGGACGGAATCCGGAAGACTTTTGGAAATACCGGCGACAAATGCATCCGGATTGGCAGGCATCACCTTCCGTCTGGAATCAAAGGATCCGTATTGGGAAAAGCTCAAGGCCATACGGCATGGATGGAATATCCGTTTCTCCCTCTATGGCGGCGACCCCGAAAGAGAAGACGGAGGCCCGGCCGGGAACTGGATAGGAATCCGCCCGGTGCATTGCAGGGAAGCTGTGGCTTTCTTCCTGAATTTCACATATATGATAGACATGCCAGAACATGAACTTATTCTGATGGAAAATCAGGACAGGCTCTACGGCAATGGAGGTCCGGAAGACAAGGTGACACCGGAGACAGTGCTTGCTCAGATGCGCCAGTCCAGAACAATAAATGTGGGCCTCGTATATACCGGAAACGGTGTTCTGGGACTTGGCGGAGGAAATGTTTTCGGTGCATACCAGGGAGCCTGGTTCAACCATTATACTTCCACGTATGCCTGCGAGATCATGTTCCACGAGCTCGGTCATGTCATGGGGTACAGCCACAGCAGTGCATTCACCTACGGTCCCTGGGCCCAGGAACTGATGAACAAGTTCTATGTGGACCATATTCAGGAGATGCCGGTGGATTCGCCCTCTTACCTGGACAGCCGTAACAATCCGCACATTTATGCCTCGCAGCCGAAATTCAAATTATAGGAAATGAAAACATTAAAATATATGATTTTTCCGGCATTGCTGGCTTTCGCCGGCTGCTCGGAAAGAACCCTGGAACACCTGCCGGATGCCACGGGAAAGCCTTGTTTCAGACTTGACGTGTCGGAAATGCAGGGAGACAGGTCTGCTGACAGCAGGATAGACGATGTGACTCTTTATCTTTTCAGGTCCGGAGTCCTGGAAGAAACCATAATCCCGGAACATTCGGGACAGGGAAATATCTTCTCTTTCGGAACTGACAAGATGTCCGGGCAAATTTATGTGCTTGCCAACTCGTCCGGACTGGAGCCTGCAGCTGCCCTTGTCCCCGGCTCGACGACTCTGGACGAATTTCTTTCAGTCGAGGCGACGGCGGATGAAATGAAGCCTTCCGGCTTTCTGATGACCGGGAAAGCGGATCTGGACGGCATGACAGGGGCAGGTGCGGCAGTTCGCATGACGAGAAGTGCTGCCAGACTGGACATACTCACGGAGGACAGGGACGTCAGAGTCATGGAAGTCACTGTAAGAGGGCTTGCGGAAAAAGGCCCGGTGCATTCCGGGAAAGCCGCGGGACAGGCGGTTTCCGATCTGCCTGATACACGGTCCGGAACGGAATTCGTCAGGGACTTTTCTGACGCACCTCTGCATAATGCCCGCGAGACGCTGCTTTACATGGTCCCGCAGGACAATGCCGGAGCCGTGGCTGAGGTCACGGCGGAATTTGGGGATGCGCTTCACAGATTCAGGACGGCCCTTCCTGAAACCATAACGCGGAATACCGTATACACGCTTGCAGTGCACGGCAACGGTACGGGAATTTCCGTGGCCGTACTGTCAGGCGACTGGGAAAGCGGGAGCGTTTCCGGTTCAGGACAGTCTCTCAGGGGACTTGTGGATGTGGAAAATTCGGAACTTTCTGACGGAATCAGGGTATCGTCGTCCAGAGATACCGTATATGTCCCTTATACGGGACGGGATTTCGTTCTTTCAATACTCGGAGAGCCGTCAGCCGGGGTTACCGTGGAGGGGAACATTCCCGGTGTGGAAATCGTCCGGCAGCCGTCTTCCAGGTCTCTGGAAAAAGTGGCTTCCGTGAGAGTCTCATCTTCTCTAAGGATGCCCGGAAGCGTGGAAGAGAAGATATATCTCGATGTCCATGAAGGAAACGTCAGTTCCGGAAGGGTGGTGCTGGTGTTCGAGGCCAGCCCGATAGTCGTGGACGGAATGTTGGATTTCGGTGAAGACGGTGTCTGCGATTTCGCCAAATATGTGGACGGAGAACTGGCTGTCATCACCATGCCGTCAGACAAGGTTTTGTCCGTGGAATTTGCTGCAGGAGAAGATCCGTGGATGAAAGCCGTGGAGACGGGGACGGAATCCGGACAGAGGACATACCGGATTCTCGGCGGATGGAAGCCGAATGACCCTAAAGCCGACGGCAGAAGCCAGGAGGGTCTGGTGGTCATATCGTCCGCAGACGGTTCTGACAGGGAGTCATATACGGTCCGCAGGCTGAATCTGGGACTCCCTGTGGTGAAAATGGGGGATACATGGTGGTGCCGGTACAACCTTCGTGGAAATGTGAAGGACTTTTCCGACCAGATTAAATGCGGTGAAGACCCGGCACCCCGTGACGCGCTTTTCGAAATGCTCCTGACCATGCCTGAAAATGACCTTCTGGCACTGATGGGAGACCAGTATCAGGCCGGCAACCCTGACGGACTTCCTCTAAGACATGACGGCTTCGCCTTCTATTATGAAGGCATGAATCCTTCGGCCTTGAATTTCGGTCTGCTCGACCCTTCGGAAATGGCGCCTGACGGCTACATGATTCCTGATTACCGGGACTATGCCTTCTTTTCGGCAAGCAATGACTTCAATCTCGGAGGTATAGGCTCACGCCAGTTCGACAATATGTCCGGACAGAGACTCGATGTAAGGATAGCCGAACGCAATGTCAGTTTCCTGGGGCATGACTACGGAACCGTGGCCTTCTATGATTTCATCCATGACGGTTCGCACTGGACACTGTTCGGACTGGGACACCAGTGGAACACGGTGCCGGGCAATATAGCGGGAATGAACATCCTTCTGGCTACATACGGAGATGCCGGCAGGACCTGGGGCATGGAAGGGTATTCCTCGACGGACAGACCGGGACAGAACTGGATCAAGTTCGCGGCCAACAATACGGTCAAGACAAGGACGATACGCTGTGTCAAGACACCGGTGGAATATATTTACGAATGACGGCACGGCATAGTATGAACAATCAAAAGACAGAAACATGAAAAAGTATACGATGACAATTCTTCCGGCATTCTTCATGATGTTCTCATGCAAGGACGCCATAGTGGATACCGGTCCTGCAGGAGGACCGGGCGGAACCAATACCGTAAGGGCTGAAATCGCCGCATATGCCGGCGGTGCCGCAGAACTTCAGGATGAAGACGGGATAGCTTCCCTGGAAGCCTATCATTTCGATGGAGGGAAACTGGTAAGGACATACAATTCCTTTTCCGGCAGCGGGGACGGTTCAGCTGACGGGGGCAAAGTGTTCGGGATAGACCTTGACAGCAGGTCGGGAACACTGTACGTCGTGGCTGCAGGCCCGGACGGTCCGGACTATGTCCGGCCTCAGGAAGGTGAAAGCGAAACTGCATGGCTTTCCAGGGCCGTCGCAGTCTCCGAAGACGGCCATCCCGGACACTTCTATACCGGAAAGACCAGCCTTTCAGGCAGCGGTGTGCTGCAGGTCGCCCTCGAAAGAGGCATGGTGCGCTTCGATATGAAGATAGACGTGGCGGGCAAGGCGGAAGTCAGGAGCCTGACATTCGGAGGGACGCTGTACGAGGCCCCTCTGTTCCGCGGCACAGTCCTGTCTTCGCCCTCTTCCGGTGACATGAAGGTTACTTTCGAAACTCCTGTCACGGAAGACAGGAAAGGGGTGGCATACCTTTTCGGACAGGACAACCCGTCTCTTTCCGTGACCGTAGATGCGATAGTGGACGGCAAGGAATGCACATTGGGAGCTGAACTTCCGGATCATCTGGAGCGCAATACCGTATATACCCTTACTGTCCGCAAGGACCATATCAGCGCCGATCTGGAGCTTTCCGTGTCAGGATGGAATGACGGAGGAGAGATAGAGATGACTCCAGACAGGTCCAGGCTCGTGGTGAATGCGGAATCCGGTACGCTGCCTTCCGGGGTTCAGGTTTCGGAAGACGGACGGACACTTGTCCTTCCATACGGGAAGACAGAGTTCATCCTCGACATAGACAGCGATGACGAACTGGAACTGCTGCCTTATGAGGGGCATCTGCTCAGTGTCGAGCCGGTAGCAGAGACCGGCGGCTACGATGGTGTGAACAGGTTCATGGTGCGCAAGGGGCTTTTTGCCCCTAACGTGCCTTCTGGCGAGACGGTGCTCGCATTCCGGCGCAAAGGGCTCGGCCATTCCTATCCGGAGGATGCCATCACGCTGAAACTGGCCGCAAATCCGACTGTCCTTTCCGGAACAATGTCGTTTGACAATGTATGGTATGAACATGATTTCAGAAAATATGCGGACAATGAGTTCGGAGTGTTCAACCTGCCTCCGGAAAAAGAACTTCTGGTGGAATTTGCTCCGGGGGAGGACGAGTGGATGAAGGCCGAACGCAGTGCCGGTGACGGAAATTCCTGGCGTATTGTCGGGGGTTGGAGGCCGAACGACCCTACCGCTGACGGCAGGGACCAGAAAGCCGTAATAGTCATCAGAAACAGGGACGACGGCTCTTCCAGGGAGGAATATACTGTCGTGCGCCGCAATTACGGCCTTCCAGTGACATGGCTGCACGGTGTCTGGTGGTGCAAATACAACGCAATGGGGGATTCCCGCTCTTTCGATGACCAGATACTTTCATCTGAGGATCCTGCCGTATTGGCCGGGCAGACCCTTTCCGACTATCTCGCCTCCTGTCCACCGGAGCTTTACCGCGAATTGTGGGGCTGGTCATATATAGGAGACAGCGGCCGCGGCATGAGGGTAGTGGACAGCGGTGGCAAGGCAGTCCTCGACGGTTACAGCGGAGGACAGACCGTGCATATCAACAAACTGCCTGCAGACGCCCTTTCACCTGCCGGTTATGAACTTCCGACAATGGAGGAGTTCAACCGTATATTTGATGCCACTGACTATGTATGGGTGATGTGGGGCGGCAAGTACAGCCTCAAGACGCCGTGGGAAGGCCATTCGGCCATGAAAATGGTTCAGCGCCGCAAGAACGATGTCCCTCTCGGTTCACTGACCCTTTCGAATCTGATATATTTTTCGGTGGCATCGGAGGATTTCCCGGATAACGAGCCGCTTGTATGGTATGGACCGGGAGCACAGTGGAATGCCGACGGCATTTACCACAACGGGCATTACAACAATATGCTTTTCGCCGTGCATTCTCCGGAAGGTTACGGATGGTTTATTGCCGGAGGTATGGAAAACCTTTATCTGCACAAGAACGGGGCGGGGAACAACGATACTCGCATCCTCCGTTTCAAGAAATCTGATGTGGAGTATATCTACTGATTTTCTCCGGAGGTTTTGTTTGTATTCCCGGTCACATTGGGTATCTTTGTTCTGAACATAAAATTAACGTGAGTTCGATGAAAAGAACGTAGTGAAATTCAGAGAACTACCTCTATAGAGGATTCGGGAAACGAATCCGTAGGTAAGTTCTCCCCTACGTCAGGGGAGAATTTAAGAGGGGTGACACGTAAAAGGACCGAGATTTCGCAGAAATCGTAATGTCAGTTCGACGAAATCTCTGGTACTTAGTATAATAATTCGTCGAACTGACGTTAAAATTAGCTGAAATGAACAGAGCAGGATTTCTTTTTGCGACATTTGCGGTGCTGGCCGCTGCGGTGTCATGCGGCACGGAGGTGCAGCAGGATGATGACAGGATAAAGGTTATACTGGAAACGGATATCGGAAACGACGTGGACGATGCCCTGGCCCTGGACATGCTTCACAAGTATATTGATGACGGCACTGTCGATGTCCTGGCTATAATGATAAACAAGAACGGGGAGGCTCCTGCGGAATTTACGGATATTATGAACACATGGTATGGACATCCGGATATTCCGATAGGGGTGATCAGGAACGGAGCCGAATGTGAAACGGATGCCGTAAACTATGCGCAGGCCGTCTGCAATCTGAAGGATGCGGAAGGAAATCCGGCTTTCGGACGCACTCTGGACTCATATTCTGATCTTCCGGATGCCCATCTGCTTTACAGGAAAATACTGGCGGAGCAGCCTGATTCGTCCGTAGTCATAGTCTCGATAGGTTTCATGACGAATCTTGCGAGGCTTCTTGATACCCAGGCTGACGGGTATTCGGAACTGGACGGAAAGAAACTGGTCGCATCTAAAGTGAAACTCCTGACGACGATGGCCGGCTGTTTCAATAATCCTGAAATGGCGGAGTACAATGTGCACAAGGACATACCTGCGGCCGCAAAGGTCTTCGGGGAATGGCCGGGAGCCATAGTGACTACGCCTTTCGAACTGGGCATGGAAATCCTGTATCCGGGCAGCAGTATCGTTTCGGATTTCGGCTGGGTCGGCCTGCATCCGGTAGTCGAGGCGTACAAATGTTATCTCCCTATGCCTTATGACAGGCCGACATGGGACCTGACAGCGCTGCTTTATGCTGCGGGGCATGAGGACATGTTCTCCCTCTCTCCTGCAGGTGATATCACGGTGGCCGGGAACGGGACGGTGGCCTTTTCAGCAAATCCTGAAGGAAAGCACCGCTACATGATGGCAGACAAGGAACAGGGTGAGGCGATACGTGATTATTTCGTGGACCTGATTACCAGTGTCCCTGCAAATCAGATAGCAGAATAAAAACAGTAGAGACAAATAATAAACAGCAGAGCCGGATTTGCAATCCGGCTCTACTTCTTTTTTCTGCTTTTTACCGTAAACGGTTTCCGGGAAAAATCCGTCCGTTACAGATTGCTCATGGCCTTCTGGTACTCTTCCATAGGAGCCACCAGGATTTCCTGGAACTCTTTCTGACCGGTACCTGCCGGTATTGCATGTCCGCAGATCACGTTTTCCTTCAGACCTTCGAGGGTGTCTATGCGACCCCTTATGGCAGCCTCGCTGAGCACTTTCGTAGTCTCCTGGAAAGATGCGGCGGAGATGAAGCTGTTTGTCTTCAATGCCGCACGTGTGATTCCCTGGAGCACCTGGCTGGCTGTAGCCGGCTTGGCCTCGCGCAGTACCATCATCTTCAGTCCCTGACGCTCGAGTGAAGAGTTCTCGCTCCTCATTTCGCGGGCCGAAATAATCTGCCCTACGGAATATTTCTCGGAGTCGCCGGCATCGGTGATGATGAACTTGCCGTAGATATGGTCATTGGTATCCATGAATACCCACTTGTCCACCAGTTCTTCCGGAAGGAAGTCCGTGTCACCAGGGTCGTTTATCTGGACTTTCCTCATCATCTGCCTTACGATAATCTCGAAGTGCTTGTCATTGATCTTCACACCCTGGAGACGGTAAACCTCCTGGATTTCATTGACAATGTATTCCTGCACCTTGATAGGTCCGAGAATGTCGAGAATGTCCGTAGGGGAGACTGCTCCGTCAGAAAGCCTCATTCCGGCCTTCACGTAGTCGTTCTCCTGAACAAGTATCTGCTTGGTAAGAGGTACGAGGTATCTCTTTTCCTGTCCGGACTTGCTCTTGATGATGATTTCGCGGTTTCCTCTCTTGATCTTGCCCATTATCACCTCTCCGTTGATTTCGGAAACGATGGCAGGGTTTGACGGGTTGCGTGCTTCGAAAAGCTCCGTAACTCGAGGGAGACCTCCCGTGATATCGCTCGACTTTCCGATGGCGCGAGGAATCTTGATGATGATGTCTCCGACCTTGAGATCGTCACCGTCGTTCACCATGACGTGGGCTCCGACAGGAAGGTTGTACTGCTTCTTGCTTTCGCCGTTTTCGTCGATGATGTTGATGGTCGGGTTCTTGGACTTGTCCCTGGACTCAATGATGACCTTGTCCCTGTTGAGGGAGTATTCGTCAGCCATTTCCTCGCGGAATGTCACACCGTCTATCATGCTGTCGAAGCGGGCCTTACCGGCGGCTTCAATGATGGTGATGGCGTTGTATGCATCCCATTCGCAGATAAGGTCGCCTTTCTTTACCTTGTCCCCGTCCTTCTTGTAGAGGATGGAGCCGTAAGGCACATCATACTGCGAATATGTGATGCCCGTGTTCTCGTCGATGATGCGCAGTTCGGTAGTACGGCTGACTACGACATCCTGTACGGAACCGTCGTCCGCGATTCTCTGTATCGTCCTGAGTTCCTCATATTCGAGCTTTCCTTCATACTTGGATGTGATCGAACTTTCAGATGCGGTGCTGGATGCCGTTCCTCCGACGTGGAATGTACGGAGTGTAAGCTGTGTACCAGGCTCTCCGATGGACTGGGCCGCGATGACACCGACCACTTCGCCTTTTTCCACCATTCTGCCTGAAGCCAGGTTTCTTCCGTAGCACTTGGCGCATACTCCCTTGCGGGATTCGCAGGTGAGTACGGAGCGGATTTCAACCTGCTCGATAGGCAGGGATTCTATCTTGGCAGCGATGTCTTCGGTGATTTCTTCGCCGGCAGGAAGAATAAGTTCTCCTGTAAGCGGGTTGAAGATATCGTGTACCGATGTCCTTCCCAGAATCCTTTCGCCGAGGGACTCCACGATTTCGTCCTTGCTCTTGATGGCAGTGGCTATCAGTCCCCTGAGTGTGCCGCAGTCTTCTTCGTTGATGATTACATCATGCGAAACATCGACAAGACGTCTTGTCAGGTAACCTGCGTCGGCTGTCTTCAATGCGGTATCGGCCAGACCTTTACGTGCACCGTGTGTGGAGATGAAGTACTCGAGCACCGTCATTCCTTCCTTCAGGTTCGAGATGATAGGGTTTTCGATAATCTCGGCACCCTGTGCACCCGACTTCTGAGGCTTCGCCATAAGTCCTCGCATACCGCAGAGCTGCTTGATCTGCTGTGTAGAACCTCGGGCTCCTGAGTCCAGCATCATGTATACAGGATTGAAGCCCTGCTGGTCGTTGGATATCTGTTTCTCCACGATGCTTGTGATCTTGTTGTCTATGGAAGTCCACAGGTCGATCACCTTGTTGTAGCGCTCGTTGTTCGTGATGAAACCCATTGAGAAATTGTTCTTGATGGATTCCACTGTCTTGTATCCGTTTTCGATGAGAGACTGTTTCTCTTCAGGGATGATGACGTCCCCGAGGTTGAATGAAAGTCCTCCCTTGAATGCCATGTTGTAACCGAGGTTCTTGATATCATCGAGGAATTGTGCGGTGCGTGCGATACCGGTATTCTTGATGACTACCGAAATGATCTTCCTGAGGGATTTCTTTCCGAGAACTTCGTTTATGTAAGGCACCTCGTCCGGAACCATCTGGTTCACGATAATCCTTCCAGGCGTGGTGTTCACCATCTGGTAGCCTTCCGACAGATCCATCTTGTTCTTCGGAAGCCTTACATTGATGGAAGCATGGATGTCTATGGCCTTTTCGTTGAGGGCGATAATCACCTCTTCAGGTCCGTAGAAATTCATTCCCTCTCCCTTGGCGCCTGCACGCGGCTTAGAGATGTAGTACAGTCCGAGCACCATGTCCTGTGAAGGCACGGTAATAGGGGTTCCGTTTGCAGGGTTGAGGATATTGTGGGAGCCGAGCATGAGAAGCTGGGCCTCCAGGATTGCAGCATTTCCGAGCGGAAGGTGTACTGCCATCTGGTCACCGTCGAAGTCGGCGTTGAATGCCGTACATGCGAGCGGATGCAGCTGGATGGCCTTTCCTTCTATCATCTTCGGCTGGAAAGCCTGGATACCGAGTCTGTGCAGGGTAGGGGCACGGTTCAGAAGTACCGGATGTCCTTTCATCACGTTTTCGAGGATATCCCAGATCACCGGGTCCTTCCTGTCCACAATCTTCTTGGCCGACTTCACTGTCTTTACGATGCCTCTTTCAATCAGTTTCCTGATGATGAACGGCTTGTAAAGCTCTGCAGCCATGAACTTAGGC